>JAGRMG010000264.1 GCA_020441385.1 Paracoccaceae bacterium
CCGATCATTTCGTCGCGGTCGCTCAGGGCCTGTTTCGCCGTGTCCGGCGACGCGGCGGCGCAGCCGTTGACCAGGCATTCGGCGGCCAGAACGAAGGTCGTCAGCGAGTTCGAGATGAAGCTCGTCGCGTGCGGAACCAGGATCGCGGCGCGCGAAACCGCGGCGAGCGGAGAGCTGGCCCGGTCGGTGAGGGCCACGATCCCGATGCCGCGATCGGCCGCGGCGCGGGCGGTTGCCGCGACCTGCGCGGAATAGGGCGCGCAGCTTGTCGAGATCAGCACATCGTCCCGGCCCATCGAGGCCAGCCCCTCGGCGATGCCGAGATTGTTGGAATCCAGCAGGTGCACGTCCGAGCGGATCATCCGCAGCCCGTAGACAAGAAAGCTGGCAACGGCGTGAAACTGGCGGATGCCGTGGACCATCACCCGCGGCGCCGAGGTGATCAGGTCGGTCGCGTGCCGGAACTGCTGGATATCGCAGCCTTCGAGGAAGCGTTCGATATTGGCCTGGTTTTCATGGCAAAGCCGGCTGATGCCGCCCATGCCGCTGGCATCCTCGCCGGCCAGGGCCGCCTGTGCCTGGCGGGTATAGAAATCGCCCGGCGCGGTCATCGAGGCATCGAGCAACACCTGCTGGAACGCGCCGAACCCGCCATAGCCGAGCGCGCGCGCCAGCCGGGTCAGGGTCGAGGGGTTGACCGAGAGCTTCGCGGCCAGCGAGGTGATCGACAACAGTGCGGGATCGCCGCGCAGGTCCAGGATGTCGGCCAGCGCCTGCTGCGCCTTGGGCCCCAGCGTCAGCGGCGCCACGCCGCGCGATATCCGCAGCATCAGGTCGCGCAGATCCCGCACGTTTCGGGGCGGCGCGATGCCCGCCTCAGGATCGCGGCCAGCGCCCTTCGATGACGGGCCGTTCCGAGGTCTGGTCATGCAATCTCCACTCCACCGACGAATTGTCCATGCGCAACAGCGCCGTGGCAAGCGTATTCTCGTGATCGGGGTCGTCGGGGGCAGAGCGGTGGATGGGCAGGCCCGCCCCGCCGGTATCGCGAAGGATGCGCAGCGGGTCGGTGACGCCCCCGGCGATCAGTTGCGTCGCGCGCGCCTGCCGGTCGCGCGAGGAGGCGGTGACGATCTGTCCGGCGGCGCGGTCGCCCATGTGCAGCGCGTGGTTGGCATGCACCGCCGGTGCCTCGATCTGCCGGGCCGAGCAGACGCCGCCGCCGAATTCCACGCTCATCATCCGCGCATCGCCCGCCTGGGCCAGCGTCATGTGAAACCCGCCGCTGGCGTTGTGCGCCGCCAGCAGCGCCAGCGCGTCGTCCAGCGTTTCGCAGGCCAGGACCGCGCGGCTCAGCCCCATGCGGGGCAGGCGTGGCGCCACGCCGCGCAGGCGCAAATTGTTGACCGCCTGCGCCATGCCCGCCGCGTTGGCGCCGAAGGTATGGCCGGGGATCGAGCCGGGATAGCAGGACGCCATCAGCGCCGGGCCGTCATCGGGCGCGATTTCGGCGATGAAGGCATGCCCCCGGAACCCCGGCAGGCCGTCTTCGTTGTGGCCGATCATGCCCGTCGCGCCGGGGATCTGCACCGTGGTGCAGCCATCGGGCACGTTGGACATCAGATCGCCCCGGCAGTTCCAGGCCACCACCTGTTCGGGCGGCAGGCCCAGCCCCTCGGCCAGGCCCTGCATCTCTTCCCAGATGGGCGGGAACAGCGCGCGGAGGTTGTCGGCCATGACCCGCACCGCCCCGGCATGGGCCGGGTCCGTCACCGCGTGCCAGTAGCTTTCGTGCAACAATACCCCGTGCACCGCCTCGCGGCCGGCCTCGCCCAGGGTGCGGCCGATCCGGCGCGGGGTGCCCCGCGCCGTGACGAACCCCAGTTCGGATGCCCCGGCTTCAGACATGTTGCAGGAAATCCTTCATCCGGTCGTTGGGCGGCGTGTCGATCACCTCGCGCGGGTCGCCGTCCACCGCGATATGGCCGTGTTCCATGAAGATCAGCCGCGTGCCGACCTGCTTGGCGAAACCCATCTCGTGGGTGACGACGACCATGGTCATGCCTTCCTCGGCCAGCGCGCGCATCACGTTCAGCACCTCCTGTTTCAACTCGGGGTCGAGCGCCGATGTCGGTTCGTCGAACAGCATCACCTTGGGCTTGACCGCCAGCGCGCGGGCGATGGCGACGCGCTGCTGCTGGCCGCCGGAAAGCTCGGCGGGGTAATGCCCGGCCTTGTCGCGCAGCCCGACCTTTTCCAGCAGGTCGAGCGCGGTTTCCCGCGCCTTCGCCTTGCTCAGCCCGCGCACCTTGGAGGGGCCGAAGGCCACGTTCTCCAGCGCGGTGAGTTGCGGGAACAGGTTGAACTGCTGGAACACCATGCCCGCCTCCTGGCGGATCTCGCGCAGTTGCCTCGACCCTCCGGTGACGCTCAGCCCGTCGACGACCAGATCGCCGCCGGTGATGGTCTCGAGCCCGTTGATGCAGCGCAGGAGCGTGGACTTGCCCGACCCCGAGGGCCCGACCAGCACCACAACCTCGCCCGCCTCGATCGACAGGTCGACCCCGTCCAGCACCTTGAGCGGGCCGAAATGCTTGGACGTTTTCCTGAACTCGATGATGCTCATAGGATCCTCATGCGTTTTTCGGTCATGCGCAGGATCAGGCTCAGCGTGCCGGTCATGATCAGGTAGATGACGGCGACGGCGGTCCAGATCTCGACGGCGCGGAAGTTCGCGGCCATGATCTCCTGCCCGGTGCGGGTCAGTTCGCCGACGCCGATCACGATGAACAGCGAGGTATCCTTGAGGCTGACGATGAACTGGTTGCCCAAGGGCGGGATGAGGCGGCGGAACGCCAGCGGCCCGACGATGTAGTAAAGCACCTTCCAGTGCGGCAGGCCGATCGCGAGCCCGGCCTCGGTCAGCCCCTTGCCGATCGACAGGAAGGCGCCGCGCACGATTTCGGCGATATAGGCGCCGGCGTTGACGATGATCGCCAGGATCGCCGCGCTCATCGGGTCGATGCGGATATTGGCCAGCACCGGCAGCGCGAAATAGAGAAACATCACCTGCACCACGATGGGCGTGCCGCGGATGAGTTCGATATAGGCGAAGGCGACGGCGTTGAGGATGCGCCCGCCATAGGCGCGCATCATGCCCGCGATCGTGCCCAGCACAAGGCCGCCGATCAGGCCGACGATGGTGATGTAGATCGTCGTCCTGGCGCCTTTCAGAAG
>JAGRMG010000265.1 GCA_020441385.1 Paracoccaceae bacterium
ACCACCAGCAGGAAAACCAGCAGGACCGGCCAGACACGAAACAGGGCGGCCAGGCGTTCCGACCACGGCGCCGGCGGACGCACGCCCGCCGAGTCGGGATAAAGCCGGACATAGATCGAAATGGCGATGACATAGCCGAGCGCGGCCAGCACGCCGGGAACGAACGCGGCCAGAAACAGCTTGGCGATGTTCTGTTCGGTCAGGATCGCGTAGATCACCAGAACCACCGAGGGCGGGATCAGGATGCCCAGCGTCCCCCCCGCGGCGAGCGTGGCCGAGGAGAACCCGCCGGCATAGCCGTAGGCCTTGAGTTCGGGCAGGGCGACGCGGCCCATGGTGGCCGCCGTGGCCAGCGAACTGCCGCAGATCGCTCCGAACCCGGCGCAGGCGCCGACCGAGGCCATGGCGACACCGCCCTTGCGGTGGCCAAGAAACCCCTCGGCGGCCTTGAACAGCGACGTGGACATACCCCCCAGCGTGGCGAAATGCCCCATCAGCAGGAACATCGGGACGATGCTCAGCGAATAGCTGGAAAACGTCGAATAGGTTTCGGTCTTGAGCCGCGCCAGGGCGACGGTGTTGCCGTCGCTCACGAAATAGAGGCCCACGAAGCCAACCACGAACATGGCCAGCCCGATGGGCACACGCAGGAAGATCAGGGCCAGAAGGGCGGGAAAGGAGTAGATACCGATCTCGAGCGCGGTCAATGGATCGCCTCCACCCCGTCCTGCACGAGTATGCGGCGGGTAAAGAACTCGACGATGCGGACCCCGGCCATGTAGACGCCGAGGATCGCCGCCGTGACCGAGGCCAGGAAGCTGGCGCCATAGGCCCACCAGATCGGGAATTCCAGAAGGAACGAGGTCTCGGAGTTGCTGTATTTCGACAACGTGCCCTTGAACAGCTGAACCGCGATCAAGACCAGGACCGCGCCGAACAGCATTTCGGTCAGCATCCGCAGGAAACGGTTGACGGGGGCCGAAAACGTGTTCGTCAGGATATCGACCGAGGCATGGCCGGCAGTGATCTGACACAGCGGCAGAAAGGCGAAGATGGCGAATGCGACCCCGGCCTCGACCAGTTCATAATCGCCGTTGACCGGCCCGATTCCGGTGCCGATGGCCCAGTCCGAAAACACGGGCGCGAACGATTGCATGAAGCTGCCGTGCAGCAGACCGTTGAGGATCCGCCCGGCGATCGAGGCGCAGGTCAGAACGATCAGCAGCGACAGGACGATACCGCCCAGTACCGCCATGAGACGGGCCAGGCTGAGCATGAATTTGTGCATGAATGTGCGGCCCATTCCCTTGAAGGCAGACCGGCCGCGGCGACGGGGCCGCCGCGGCCGTCCATTCCGCCTGATCGGTTACTCGGTGTATTTCTCGATCAGCATCTGGGCTTCGTCGATCAGGGCCTGGCCGTCTATGCCCTTGGAGTTCATGTCGGCCACCCATTCATCATAGATCGGCTGCGCCAGGGCACGCCATTGCTTGGTGCCCTCGGCGTCGATCGTGATGATGTTGTTGCCCAGATCCAGCGCCAGTTCGCGGGCCGGCAGGTCGCCGGCTTCCTGGGTGACGCCGGCAAAGACCGAGAATTCCAGACCGGAATTGTCGTCGATCACCTTTTTCAGATCGTCCGGCAGGCTTTCGTATTTCTCCTTGTTCATCGCAAGGACGAAGGTCAGCGTGTAAAGCGCCGCGCCTTCGAATTCGGTGTGGTTATGCACCAGTTCCTGAACCTTCAGCGCGGTGGTGACTTCCCACGGAATCGTGGTGCCGTCGATCACGCCCTTGGACAGCCCCTCGGACACCGCCGGCACCGGCATTCCCACCGGGGTTGCTCCCAGCGTGGTCAGCAGCGTGTTGACCGACCGCCCGCCGCCGCGGATCTTCATGCCTTGCAGGTCCTCGGGTTTTTCCACCGGATCCTTGGTGTGGAACAGGCCGGGCCCATGCACCCAGGCGGCAAGGATCTTGGTGTCGGCAAAGTCGGTGTCTTTCCAGTGTTTCTCGAACATCTCCCAATAGGCGCGCGAGGTGGCGCCGGCATTGGTCATCATGAACGGCAGTTCGAACACCTCGGTCCCGGGAAAGCGGCCCGGAGTATAGGCGACCACCGTCCAGATGATGTCGGCGACGCCGTCGACGGCCTGGTCGTAAAGCTCGGGGGGCTTGCCGCCAAGCTGCATGGAGGGATAACGGTCCACCTTGATTCGGCCGTTCGAATCGGCCTCGACCTTGTCGGCCCAGACATCGAGAACCTGCTTGGGCACGGTGCCCTGCGCCGGAAGAAACTGATGCAGTTTCAGCGTCACTTCCTGCGCCATGGCCGCAGTCGTGGTAAGGCCCGTGGCGAACGCGGCGATCGCCGCGGCCCCCACAAAGCCCAGAATGTTTCTCCGATTGGTCATTTGATTCCTCCCTAAGACCAGTTTTGGGCAATATAATGCCAAAGACGCAAGATATTGCAACATCTAGCTTGCGTCTGTCCGATTTCTTCCCTGCGCCGGATGTCCGAAGGTGCTGCGCCCTTCGCCCCGGTGCTCGCGCTTGCCACTCCGCTGGCGCGCGGATACCCGTCACCGCGTTGCAAAGCGCCGCATGCGCGGCGACGGCGCGATACACGCACTTTTCGATTGCCCGAGACTGCAACCGAACACGAACCCTGCGCAAGCGGCGATTTCCCCGATCGCGGCAAAGCGTGCCGGCAACGTCATCCGGGGTCTCGCCAGGATACGCGCAACGATGAATCGCGCCCTTTGGCGCCATGCAGCCGGGTCCGTCCACCGAGGCCGCCACCTGCCGACCACGCGGACCGGCGCGGCGTTCATTCGGCTGCGCCCAGCATCAAGGCGACCGGGCACAGGCCGTCGATACCCCCGGCAATCGCATCGCCGGCGACCACGGGGCCGACCCCGGCCGGCGTGCCGGTCAGGATCAGATCGCCGGGGCGCAGGTGATAGAAGCCGGACAGATGGCTGACGATCTCGTCCACCTTCCAGATCATTTCGGCCAGGGTGGCATCCTGCCTGACCTCGCCGTTCACCTCAAGATAAATGCGCTTGCCGTCGCCGGGCGCCCAGTCGGCGGCGCGGGTCAGGGGGGCGAACACCGCCGAATTCTCGACGTCCTTGCCCAGATCCCAGGGCCGTTGCCTGGTGCGTTCGCGGATCTGCAGATCGCGCCGCGTCATGTCGAGCGCGCAGCCATAGGCATAGACCGCGTCGCGCGCCCGCTCGGGCGTGGCGCGGAACAGGGGCTTGCCGATAGCCAGCGCCAGTTCCATTTCATGATGGAAATCGTCGGTGCCCGGCGGGTAGGGGATGCTGGCACCGCCGAGGATCGCGTTGGCCGGGGACTTGGTGAAATAGAACGGTGCCTCGCGGTCCACCTCGTGCCCCATCTCGGCGGCGTGGGCGGCATAGTTGCGCCCCACGCAGAAGATGCGGCCGATGGGATAGGCGGCGGATTCGCCCGTGACGGGTATGGCGGGTATGGCGGGCAGGTCGAACAGGTGTGCGGTCATCCCGGGCGCTCCTCGCAATGTCGCGGCTTGTCCATCGGCGGGCGTTCGTGGAAGGTGAAGGATAGATCGCATTGCGCATCGTCAGGCAGCAACTTGCGCATGATCGGCCCTCCATCTCGGCATGCGCCGATGTGGTCGCAACCGATGTCCGCTGTCAAGTGATGCGCGCACCCGGTTCAGTCCGGCATTTCGGCTCGAACGCGGCGGCGCTGGCCGGGACGGCGTAACAGCGCACCGGGCGCGACACGTTGTGCAGCGCCACCGCGCCCAGGGGGATGGCACCCATGGACGCGGCCTGCGCTTTCGATCCGACGGTATCGTCGGCGGTCACGATGCGATGGCCGTGCGTCTTGCCGTAATCGCCCAGCCGCGCCGCGATGTTCGCGGCCTGGCCGATCACCGTGAAATCCAGCCGTTCGCGCGATCCGACATTGCCATAGGTGACGCGGCCATAGGCAATGCCGATGGCGCAGTCGCAGGAATGCGCGCAGCCATCGCCCGCCATCACCCGCGCGACGATGGCGCGCGCCGAATTGAGCGCCTGCGCCTTGGCCTCCTCCGGATCGTCGCCGGCCGCAAACACCGCCAGCACGGCATCGCCGATGAACTTCAGCACCTCGCCGCCGTTTTGCTGAACCACGGTCGAGACGACCTCGAAGAACGCGTTCAGCAGCGCGATATACTCCACCCGGCCAAGGCGCTCCTCCAGCGCGGTGGAATCGCGCAGATCGCAGAACATGATGGCGGCGTCGATATCGTCGCCGTCGCCACGGCGAATGTCGCCGCCCAGAACGCGGGCGCCGGTGCGTTTGCCGACATAGGTTTCCAGCAGCACCTGCGCGTTCTCGCGCTGCATGAACACCTCGTAGAACCGCCCGATGACCGACGCGCATTCGAATACCAGCCCCAGATCGGCGGTACTGAACCCGCCCGCGCGGTCGCTGGTCAGGGTGAGGACATGGCGCCGCCCGTCCGAGAATGTCAGCGGCATCGCGACATAATCGGTCGCCCCCGATGCGCGCAGATCCTCGATGATCGGAAAGCTGTTGTCGCGGTAATCGGTTCCGATCTTCTGGCGCACCCCGCCCTTGCCGTTGGCGACATGCCGCAGCGGGCTGTTCAGGAACGCCGGGTGGCTGTGTATCTCGTAGGACGGGGCAAGGGTGGTGATCTCGTCCTCGCCCCTCGTCCATGTGTAGTTCTTGCCGACGATCATCGGGTGCAGCGACCAGATCATGACGCTGAGCCGGGACAGCGCGATGCCCTGCTGGCACAGTTTTTCCGACAAGGCGGCGGTGAACGCCTCGGGCGTATCCAGTCCGGCCGCCTCGCGCATCAGCCAGTCGATCAGCGGGCCGCCGATATTTCCCTCGCCGGCATCGCGCAGCCGGTTCGCCCCGAGGTCGAGATCGGTATAGGCGTGGGGCATGAACCCGACAAAGCCGCGGATCGCGTCGCTTTCGGGCAAGGCATCGGCATAGATCCAGACGCCATCGTCGATGCGTTCGCCGTCGACAAGCAGGTCGCGGTAGCTGGCGGTGCCCTTGAACGGGCAGAAGGTCTGCAATTCGCCTGGCCCGCCCAGTTCCGCGACCACGTCCTCGGGCGGGAAATAGACGGTCGGCGGCAGCCGGGTCTCGTACATCACGAGGGCGCGGGTGCTTGAGGCCAGCACCGTGCCGGCGCGGCTGATCGCGACCCGACCGGACAGCGGCTGAATGTCGATCGCGTAGGATGCGTTCGGGGCGCCGTCGGGCATGGGGCGGGCTTTCGCGTTGTGGCTATGCCTGCCAAAATGACCGCGCGCGGCATGGTTTCCAACCCGGCGCGCGCCCGAATGACCCATATGTGATGCCCGCCCGCCTTCGGCCCAAGGCGAGGCGAGGGCGGCGCGGGCGGGGTTCAGACCATGCGGATCACGTCCTTTTCGATGGCCAGCATGTATCCGCGCCGGGCGATGTTCTTGACCAGCAGGGCGCTGACGATCTGGTTGCCCAGCGTGTCGCGCAGCCGCTTGATCCGCGTGGCGCCGGCCGCTTCGTCGCAATCGGCGGCGTCGCGGCCCGACACGGTCGCTTCGATTTCGGCGCCTGACAGAACCTCGTCATCCATCCGCGCCTCGGCCAGAACCGCAAGGGTTTCCATGGCCGCCGCGGTCAGCTGGAAATCGAGATTGTTGAGATAGACGGTGTTTTCCTCGCGGCTGATGATCAGCGACGTCACCTGGATGCCGGTGCGTTCGATCTGCGCCATCGACCGGTTGAGCGTGACCAGCATGACCAGGAACACCAGCGCCGCAACCATCATCGCCGCGGCAAAGACCAGCAGCACGAAGATCACCATCCGGTAGCTGGCCAGCGTATCGGAAAAGGCGGTGCCGGACTGGGCGAGGATTTCAAGCAGCCTGATCTCGGCCTGCGTGGTCAGGTCGTTCTCGACGAACAGCCGTTCGACGCGCGCGTTGAAGGCGTTCGCATCGGGCAGCGCCAGCAGCAGCACGGCGCCCGCGGCGGCCAGAATCGCCACGATGGCGGCGATCCCGAAACCGACGATAAGGTTACCCGACCGGCGCGCCTCAGTAACGGAGATAGTAGGGTCCGGCATCGGCCTTCCTTTCTTCCAGCCCCTCCGGCCCGAAGACCGAAAGCACGTTCAGCAATGTCCAGCCGGCGGCGGCCAGCCGCGCGGCCAGTTCCGCGCGGGCGGCGGTTGCGGTGCATTCGCCGCGCACCTGCGCCACGCCATAGTGCAGCCGCAGGGGGTCGTCCTGCTTGGCCTTGTAGTCGGCAAAGCAGTCGGCGGCCGCTACCGGCAAAGCCGTGGCCAGGCAGGCGGCGAGGGTGAGGAAAAGCAATGCGTGTTTCATGGCTCCATCCTGCGCCGTGCCGGGGCGTTATTCAATAACCGCAAGGCGTTGGCGCATCCGTTATCGGATAGCAGCGCGCCGATATTGCCTGTCTTCCGCATGGCACCCCAGTCTGGTTGCATCCCCGGCCCGCACTGTCCGGACCGGGTTTGACCCGAACATGACCCGACAGCGAAGGATACCAGAGATATGCCCCGATTCACGCCCCGTTTGACTCATCGCAGGTTCATTGCCCTGATCGCCGCCGCCGCCATGGCCGTCACAGGCCTGACCGCCGCCCCGGCCCGCGCCGACGATACCGCCCGTGTCCTGGCCGGGCTGGCCGCGCTGGCGGTTCTCGGCATCGCCGTCAAGAAACACCAGGACCGCAAGCATGAACGCCAGCGCGTCAGCCGCGATCACCGGCCCGACATCCCGGTCTGGCGTGTGGAACCCCGCCGTCATGGCACGCACCAGCGGCCGAACGGGGACTTTCCGCTGCATCCGCAGGTCAAGCCGCGCCCGCTGCCGGACGATCTGCAACGCTATGTTCTGCCCCGCCAGTGCCTGCGCCAGTTGAAAAGCCATGGCGACCGCAAGCTGGTGGTGGGCGAACGCTGCATGCAACGCAATTTCGACCATGTGAGACGGCTGCCGCGCAACTGCCGGGTCGAGGCCCGGACCGAGCGCGGTCCGCGCCGGGGCTACAGCCTGGAATGCCTGGAAAATCGCGGCTACCGGCTGTCGCGCAACTGAACGGGCCGCACCCGCCCCGGCGCGCGAACCGGCGAAGGAGGGCCATGCGGCCCTTCTTTTCGTCCTTGCCGGACATCTCCATTTCGGGCACCCAGAGGGCATGGATCTGCCCGACGAGAGCCTCGAAGACGACGCCCGCCGCCTTGGCCACCTGCGGATCGCCGGGGTCGACGAGGTCGGGCGCGGGCCGCTGGCCGGGCCGGTGACTGCCGCCGCGGTGGTCATGGTCCCGGGGCGGGTGCCGCCGGGGCTGAACGATTCCAAGAAGCTGAACCCAACGCGGCGCGCCGCGCTGGCGGTCGAGATCGGGGCGGTTTGCGAGGTTGCCATCGCCCATGCCAGCGTGGCCGAGATCGACGAGATGAACATCCTGCGCGCCAGCCATCTGGCGATGCTGCGCGCGATCGCCCTGCTGGACCCGGCGCCGGATTTCCTGCTGATCGACGGCCATCTTGTCCCGCGCGGGCTGAGCACCCCGGCGCGGGCCGTGATCGGGGGCGATGCCCGGTCGGTGTCGATCGCGGCGGCGTCGATCATGGCGAAAACCTGTCGTGACGCGATCATGGTGGATTTGGCGCAACAGCATCCCGGCTATGGCTGGGAAACCAATGCGGGCTATCCGTCGAAAAGCCACAAATCCGCGCTTCGAGATCTTGGGATCACCCCACACCATAGACGTTCGTTCAAGCCGGTCCACAATATCTTGTATCAAGATAAATCATTAAGTGACTGATTCAAAAAAGAAATTGACCGCGAATCGGCTTTGACTCATCCTGCCAGCCACCAAACGAGCGCAAATGCGCCGGGGACAGAGGCAGAGAATGACGAAGATCGGACCCAAGAGCGCCGCGGCGCTCGACCTGAACACGATTGTCGATGGCGATTGCATCGAGGTGATGAACCGGCTGCCCGAGGCGTCGGTCGATCTGATCTTTGCCGATCCGCCCTACAATCTGCAACTCAGGGGCGAACTGCACCGCCCGGACAATTCCATGGTCGATGCGGTGAACGATCACTGGGATCAGTTTGCATCCTTTGCCGCCTATGACCGGTTCACCCGCGACTGGCTGTCGGCGGCGCGGCGGCTGCTGAAGCCGAACGGCGCGATCTGGGTCATCGGGTCGTATCACAACATCTTCCGCGTCGGCGCGGCGATGCAGGATGCGGGCTTCTGGATTCTCAACGATGTCGTGTGGCGCAAGTCGAACCCGATGCCGAACTTTCGCGGCAAGCGGTTCACCAACGCCCATGAAACGATGATCTGGGCGTCGAAATCGGAAGGCGCGAAATACACGTTCAACTACGAGGCGCTGAAGGCGCTGAACGAAGGCATCCAGATGCGCAGCGACTGGGTGCTGCCGATCTGCACCGGCCACGAGCGGCTGAAGGACGAGGCCGGCGACAAGGCGCATCCGACGCAGAAACCCGAAAGCCTGCTGCACCGCATCCTCGTGGGGTCGACCAATCCCGGCGACGTGGTGCTCGACCCGTTCTTCGGCACCGGCACCACCGGAGCGGTGGCCAGGATGCTGGGCCGCGACTTCGTCGGCATCGAACGCGAACCCCGCTATCGCGAAGTTGCCGCCAAACGCATCGCCCGGGTGCGCCGGTTCGACCGCGAGGCGTTGCAGGTCAGCGCCAGCAAGCGCGCCGAACCGCGCGTGCCCTTCGGCCAGCTGGTCGAACGCGGCATGCTGCGGCCGGGCGAGGTGCTGACATCGGTCAGCGGCAGGGCAGCAAAGGTGCGCGCCGACGGCAGCCTGGCGGCCGATGGCTTCAACGGCTCGATCCACCAGGTCGGCGCGCATCTGGAAGGCGCGCCCAGTTGCAACGGCTGGACCTACTGGTGTTTCCGCCGCGACGGCAAGACCGTGCCCATCGACGTGCTGCGCCAGCAGATACGGTCGGAAATGCAGGCCTGAAGCTTACCCGAAAGACCCTCAAGACCCCACCTTAGACAACAAGACACCGCCGGTACCTGTGGCCTGTCACGAGGTACCACACCTGGCCCCGCCGATCCGGCGGGGCTTTTTTTCCGCCCCGGGCTGCGACATAGTTGCCCGCCTGCCGGGGGTGCGGTCCGGCTCCGGCGGGGTTATCTGTTTCCTGCCATATAAGGGATCGTGAATATGACTGAAGCGGCGACCGCCTCGCCCTCTCGCGGGTTCCGGCTCTGGCCGGGTTCACCCGCGAATCCGCGCGACCGCTATACCGAGGCGGCGCTCGAGCGGCACAAGCGCGAGGGGCAGGAACTGGCGGTCAAGGCCCGCTGGATCGCGATGGCGCTGATCGCGGTCCTTCTGGTCTATCTCAACCCGCATTGGGATGTGCTGTACTACCATGGCATTCTGGCACTGATCGCCTTCAATGGCTGGCTGATGCGTCGTGTCGGACAGGTCGAAAGATCGCGCGCGGAACTGGCGCTGATATTTCTCGACCTGCTGATCATGACGGTCGGGATGGTCGTTCCCAATCCGTTCGCCAACAGCGACATGCCGTTGGCCATGCAGTACCGGCTGGATTATTTCCTGTATTTCTTCGTTATCCTGGCCGCCGGCACGCTGGCCTTTTCCTGGCGCACGGTGATCGTGATGGGGGTGTGGACAGCGGGCATGTGGGCGGTGGCGCTGGCGGCGGTCTGGTGGTACTCCGATCCCGTGCCGGGCCTCAGCGATGCCGCAGCGGCTGCCTTCGCCGGCCATCCCGGCCTGACAGCCGCGCTGGATCCGAACAGCTTGCGGATCGAGCTGCGCATACAGGAGATCGTGGTGTTCGTGCTGGTGGCGGTCACGCTGGGCTTCTCGGTGCGCCGCTTCAACCGGCTGCTGCTGAACAATGCCGGGCTCGAACGCGAACGCGCCAACCTGTCGCGCTATTTCTCGCCCAACGTGGTCGAGGAACTGTCGCAGAACGACGAACCGCTGAAACAGACCCGAAGCCACGATATCGCGGTCCTGTTCGTGGATATCGTGGGCTTTACCCGCTATGCTGCCGATTGCGACCCCAACGACGTGATCGCCGTGCTGCGCGAGTTCCACAGCCGGATGGAAGCGGCCGTCTTCCGCCACGACGGGACGCTGGACAAGTATCTCGGCGATGGCCTCATGGCGACCTTCGGCACGCCGGTCGCGGGCGAACACGACGCGACCGACGCGCTGGACTGCGCCCGGAGCATGATCCGCGAAATGGAGGACTGGAACCGCGAACGCCGCCAGTCCGGCCAGCCCGGAATCGAGATCGGGGTCGGCATCCATTTCGGTCCGGCGGTTCTGGGCGATATCGGCGCCAACCGGCTCGAATTCGCGGTGATCGGCACGACGGTGAACATTTCGAGCCGGCTTGAGAGGCTGACCCGCGATCATCGCGTGCGCCTTGTCATGAGCGATGCGCTGCGCGCGCAGGTGATCGCGGAATCGGGTCCGCAGGCCGGCGGGCTGACCGGCTTCACGCCGCTGCCCGATCAGCGGATACGCGGCATCGAGGAGGTCATGACCGTCTGGGCGCTGCCCTGAACCGGGCAGGCCCGGATCTCGATGTCACGAATTGCGA
>JAGRMG010000266.1 GCA_020441385.1 Paracoccaceae bacterium
AATGTGGTAGAACCGATCGTGCCGAAGAGGTGCGCAGCAAGGGAGGATTGCCATGCGTCGTTCCGAGGTTCCGCAATCTGCGCCAGCCGCCCAGGGGCCGTTCATGCGCCTGCTGCGGCGGGTCAATGCGGATGGCGAACGCTGGCTCATGCTCTGGCTTTACGCCTTCATCACCCTGGTCATCGTCATCGAGGTCATCCGCCGTTTCGTGTTCGACTATTCCTCGCTCTGGGGCGAGGAGGCGGCGCGCTATGCGTTCATCTATCTGGTCTGGATCAGTGCCGCCGTAGGGGTCAAGAACCGCGCTCATATCCGGTTCAACGTGGTCTATGACCACCTGCCCGCGCGGCCGGCAGCCTTCCTTTCCACCTTCGGAAACGCGGCCGTCATCTTCTTTGCCTGTTTCGCCGTCTATTTGTCGATCGACCCGATCCTGACATCGCTGCGCTTCGGGTCAGTCACCGAGGGGCTGCGGTTGTCGCGCGCCTGGTTCCTCGTGGCGGTGCCCTTGGGGTTCACTCTCGTCGTGCTGCGCGCGGGCGCGGCACTCTACGAAGACCTGGGCGACCTGCGCCACGGGCGCCGGCCGTCCGAAGGCGAACGACTGTTCGACTGATCCGAAAGGCTGGCCACGATGCTCTATCAACCCATGGAGACCGCGCTCGAGATCGGCCCGGACGTGACCCTGTCGCTTCTGCTGCTCGCCGCGCTGTTCCTGCTTGCCGTCCCGGTCTGGGTCTCGCTGGGCATCAGCGCCCTGGTGATGCTGTGGCTGACCGACGTGCTGCCCTTGTCGCTGCTGGGCGAGAGTCTTTTCAGCGGCGTCGACCACTACGCGCTGATCGCGATCCCGCTTTACCTGCTGACCGGGGACGCCCTGGTGCGGACCGGGCTTTCCAAGCAGCTTCTGGATGTCGCCGAGGCGACCATGGGATCGCTGCGTTCGGGCATGGGCACATCGACCGTCCTGGGGTGCGGCTTCTTCTCGAGCATCTCGGGTTCGGATGCCGCGGGATGCGCCGCCGTGGGGCGCATGACCTATTCGAGGCTGGTCGAAAAGGGCTATCCGCGCGCCTATGCCTCGGCACTCGTCGCCTCGGGCGCCTGCACGGGTATCCTGATTCCGCCATCCATCGCCTACATCATCATCGGCATGATCCTGGGCATCTCGGCGGCAAGCCTGTTCCTGGCGGCGATCGTTCCGGGAATCCTGGTGCTGATCGCGATCATGATCACCAATGTCGCGCTGAACCGAATCCATGGCTACGAGGACAGCGGCGCGCCGTTTTCCTTCCGCAGGTGGCGCCTGGCAGTCTGGGAGGGCAAGTTCGCCCTGGCGATACCGTTCATCATTCTGGGCGGGATCTATTCGGGCATCTTCACGCCCACCGAAGCGGCCGCGGTGGCGGTTCTGGTGACGCTGATCGTCGGATTTGCCCAGAGAACGCTGCGCTTTGCCGACATACCCGAGATGCTGTGGAGTTCCGCCAAGGTCAACGGCATCATCGTGCCGATCATCGCGGTCGCGCTACCTTTGGCACAGGCCCTGACACTGGTTCATGTGCCCCAGGGGTTTGCCGGGCTGATCCGCTCGCTCACCGACGATCCGACCTACATCATCCTGCTCATGCTCGCGGTCTTCATCGTCGCCGGCGCCGTGATGGAGGCGACGCCCAACATCGTCATCCTCGCGCCGATCATGTTTCCGCTGGCGCAGGAAATCGGGATGAACGACATCCAGTTCTGCATCTTCATGATCACCGCGCTGGGTGTCGGGTTCATTACCCCGCCGCTGGGGCTCAACCTGTTCGTGATCTCGTCGGTCACGGGCGATCCGATCCTGTCGGTGGCCGCCCGCGCGCTGCCCTATGTGATCGCGATCCTGATCGTCGTGCTGCTGATCGCTTTCGTTCCGGCACTTTCTCTGTGGTGGATATGATGCGTTTTCTGACCGATCTGTTCTCGCTTGCCGGCCGCCATGCGCTGGTGACCGGCGCAAGTTCGGGGCTGGGGGCCGAATGTGCCTTTGCGCTGGCGGGCGCGGGCGCGCATGTGACGCTGCTCGCCCGGCGCGCCGACCGGCTCGACGAGGTGGCCCGCCGCATCACCGCCGCCGGCGGAAGCGCCGAGGCGTTGACCGGCGATCTTGGCGCATCCGGTGCCGTTGCCCGATTGCACGAAACGCTCGTGGCCCGAGATCTTGAGCCCGACATTCTTGTCAACGCCGCCGGGATCAACCTGCGCGCCCCCGCCAGCGAGGTGACGCGCGCCGACTGGGATCGTTCCATCGGCCTGAATCTGACGGTGCCGTTCTTTCTGGCCCAGGCCGTCGCGCCGGAAATGGCGCGGCGCGGGTCTGGGCGGATCGTCAACATCGGGTCGCTGCAATCGGTGCGCGCCTTCGCCGACAGTGCCGCCTACGGCGCGGCCAAGGGCGGCATCGTTCAGCTGACCAGGGCCATGGCCGAGGCATGGTCGGCGGCCGGCATCACCTGCAACGCCATCGCGCCCGGCCTGTTTCCGACCGAACTGACGCAAGCGGTGTTCGCCGATCCGGCGTCGGTCGGCGCGATGGCGGCGCGCACATGTGTCGGCCGCAACGGCGAGTTGGCCGACATTCACGGGATCATCGTGTACCTGGCGTCCCGCGCCTCGGGTTTCATGACCGGCCAGACCCTGTTTCTCGATGGAGGATTTACCGCAAGATGACCCAGAGCCCGGTTGCAGAGAAAGCCCGCTCCGACACGCCCCCCGGCCTCGCGAGGCTGACGATTGATACCCCCTGCTGGGAACTGTCGGTCGATGACGACGACGCGCGCAAGGTCGCGCCGCAGGAACTGGTCGTCATGCTCGAACAGCTGTTTCTCATCCGCAGCTTCGAGGAGCGGCTGCTGGAACTCGCGGCCGACGGCATCCTGCACGGGCCGGCCCATGCCAGCATCGGCCAGGAAGGGGCCGCCGTCGGCGCCATGTCGGCGCTGCGTTCGCAGGACAAGATCAACGGCACCCACCGGATGCACCACCAGTTTCTTGCCAAGACGCTGAACCATGCCACCGTTGAGGGGTACGAGCCGCTGGCACGGCCCTTTCCCCAGGGGCTCGACGATGTGGTGTTCGGCACCTACGCCGAGATCCTGGGCCTGACGCCGGGGTTCTGCGGCGGCCGCGGCGGTTCGATGCACCTGCGCTGGGCCGAAGCCGGCGTTCTCGGCTCCAACGCCATCGTCGGGGGCAATCCGCCCCATGCGGTAGGTTACGCGTTCGCCGACAAGATGGCGGGGCGCGACGCGATTTCCGTCGCCTTCTTCGGCGATGGCGCGATGCAGAACGGCGCCACCTACGAAGCCATGAACCTGGCGGCGCTCTACAGCACCCCGACCGTGTTTTTCGTCGAGAACAACCTCTACGCGGTCTCGACGCATCTGAGCGAGCAGACCCGCGAAACCCGGCTGGCGGTGCGCGGGCAGGGGCTGGGCATTCCCTCGATCCGCTTTGACGGCATGGATGTCATCGCCGCGCGCAGGGCCATGCAGACCGCCGGGGAGATCATCGCCGAACGCGGCGGCCCGGTTCTGATCGAGGCGCAGACCTATCGCCATCTTCACCAGTCCGGCCCGTTGCGCGGCAGCGCCTTCGGCTATCGCGACAAGGAGGAAGAGGAGGCCTGGCTCGAGCGCGATCCGGTGCGGTGTTTTCCCGATCAGCTTCGGCGGCTCGGCATTCTGGATGCCGAGGCCATCGAAGCCCTGCGCGTGCGTGCCGCCGATGCGGTGGATCGGGCGCTCTCGCGGCTGATCGAGAACTTCGACGACACCGAAACGCGGCGGATCCAGCCAAGCCTGTGGCCCGACCCCGCCACGGTCGAGCACGGGATTCGCGGCGATCTGTCCGAACTGGCCGACCGCCGGCAGCTCGAGGCGGAAGACGTGCCCGAGGCCGACCGCGTGGAGGCCAAATTCCTCGACGTGATTTCGCAGGCGATGCTGCGCAACATGGAGCGTTACGACGGCCTCGTGATCTTTGGCGAGGACGTGCATCGCCTGCGCGGCGGCACCGCCGGCGCGACCCGCGGGATCGGCGAGCGCTTTCCCGACCGGCTGATCGGCACCCCGATCGCCGAGAACGGTTTCAGCGGTCTGGCGCTGGGTACCGCCCTCAACGGTCTGCGGCCGGTGATCGAGATCATGTATCCCGATTTCGCGCTGGTGGCGGCCGACCAGCTGTTCAACCAGATCGGCAAGGTCCGGCACATGTTCGGCGGCGATTTCCCGGTTCCGGTGGTCGTGCGCTCGCGGGTGTCGCAGGGCACCGGCTATGGCTCGCAGCACTCGATGGACGCGGCGGGGCTGTTCGCGCTCTATCCCGGCTGGCGCATCGTCGCGGCAACCACGCCGCACGACTATATCGGTCTGCTGAATGCGGCCGTGGCCTGCGACGACCCGGTTCTGGTCCTCGAATACAACGAGCTTTTTGCCAAGCGCGGCCCGGTTCCCAAGCATGACCGCGACTATGTCGTGCCGTTCGGCAAGGCGCGCATCGCCCGGCCGGGCACGGCCGCGACGATCCTCAGCTATGGCCCCATGGTCGACACCTGCTGCGACGTGGCCGACGAAAGCGGGCTTGACGCCGAGGTCATCGACCTGCGGACGCTCGATCCGCTGGGCCTGGACTGGCAGGCGATCGAAACCAGCGTCCGGCGCACCAACGCGCTGATGATCGCCGAGCGCACGACGCGCGGCACGTCGATCGGCGCACGCATCGCAACCGAGGCACAGACCCGCCTTTTCGACTGGCTGGATCACGAGATCGTGCATGTCACCGGAACCGAGTCGTCGGCGGTGGTGTCCAAGGTGCTGGAACAGGCCGCCTTTGCCCGCCCCGGCGACGTGGAGCGGGCGCTGCGCCTCATGATCGGGCGCGGCCGCGCGGCGTGAGAGAGGATTTGATGAGCATTTCAGAGAACATCCAGGGCGTTCACCACACCGCCATCTGCGTGACCGATTTCGACCGGGCGCGCACCTTCTACGTCGATTTCCTCGGCTTTGCGGTCGAAGGCGAGATGGACAACCGCGAAGAGGAGGGGCTGAGCCGGGTGGTCGGCCTTGACGATGCGCTGATCCGCTGGGCGCTGTTGCGGCTGGGGTCGCACCGGGTCGAACTGTTCAAGTATCATCGCCCGCAGGGCCGCACGGACAGCCGCCGGCAATGCGATTTCGGCTATACGCATCTGGCGCTGGAGGTGGATGACGTCGATGCGGTATATGCCCGCTGTCAGGCGGCGGGTTTCGCCGCCATCTCGCCGCCCCAGGACATGCGCTCGGGGCAGGTCCGGGCGTTCTATCTGCTCGAGCCCGAGGGCGCGGCGACGGAGTTCATCCAGTTCCGCGGGCGGGCCGCGCCATGAGCCGGCGCATCGCCTTCATCGGCCTTGGCACCATGGGCGGCCCGATGGCCGCGCATCTGGCGCAGGCCGGTTTCGACCTGCGCGGCCATGATATCGACCCGGGCAAGGGCGCGGCCCTGGCCAAAGCCGGCGGGACAAGTTGCGCAAGCATCGCCGAAGCCTGCGAGGGCGCGGACATGGCCATCACCATCCTGCCGCGCGATGAACACGTTCGCGATGCCGTTCTGGGCCCGGGCGGTCTGCTTGCCAACCTGGCCCGCGATTGCCTGGTGCTTGAGATGAGCACGATCCTGCCGAAGACCAGCCTCGACATTGCCGGCCGGCTGGCCGAGGCGGGGATTCGCATGCTCGACGCCCCGGTCGGGCGCACGCCCCACGATGCCCGTCAGGGGACCTTGCTGGTCATGGCCGGTGGCGCGGTTGACGATTTCGAGGATGCACGCCCCGTCTTCGCCGCGTTTTCCGACAAGGCCATCCACATGGGACCGCAAGGCAGCGGCATCCGCATGAAGGTGGCGAACAACTACATGTCGATGGTGTCCATGGTGCTGACCGCGGAAACGCTGGCGCTGACCCGCAAGGCCGGCATCGATACCGCCAAGGCCGTCGAGGTCTTGCAGAACACGGTCGCGGGGCGCGGCCAGATCAATGTCAACTTTCCGCGCAAGGTTCTGGCCGGTGACATCACCCCGGATTTCCCCCTGCATCTGGGCGAGAAGGACATCTCGCTCGGTCTTTCGCTTGGCCGGGACATGGCGGTGCCGCTGTTCCTCGGCGCGCCGGCGCGCGAGCTGTTCGGGCTGGCGCCGGGCATGGGGCTGGAGAACGCGGACTGCACGGCCATGCTGCATCTGATCGAACGCCTGTCGGGCGCCGGCCATCCACCAGCGGAGGAATGAGAGATGTCCGCTTCGAATGTCCTTCGTGTTCGCCGCCTCGCGGCAATCCTGTCGCTGCTGCTGTTCGCGCTCTTTGCCGGCAACATCGTGCTGTCCAAGCTTGCCAGCGTCATGAACCTTTCGGTGACTTTGCTGCCGCCCCTGTGGGAATTTCTCGTCCTGCACGCGGCCACCATCACGGGAGTGATCTTTCTGTTCTGTGAAGAGCGGATCCGGAACGCGCGTCCTCGGACCTGACGCGCGACTTGCGGGCGGCGCAATCCGCGCCGCCCATTTCAACCTAGGGAGGTATCCATGACCCATGAAATCGAACCCAAAGGCGGTCTGCCGTCGTCGCGCCAGCGGCGCGATTTCCTGAAACTCGCCGGAACCGCGGGGTTCACCGTTGCCGCGGTTGCCGCCGGGGCAGGCATCCTGGGCGTCGCGCCGGCAGAGGCGCAGACCCGCGCCGAGGAATCCGAGCGCGAGGCCGCCGCGAAATACGTCATGACCATCGCCACGGCCTACCGGCTCGGCACGACCCGCACGTTCCCGGTGATGCAACTCCAGCTCAAGGAGAACATCCAGAACGCGACGCGCGGCCAGGTCTATGTGCGGCTGGTCCCGGACGGGGCGCTGGGTGCGGGCACGGAACTGGCCGGAAAGGTGCAGAACGGAACCATCCAGGCCGGGCAGCATTCGATGGCGAATTTCGCCCCCTTCGCGCCCACGGTCGATCTGATCAACATCCCCTACTGGTGCGGCGACAACCAGCAGTTCGTGAACCTCGTCACCTCGGACGTCTGGAAAAAGGAGGTCGACGCCAAGGTGGCGCAGAACGGCTTCAAGGTTCTGCTGTATCAGCCGGTCGATCCGCGCACGATTTCCCTGCGCCGCGGGCTGCGCGATCAACCGGTTCGCACACCCGAAGACATCCGGGGGGTCAAGTTCCGTGTGCCGGGGTCGAAGATTCTCGCACAGCTCTACGCGATGCTGGGCGCCAACCCCACGCCGATCGCCTGGGGCGAAACCCCCTCGGCGCTGCGTCAGGGTGTGGCGGATGCGCTCGACCCCAACGTCATGGGGCTCAACCTGTTCGGCTTCAAGGATATCGTGGGATTCGTCACGTTCGCGCGCACGGTTCCCGACGGCGGGGTGTATTCCTGCAACCAGGAATGGTTCGATGCGCTTGACAGCGACACGAAGGAGGCCGTCGAATGGGGCTCTCACATCACCTTCCTTCAGAACCTGTCGCAGGTTCCGGCATCTCGTGAATACGCGATGAACGAAATGGCCGGCGCCGGCGTGCAGTTCTATTCGCCCAACGAGGAGGAGATGGCGCAATGGGTCGAGAAGGCCGGTGCGCAGCGGCCCGAATGGGATGACGTCAAGAAGGAACTGGTGGGTTCGCTGGCGCTGTTCGACCAACTGAACGAAGCGGCCGGCACGATGTCGAAATACTATGTCAACGATACCTGATCCCGGGCAATCGTGAGCGGACCCATCGAAATCCGGGCGCAACAGAGGTTTGCGCCCGGCACTCGGGCAAGTCCGTGGTCATGCGCTCGCCGGTGACGGCATCTGCCGCGGTCGTCGTTTGCGCCCTCAAAGCCGCATGCGCGGCACGTCCTCGGGATCGAGCCGCAGTTCGATCAGCAGGGGGCGGTCGCGGGTCTGGATGGCGGCGATGGCGCGGGCAAGGTCATCGTTCGATTGCACCTGGATGCCCGTTCCGCCAAGCGCCGTGGCCACGTCGGCAAAGCTGGGCCATTCGAACTGCGCCAGGCCCGGGTCCATCTTGCGATCGAGGAACTGGATGTGTTCGGCGCCATAGGCGCTGTCGTTGCATACGATCACGATCAGATCCTGTTTCAGACGCACCGCGGTGTTGAATTCGTTGACGCCGCCCATCATGAAGCCGCCATCGCCGGTGAACAGCACGACAGGCCGGTCGGGCGCGGCAAGCCCGGCGCCGATCGCCTCTTGCAGGCCCAGCCCGATGGAACCGAAATTCGCCGTCACGATGAAGCTTCGCGGATCGGGCGCCGAGATGCGGCACCACACCTCGGTCATGAAGCGGCCGCCATCGGTGGTCAGGATGCGGTTCGCGGGCAGCGCCTCTTCCAGCCGGTCCAGCGCCCAGACGTAGTCGACATGGCCCGGGCCGGCCCTGCCGGCCACGCCCGGCGGGTGGGCCGTCAGCCGTTCCATGTCCAGATCGCGGGTAAAGCCGGTGGGCGGAATCTCGGCTTCGTCCAGCCAGTGGACGATGTTGTCGGCGCTCAGGCCGGCATCGGCCACCAGCGCCGCGTCGGGGTGAAAATTCCGGCTGACCTCGGTCACGGTATTGTTGATCTGGATGACGCGCTTGCCCTTCATCAGCGCGCCCTTGTCGGTGGTGAAATGGTGCAGGCTGGCGCCGAAACAGACGATGCAGTCGCTGGTGGCGATGGCCTCGTAGGTGGCGGGCGTGCTGAGCGTGCCGAAAATATCCATGTTGTAGGGGTGGCCGTTGAACAGCCCCTTGGCCTTGAGCGTCGTGGCCAGCGGCGCCTCGAGCCGGTCGGCGAGCCGGATCAGCCGGTCGCGCGCCCGGGCGGCACCGGCACCGGCCAGGACGATCGGGCGGCGCGCCGAGGCGATCATGCCGATCGCCGCGTCGAGATCCTCGCCCTCGGGAACGTGGGCCGGCGCGGTGAAGGCCCTGAACACGGTCGGTTCGTGCGTCACCTCCTGCCACATGAAATCGGCGGGCATGTTGACCACGACGGGGCGGCTTTCGATGCGCGCCCGATAGAAGGCATGGGCGATGTCATGGGCGGCGGTCCGGGGCGCGCGGATCTGTTCGAACCCCGCGCCCGTGACCTTGACCAGTTCCCTCTGGTCGATGTTCTGAAGGTTCTGCGGGTTGATAACCGGCGTGTCCCCGGCCAGCAGCACCATCGGCACATGTCCCTTGGCCCCTTCGGTCAGCGCGGTCACGCAGTTGGTCAGCGCCGGGCCGTGCGTCACCGTCGCCACGCCGATCTTGCCCGAGACATGCGAGAAGGCCAGCGCCATCAGCACCGCGCTGCCTTCGAAGGCAACGGGCACGAAAGTGCCGCCGCAGGCGCGCACATAGTGGTCGACCATGAACAGGTTGGCATCGCCCATGAGGCCGAACAGGGTGTCGATGCCGTGGTCTTGGATCGCCCGGGCGATCGACTGGTGGGTGTAGCTTGTCACGTCGTAAACGTCCTTGGGGTTGCGTGTCTGGCATCCGGCCGACGGGAACCATCGGGTCCGGTGCCGATTGCGACGATCCGCTTTGTCATGACTTGGCTACCTTTCCTCGTGGCCGGGCTTCTTGCAAGCGAGGAACGCTCAAGAGCCGGCTTCGCAAATGCGCGTCGCGGATATCGGACCCGAGCTTGAAATCGCGCGCTTGGCCGCGCGAGGCGGCGGGTGTGCTGCAGGCAATGTGGTCATCCGTTGTCATTTCCGCGACCGAATGTATGCACGGCGATCCGAAAGACCAAGCATCCCAAGCACTGCGGGGGCGCTTCGATGACATCCGGCGCATCTTGACCACAGTCGCCGGACATTCGCACAAGGCCGCCCGGGGCCGACGACACGGTCCGGGGTCTCGGTACCACCGGCGGGATCAGACCCGGGTCAGGGCAAGGCGCTGGTCGCCCCGATGATGGCGCATCCGGCCGCCGGGCGCGTCGAACGATTGACCTTTCAGGCGTGGTGCCGAGGTCGCAGCGGTCATGCCGGAGCACGATCCGGGCCCCTGGACAGGACCGGTTCGCCAATGCCCGCCGAATACAGGGCCGGGCCGGCCTGATACATCGCGGCGATACCGCCGAAGGAAAGCTGCGCTAAACAGTTGGCAAATTTTCGAACCTCGACGGACGCCCGGTAGGTGCGCAAGATCGGCGCACGAAAGCAAGGCCGGTATTCGAGAACAACGGCAGCGATACGGCATATTGACGGAGCATTTCTGTGCAGGAACGGTTGAACACGAACCCCATGAGCCGGCCCCCGACCTGTGGCGAGGCGGTTGTCAGGCTATTGAAGCGGTATGGCGTCGATACCGTCTTTGGCATTCCCGGATTTCATACGCTGGAACTGTATCGCGGTCTGGCAAACAGCGGGGTCCGCCACATTCTGACCCGCAACGAACAGGGCGCCGGCTTCATGGCCGACGGCTATGCCCGCTCCACCGGGCGGCCGGGCGTCTGCACGGTGATTTCCGGCCCCGGCGTGACCAATGTCAGCACCGCGATGGGGCAGGCCTATGCGGATTCGATCCCGATGCTGGTGATTTCCAGCACCAATGCCTCGCATACGCTGGGCAAGGGGTGGGGCTGCCTGCATGAAACCGCCAATCAGCAGGGCATCACCGAACCCATAACGGCGCTCAGCAAGACCGTTCAATCCCCCCGCGAGATCCCCGAACTGATCGGACAGGCCTTTACCCTGTTCGCCTCGGGGCGGCCGCGGCCGGTGCATATTTCGATCCCGCTGGACGTGCTCGCGCAGCCGGTGGACGACGACTGGACCGCGCGCGTCGTGCCCGAGCGGCCACTGCCTGCCGATGATCCCGTGATGCGGGCGGCGGATCTGCTGGCCAATGCCGAAAATCCGGTGGTCGTCGTCGGCGGCGGGGCGGTGCGGGCCGGGTCCGTAGTAACCGAGCTGGCCGAATGGCTGGACAGCACCGTGATCGCCAGCAACGCCGGCAAGGGCGTGGTTCCCGACACGCATCCGCTGAGCCTTGGCGGCGGGTTGATCCGCCGCGAAGTGCGCGACCATCTGGGCCAGGCCGATGTCATCGTCGCCCTCGGCACCGAATTGTCCGCCACGGACAGTTTCGTCGAATACCTGCCGATCAACGGCACACTGATCCGCGCCGATATCGACCCGTCCAAATTCAACGACGCTTATCCCGCCGGTATCGCCATTCAGGGCGATGCCGGGGCCAGCGCCGGGGCCATTCTGGCGGCGGTACGAAAAATGACCGGGACGCCCTGTTCCAGGGGGGGCCACGACAAGGCGTCGGCTGTGCGCAAAGCGGTCCTGGCCGGGCTGAATTCGGTCGAACGCCAGCACAAGGCCGTGTGGGACACGCTGCGCGCGACGCTTCCGCCCCAAGCCGTGATCATGGGCGATATCACGCAGATCGTCTATTCGGGCTCGGCGCTGATGCCGGTGGATCTGCCGCGACGCTGGTTCTACCCGGCCGGCTTCGGGACGCTGGGCTGCGCGCTGCCGGGCGCCATCGGCGCGAAACTGGCCGAACCCGACGTGCCGGTCGTGGCCGTCGTCGGCGACGGCGGCTTCATGTACACGGTGCAGGAGCTGATGACCGCCATCGAACTGCAACTGTCGATCCCCGTCATCATCTGGAACAACGATTGTCTGGCGATGATCCGCGACGGCATGGACGATAACGACATCCCGCGTATGGCGGTCAGCCCGCTGGCCCCGGATTTCTCCGGCCTGGCAAAGGCATTCGGTTGCCAGAGCGCGGCACCTTCAGGCAGGGCCGAGTTCGCCGAAACGGTCCGCCAGGCGCTGATCGGCACGGGACCGACCCTGATCGTGATCAATGAGGATGCGGGCTGGCTTGCCGACGATTGACGCGTCTTCGCGATCGCCTTCGCCGCGCTGCCAGTCCGCGAAACCTGAAAACGGGCGGCGCGGTGCATTCCTGTGTCGACCGCGGAGACAACCGCGCCCCCGGCGCGGCCGGATCGGGGCCGGCGTCCGCGCGGTCAGTGAAAAGCCACGATCGACAGGTAGATGGATTCCGCGAGGGTCGCCGCCCTTTGAAACAGCGCGGAAACCGATGCCCCAACCGTGTTCCCATCGCCGAAAACCGCTGCGCAGATCCAGTAGGAGACCGCGATCAGCACCGTCGTGAACAACAGGAAGGCCACGGCCTTTCTCAGCGACAATCCAGACATGAAAGCGGGCCTCCAGTTCCAGCTGAGACGAGACCGGCGGACCGGCGGCAGTTCGACGGTGATCCGTTCCGCCAGCGCGTCATTCCGATCGGTGGGCGGCAGGCGAAAGCGTATCACGGCCTGCGTACGATTCGGCTTTTGTTCAGTTTAGAAAATCTACGATAACGCGGGCCTTTCCGCTCATCGGAAACGCGGAAATCCACGCAAGGAAAAAGCTAATACCCGGCTTGGCATGGTCCGGGGTACCGTAGCGGAAGGCGTCTCGGTCAGGGACCAGAATGCGCCACGGCCGGACGCCGCCGGAACGAAGTCGGCATGGCTTCCGCCGGAGCATTGCCGCCCATGGTCCCCGCCGGCAGGCGGGTCGATATCGGGTTTCCCGCGCTGCCCGGAGCAGGGAGCCGTCAACCGATGATCCGGGATTTCACGAGGAGGAAGGAACACAAATGAAAACGACAATGATGACGGTCGGAGTTCTCGCGCTGATCGCCGGAACCGCAACCGCCAGAGACCTGACAATCGTCTCTTGGGGGGGCGCCTATTCGCACTCGCAACAAATGGCCTACAACGAACCCTACATGGCGGCAAATCCCGACATTCAGATCATCAACGACGAAAGCTCGCCCGAGGCGGTGGCCAAGCTGCGCGCGATGAACGAGGCCGGCAACGTCACCTGGGATCTGGTCGATGTGGAAGCCTCCGATGCCATCCGGCTTTGCGACGAGGGGCTTGCCGAGGTTATCGACCATGACAGCAGCCTGGCACAGGGTTCGGACGGGACGCCGGCGTCACAGGATTTCGGCGCGACCATCGTGGCCGACTGTTTCATTCCGCAGATCGTCTTTTCGACCACGATCGGATATCGGACCGACCAGTTGCCGGAAGGAACGGAGCCGCCAAGCGGCGCATGCGATCTGTTCGATCTCGAAACCTACCCCGGCCGGCGCGGTCTCAACAAGCGCCCCATCGCCAACATGGAATGGGCGCTTCTGTGTGACGGCGTACCTTATGAGGACGTCTACGAGGAACTCGCCACCGAGGAGGGACAGCAACGCGCCTTCGCCAAACTCGACACCATCAAGGACAAGACGATCTGGTGGTCGTCGGGCGCCGAGTCGATCCAGTTGCTTGCCGATGGCGAGGTCTTCATGGGTTCGTCCTATAACGGCCGGCTGTTCTCGGCGATCGTCGAGCAGAACCAGCCAATCGGCATGGCCTGGGACTGGCAGATGTTCGACCTCGACGGCTGGGTGGTTCCGACGGGTCTGCCCGAAGACCGGCACAAGGCGGTGATGGACTATCTCGTCTTCGCCACCGACTCGCAGCGCCTTGCCGATCAGGCCAAGTACATCTCCTACGGCCCGGCACGGTCGTCTTCGATCGCGCTGGTCGGCAAGCACGCCGAACTTGGCGTCGACATGAAGCCGCACATGCCGACCAATCCGGCCAATGCCGAACACACCTTCGTCAACAACTACAGCTGGTGGGCCGACCATCGCGACGATCTGGATGCGAAGTTCCAGGCATGGCTGACGAATTGAGCGATCACAACGATGGAAGGGGCCGGTTCCGGCCCCTTCCCGCACCGTCTGGCGAAACCGGGTCACTGTCGTTGCGGCGGAGGAAAGAAACCCGGTGACGCCGATGCAAGTTGCCCACGGCCCGAATTGCGATCCCACCGAAGCCCTGCTTTTCCGCCCGGACGATGCCGTTCTGGCGGTCAGCGCATTTCGTGGTCATTCGGATTGCGATATTCACCCGCCGGGCCGGGGCAGCGTCTTCATGGAACGACGCGTTCGGCCCGACGGGGTGAATTCGCCTGAACGCGACATGCGCCGAAACCCGTCCCCGGCCTTCTCCTACCGGGTTGCGACAAGTTATGCCGCCCCAACCGTAAGCACTTTTGCGGCTGACACCGATCGGCTAGCCTGAACTTGCAAAGGAGGAACCCTCGAAAATGGATCCGCGCTTTACGCTGCGTCAGATACGCTATTTTCTTGCCGCCGCGCGCGCCGGCAGCGTCAATCAGGCGGCATTCGACGTCAACATTTCCGCGCCCTCGATCTCGGCCGCTCTCAGCCAGCTGGAAGAACAGTACAACATCCAGCTGTTCGTTCGGCATCATTCGCATGGGTTGCTGATGACCGAGGACGGCAAGGCGTTCTTTGCCGCGGCCAAGGCGTTTTTCGAGAATGCGGAATTGCTGGAAAGCGAAGCCCAGGGTCTTGGCAAGACGGTTTCGCGGGTGGTCCATGCCGGGTGCTTCGTGACGCTGGCGCCGGTCATCATTCCCGCGGTATCGCTTGCGTTTTCGAGGGAATTCCCGGAATCGAGAATTTCGTTCGTCGAAGGCCATCAGGCCGATCTGCTGGATTCGGTGCGCGAAGGCGTGATTCAGCTCGCCTTCACCTACAAGATGAGCATCGGTCGGGATCTGGTTTTCGAACCGCTGGGGGAAGTGGCGCCATATTGCATTCTGCCCACCGATCATCGCCTGGCGGGACAGGACCGGATTGATCTCGCCGACCTGACCCGGGATCCGATGGTCTTTCTCGATCTTCCCAAAAGCCGGGAATACTACATGTCGCTGTTCGAAAAGGCGAAGATCAGCCCATTGATCTCGCATCGCACCACATCTCCCGAAGTCGTCCGGGTGATGGTGGCGCACGGTCTCGGCTATTCGATCCTGGCCATGCCGACCCGCCATTCCGTGGCGATGGACGGCACCGAATTCGCCATCCGGCCACTGTCGGGGGACTTTCCCAACCATTGTGTCGGGTTGCTGAGCAACTCCGAAGCGGCGGCTACACATACCTACGACGTCGTGCAGCGCATCGCGAAAGCGTCGCTGGCAAACATCTTGCTGCCGGTCTGAGCGAACCCGAGGCGCTTTGCTCTGCGCGTGCGAGGGCCCGCGGACGGTCATCGTGAGGCGAGCAGGGCAGCGACGAGGTTGCGGCCGGCGGCGCAATCGCAAGCGTTCGGCCCGGCGGGCGAATTCGGTTGAACGCGACACGCGCTAGCCGCCCCCCTGGTCTTGCCGGTCCGGTGGCAAGCCGTGGTGAAAGTGCCCCCGATGGGACGCGGGGTTCGGGCGTGTTTCCATTGCCCTGCCGGAACGTCGTGGAAGCCGCGCAGC
>JAGRMG010000057.1 GCA_020441385.1 Paracoccaceae bacterium
GGAACGCTGTGCGCCACTGCCACCAGCATGCATCTGGCGCGGCAGTCCTATGGCGCGATCCCCACGGTGCCGGTATCGCCGCCGGATTTCGCCGGGGCGCGGCCCGGCGCGTTTTCCATCACCGCCGGCCATCATTCCCTGCCGATGTTCGGCAATTTCGTGGAGGTGGCGCTGCCGCCCGGCGAGACTTCCGATCCGGGGCCCACGACCCTCTGGATGCGCACGCCGCCGCTTCTGGCGGGCGAGGTGCCCTCGCCGGTGCAGAGCCTGTGCCCGCTGGCCGATTGCGGCAATGCCATCTCGCGCAATGCCGAACTGGACGAGATCGGGTTCATGAACACCGACCTGACGCTTCAGGTGCATCGCGAGCCCGAATCGGACTGGCTGGCGTCGCAGGCGGTGTCGCATTGGCACGGAAGCGGCATCGGCATGTCGCACGCGGTCCTGAGCGACCGGGCCGGGCCGGTGGCGGTGGCCATGCAGACACTGGTGCTGCGCCCGGTGCGGGGCGGGGCGGCGGGCTGACCCGGTCGGCGTCATGGGCGCGCCGGCCCCGGGTGATGCGTGCCACAATGATGCGTGCCACAATGATGCCACAATCGCCGGTGTTGGGTGCGACGAGAGCCGCCCACCAACATGTTGACACGCGAGCTTGCGGAATTCCGGTATCGGCCTGCCTTATTCGGGTTTAATTTTTGGAATCCATGTGTTAGCGTCGACCCGAGCAGTTCAATACGCCAGCCGGAAAATCGGCGGCAAGAGGCAGACAGAGGCAGTATCGTGCAGGTTCCGCGCATCGCAGCGGCCCGTTCCGGGCTGATTGTCCTCACCGCAATCTGGATCTGCGTCCTGAGCCCGCTGGCGGTGGCTGCGGCGCCCTATGCGGCCATGGTCATGGATGCGCGCACGGGCGAGGTTCTGCATTCGCGTAATGCCGACGCCAGGCTGCATCCGGCCTCGCTGACCAAGATGATGACGCTTTACATCGCCTTCGAGGCGATCCGTAACGGCGAGATCACGCTGGATACCGAGGTCCGGGTTTCCTCTCACGCCGCCTCCGAGCCGCCTTCGAAGCTGGGCCTCAGATCGGGGCAGCGGATCGCGCTGCGCTATCTGATCCGGGCTGCGGCGGTGAAATCGGCCAATGACGCGGCAACGGCGATCGGCGAGGCGATCAGCGGCAGCGAGGCCGCCTTCGCGCGGCGCATGAACGCCACCGCGAAGGCGCTGGGCATGACGCGCACGACCTTCCGCAACGCCAACGGGCTGACCGAGAGCGGGCATCTGTCCTCGGCCCGGGACATGACCGTCCTGGGGCGTCATCTGCTTTATGACTATCCGCAATACTACAACCTGTTCTCGCGGCGTTCGACCCATGCCGGGATCAAGACGGTCAGCAACACCAACCGGCGCCTGCTGGACGCCTATCGCGGCGCGGACGGGATCAAGACCGGCTACACGCGGGCAGCGGGGTTCAATCTGGTGGCCTCGGCGCAGCGCGGCGAGGAACGGGTGATCGCCACCGTGTTCGGCGGCACATCGACCGCGTCGCGCAACGCCCAGGTGGCCGAACTTCTCGATCTGGGGTTCCGCCGGGCGCCGTCGCGGGCGCCGCTGCGCAAGCCCGCGGTACCGCCCGTCTATGCCGGTGGCGACGGTTCCAGCGCCGTGGCCGATGCGGGCGCGGTCCGCAACAGCCTGCGGCCGAGGGCGCGTCCGGCGGTGCCGGTGCGGGTGGCCGAAGCCGTCGCGGCCGCGGCCAGCGAGGATCAGGCCCGGATCCAGGCGGGAATCGACGCGGCCATCGCGGCCGCCCGGCCGGCGGTGCCCGAAGGCGCGCAGGTGGCCGCGAGCGATCCGGTGCAGAGCGTCCCCCGCCCCGAGGCGCGGCCCGCCGATATCGTGCTGGCCTCGGCCGAGGCGGTGCGGCGCGAGGCGCCGGCCCGCGAGGTCGTCACCCGCGTCTCGACCTCGGGCGGACAGCACTGGGGCATCAATGTCGGCCGCTATTCCAACCGCTACCAGGCCGAGAAGGTGCTTTTGCGCACGGCGCTCGCAGAGATGTCGACGCTGGACGGCAGCTTGCGCAAGGTGGTGCAGTCGCCGCGCGGTTTCGATGCCAATTTCATGGGCATGAGCCGGGAACATGCCGATCTGGCCTGCCGCCGGTTGCAGGCGCGCAACGTCACCTGCTTCATGATCGGACCGTCCTGAGGCGGGTTGACCTGCCGGATCGCGCGGCGATCGGGGCCGGGTGGGGGCCCTGCCCCCACACCCCCGGGATATTTGCGGTCAGAAGAAGGGTCGGGGATGCGGCGTCAGGGCGGCGCGGCGGCGTTCGTGCGCCGCAGGATTTCGCCGACCGTCGCCGATACCGGACCCGACGAATCGATCCGGGCCCAGGCGATGCGGCCCGGATCGCGTGCGAGCTGGCGCTCGAGCACCTCGACCGTGGCGTCGGACGGGCCGCCGCGCCGGTCGCGCACGCGCGCGCGCAGCGCCGCAGGCCCGGCCTCCAGCCAGATGCAGGTGGGCGCCACGTTCGTGCCGGCCAGCGCCGCGGCGATCGCGGTGCGTCTTTCTTCGCGGTCGAACACCGCATCGGCGACGACGCTGGCGCCCGATTTCAGGACTGCGCGCGCGCGTTCGGTCATGGCGGCGTAGACCTTTCCGGAGATCTCGTCGCGATATGCACCGGGCGGCAGCCGGGTATCGCCGGACACGCCGAAGAGCGCCTTGCGGGTGCGGTCGCTTTCGACGATCCGGGCGCCCGGCGGGGCGCCGACATGGGCCGCCAGCGCCTCGGCCACCGTGGTCTTGCCGGTGCCGCTGCGCCCGCCGATGACGATGGCGCGGACCGGCGCCGGCCTCAGCAGGGCGCGGGCGAGATCGAAGTAGCGCCGGGCATCGGCGGCATGATCGGCCGCCTTCGGGCCGCCGCGTTCGGCCTGGGTCGCGATCACGTGGGCGCGGACCTCGGCCCTGAGCGCCATCAGGAAGGGCAGCAGCGCAAAGCCGTCATCCTCGCCCATGGCGTCGAACCAGCGGTTGGCGGTCAGGGCGGCCAGATCGTGCAGGCCGCGGGCCCACAGGTCCATCAGCAGGAAGGCGAGATCGTAGAGCACGTCGACATTTGCCAGCCGGTCGCTGAATTCGATGCAGTCAAACAGCGTGGGCCGGCCCTGGAACATGCAGATGTTGCGCAGGTGCAGATCGCCGTGGCAGCGCCGCACCCAGCCCTGCGCCTCGCGCGCATCCAGCGTGGCGGCGTGCCGCTCAAGCGTGTCGCGAAACGCGCTGTCGAGCGCGTCGGCCTCGGGCGGCGCGAACACGGTGCTGGTGGCCAGGCCGGCGCGGTTGATGTCGAGCACCTCCGCAATGTTGGCCGCGCCGCCGCCCTGGTGCACGACCGGCGCGCCGGCATGGAACCCGGCGATTGTTGCCGCCAGCCCTTCCATCAGGCCGGGGGTCAGCCTGCCCTCGCGCGCCATGTCGCTGAACAGCGCGTCCGCGCCGAACCGGGCCATTTCCACCACCGCATCGACCAGCGCGCCGGGGCCGTCGAATTCCAGCCCGCCGCCGCGCGCGCGGGTGATCCGGCGCACGCGCAGGTAGAGTGCGGGCGCCTGCGGGGCATTCAGCTCCAGTTCCCTCTCGCAGGTGGCCAGGCGCGCCTTCAGGGTCGAGAAATCGGCATAGGGCAGACGGATCGCGCGTTTCAGCTTGAAGGCGCGCTCGCCCGCCAGGAAGACGGTCGAGATATGGGTTTCGATCACCTCGACCGGCGCGCCGCCATGGGTTTCGGGGTTGGCGAGGAATGCGCGCACGCGCGCCTGGTCGTTGCCGCTCATCCGGATTGGCCCCTTTCGCTTCCGTCCGGCTCAGGGCTTGGGATGGTCGTCCCACTGGCCCGAGAGAATGCGGCGGCTGTTGCCCTCCGGGTCGTCGTACTGGTCGGTCCTGAGCGTGTAGAAGAAGGCCCAGAGACCAAGCCCGCCGAGGATCAGCGAGACCGGGATCAGCAGGGCGAGAATGTTCATGCCGTCACCTCAGGCGCAAAGCGTTCAGCGATACCGTGATCGAGGATATGGACATCGCCAGCGCGGCAATCAAGGGGGTCGCCAGCCCGGCCACCGCCAGCGGCACCGCGATCACGTTGTAGAGCGTGGCGATGCGGAAGTTCTCGCGGATGCGCGAGGTGGCCTTCGTCGCGGTGTCGCAGGCCTGCGCGATGGGCGACAGATCCCGGCCCAGCAGCACGATGTCGGACGCCACGCGCGCGGCATCCAGCGCCGATGCGGGCGAGATCGACACATGCGCCGCCGCAAGCGCCGCGGTATCGTTCAGACCGTCGCCCACCATCAGCACGCGCCGGCCGCGCGCCGACAGATCGGCGATGCGCGCCGCCTTGTCCTGGGGCAGCGCCTCGGCCAGCCATTTGCCGATGCCGAGCCGTTCGGCCAGCGCCCCCACCGCGCCCGCGCCGTCGCCCGAGATCAGCAGCACCTCCTTGCCGGCGGCCTGCAATTCGCGCACCGCCCGTTCCGCGCCGGGGCGCAGGCCATCGCAAAAGAGCAGGGCCTGCGGCGCGCGCTGCCCGATCTGCAGCCAAGCGGCGGTCTGCGCCCCCTGCGCCGCGCCGACCCAGGCGGCGCGGCCCAGGCGCACCCTCTGGCCGCGCAGCATGCCTTGCGTGCCGTATCCCGGCGCTTCGGCGATGTCGGTCACGTCGGCGGGCCGGATGCCGGCGGCGCGGGCGGATCTGGCGAGCGCGACCGACAGCGGGTGCGCAGACGCCTGCGCCAGCGCCAGCGCGACCCCGAGATCGGCGCGCGTGAGATCGCCCAGGTTGGTGCATTCCGGGATACCCGATGTCAGCGTGCCGGTCTTGTCGAACACCACCGTATCGACCTGGGCCAGCCGCTCGAGCGCGGTGGCGTCCTTGATCAGCAGCCCCTTGCGGAACAGCCGCCCCGAGGCGGCGGTGGTCACGGCCGGAACCGCGAGGCCCAGCGCGCAGGGGCAGGTGATGATCAGCACGGCGGCGGCGATGTTCAGCGCGGTGCGCATGTCGCCGGAATAGAGCAGCCATCCCAGAAAGCTGAGCGCCGAGAGGATATGCACGCCCGGCGCGTAAAGCCGCGCGGCGCTGTCGGCCAGCGACGTATAGCGCGACCGCCCGCTTTCGGCGATCGCCACCAGATCGGCCATGCGGTGCAGCGAGGTATCCTGCCCCACCGCCGTCGCGCGGACGGTGAGCGGGCCGGTCAGGTTGACCTCGCCGGCACTGACCGCGCGGCCCGGCTCGGCAAAGACCGGGAGCGTTTCGCCGGTCAGCAGCGAGCGGTCGAGTTCCGAGCGCCCGGAGACGATTTCGCCATCGACCGGCATCCGCCCGCCCGGCCGGACCAGAACCAGATCGCCCACGGCAAGTTCGGCGACGGCGATCTCTTCTTCGCCCCCGTCGCTCAGGCGCAGGGCGCGGGGCACTTCCAGCGCGGCCAGTTCCTGCGCCGCCGACCGGGCCATGGCGCGGGTGCGATGATCGAGATAGCGCCCGGCAAGCAGGAAGAAGGTCAGCGCCAGAGCCGCGTCGAAATAGGCGTGTTCGCCCGACAGCGAGGTTTCCCAGAGCGACGTTGCCAGCGCCAGCACGATGGCCAGCACGATCGGCACATCCATGTTCAGCCGGCGCGCCGACAGGGCGCCCCAGGCGCTGCGAAAGAACGGTTGCGCCGAAAACGCGATGGCGGGCAGGGCGATGGCGGCGGAAATCCAGTGGAACAGGTCGCGGGTGGCATCGCCCGCCCCCGACCAGACCGAAACCGACAGCAGCATCACGTTCATCGAGGCAAAGCCCGCGACCGCCAGGCGCATCAGCAGATCGCGCCCGGCGCGGTCGTTCTCGGTTGCCGAAAGGGTACCCGGGTCCAGTTCGTGCGCCTCGTAGCCGATGCCTTCGAGCACCGCGATCAGGTCGGCGGCGCGCAGGTCGGGCGCGGCCTCGATCATCGCGCGCTTGAGCGTCAGGTTGACCCGGGCGCCGATGACGCCGGGCTGGGCGTTCAGGGCACCTTCCACGGCGCTGATGCAGCTCTGGCAGTGGATCGAGGGCAGCGACAGCGCGATGCGCGCATCCCGGACCGTCTGCCGAACCGCCTCCTGCGGCGTTGCCAGGCAGCCCGGGCAGGCCGCGCCAGAGGGTGGCCGAAGCTGGGCCGTCACGATACCCCCCTAGCCATCGACGTGCAGCACGATGCGCTGGGTGAACTCGGTGCCGTCCGCGGCCCGTGCCTTCAGGCGGATGTTCCAGTTGCCGGGCGCCAGTTCGGCGGGGGCGACATAGGCGGTGCCGTCGAATGCGAAACCGGGGGTGAAATCGTCGGCCATCTCGGTCGGGCGGCCCACGGTGGCGTTCAGTTCGGCGGCCTTTACCGGGGCGCCCGAGGCATCGGTGATCGCCAGGCTCAGCAGCCCGCCGCCGGTCTGTGCCGCCAGCCGCCAGCCCAGCGCCTCCTGCGCCTCGCGGCGGGCGTCGAATTCCTGGCTGGCGACATAGGAATTGGCGACCTCCAGCCCCGGAAAGGTGCGCACCGCGCTGACCGCCAGCGCGATATTGGCCGCGATGATCACGCCGAAGGCGGAAACGAACACGATTGCCGCGTGACGGCCGGTGAACTGGCGTTCGGACATGGGCTCAGTCCCCTTTCCCGTTGAAGGTCGTATCCTTGTAGGCCCGCTCGCCGCTGGCCAGATCCTCGACCCAGATGCGCAGGTCGGTCCGCCCGGACACCGCCGGAGCCGACCCCTTGGGTGCAACCACATATACCCGTTGCAGCAGGGCCGTGTCAGCAGGAACCGGCACGATTCCGCCGTCCCGGCCTTCCAGGCTCAGCTCCAGCGCCGGATCGCCCGCGATCGAAAGCTGGAACGGGCGTTCCTCGCCATGCTTGTTGCGCAGCCGCACGTCGTAGGTGTCGCGGATCGAACCGTCCGACAGCGTGACGAAGGTCGGGTTGCGCACGGGCGCCACGGTCACTTCGATATCCGAGCGGATGAACAGGGCAAAGACCAGGGCAATTCCGAACAGCGACCAGAGCGCGGTGTACATGATGGTGCGCGGCCGCAGGATGTGTTTCCATACGCTCCTGGGCGGCTGGCCGGCGCGTTCGCGCGCCTCGTCGGAAAGCGCCATGTAGTCGATCAGCCCGCGCGGCTTGCCGATCCGGGCCATCACGTCGTCGCAGGCGTCGATGCACAGCGCGCAGGTGATGCATTCCAGCTGCTGGCCGTCGCGGATGTCGATCCCCACCGGGCAGACATTGACGCAGGCCATGCAGTCGACGCAATCGCCCTGTTCGGCGCCCGCCTTGACCGCCGGTGAATGCTTGCGCGGCTCGCCGCGCCACTCGCGGTAGCCCACGACCAGCGTGTCCTCGTCCATCATCGCGGCCTGGATGCGCGGCCAGGGACAGGCGTAGATGCAGATCTGTTCGCGCGCGAAACCGCCGAAGAAGAAGGTGGTGAAGGTCAGGATCGCCATGGTCGAATAGGCGATGGGGTGGGCGTTGCCGGTGACCAGATCGCGCGCCAGCGTCGGCGCGTCGGCGAAATAGAACACCCAGGCCCCGCCGGTCGCCAGGCCGATCAGCAGCCAGAGCGTCCATTTCGTCAGCCGCAGCCGCGCCTTGCGGAAATCCAGCTTTTTCTGCCGGTGCAGGCGCAGTTGCGCGTTGCGGTCGCCCTCGACCCAGCGTTCGACCAGCAGGAACAGGTCGGTCCACACCGTCTGCGGGCAGGCATAGCCGCACCAGACCCGGCCCAGCGCGCTGGTGAACAGGAACAGCCCTAGCCCGGCCATGATCAGCAGGCCGGCGACGAAATAGAACTCGTGCGGCCAGATCTCGATCCAGAAGAAATAGAAGCGCCGGTTGGCCATGTCCAGCAGGACCGCCTGATCGGGCAGGCTTGGCCCGCGGTCCCATCTGATCCAGGGGGTGAGATAGTAGATGCCCAGCGTCACCGCCAGAATGAACCACTTGAGGTTGCGGAACGGCCCCGACACGCGGCGGGGAAACACCGGTTCGCGCGCGGCATAGAGGGGCTGGGAGGAATTGGAATCGCTCAAGGGGATTCGCTCCGGCTTTGGGATGCTGCTGCGCCTTCTTGCAGATGCAACGCATGTTAACTTTGACATGTGTCAATAATCACATCCCGCAAGTAGGTTTGACGCGGCATCGCGCCAGCGTGACCCTCGGTCGCAGCGCCCCGCGCCATCGGTTGCGTCATGGTCGTGTCTCATATTGACCCGGAATCGCGTTTCCGACAGGCTGGCACCGGCCGCGATGCGCCCTTGCCGGATCGTCGGCGAAGCGGGCGCGGCCATGGCAAGACGGCCGGACAAAGCGCGATACTTGAAGGAGAATTTCGAAATGCGAGATTACATACGCGACCCGCTGGGCGACGAGGATACCCCGTTCTCCGAATGGAGCGACGACATCAACGGGTTTCTCGCCTACGACCGCGGCAAGGACAGCTATCACCTGGCCTCGGACTACAACTGGGGCGCAAGGGGCGAGGACGCCAATCAGCAGGTCTATGCCATCGCGGATGGAGAGATCGCCCATATCGCGACCGATTATGGCGGCCATGGCGATGCCGTCGTGATGTTTCACACCCTGTCGAGCGGGCGGCAATTCACCACGGTCTATGGCCATCTGGACAGTACGGCAACGCGGGGGGCCGTCAGCTACGCCGACCAGTTGGGCACCCTGCACGACTGGGATGCCGACCACCTGCATTTCGCCGTTGCCGAAGGCCACACGCTGGGCGCGCTCACCGGCTCCACCGACCGGGCAACCCGCGACACCCGGGCGACGGGCGCGGACGGTGTCGAATATGTCGATGTCGCCGTTGCCGCCGAAACCGTGCGCTTCTACGACCCCGACGGCTTTCTTGCCGCCTATCTCAACCCGGTCGGCACGGGGCCCAGCGATGTGAACACGGTGTCCGGGCTGATGCTGGTGGATTCGCGGGGGGGCGTCTACCGGACCGACGTCCTGACGCGGGCAACCGAGCTTCTGGCCGACTATTCGATGACCTTCACCGATATCGCGATCACCCCGAACGGGCGCGTCTATGCCAACACCTTCAGCGCGCTCTACGAACTCGATCTCGACGCGGGCACATCCGAGCGGATTTTCGTGATGGAGGACAGCGCCAACGGTCTGGCATCCGATGACGACGGCCGGCTCTACATCGGCTATCTGAGCGACGACCGGATCGACATCCTCGACCCCGGCACCGGAACGATCGGCGGCCAGATCGAATTGCCCGCAGGGACACGCTCGGCCGGCGATATCCACATCGTCGGCGACAGGCTCTACTACACGACCTCCGCGCGCGATATCCTGACCGTGGATCTGGCCAGCGGCGCGGTGCTGAACACCGCCGATCACGGGCTGGGCGCGGCATACGGGCTGCATTATGTCGACGAGCAGATGTATGCGTTCTCCGGGCGCGACCTCTATACGATCAACGCGTTCACCGGCGCCACGGCCGACCTTGCCCGGCTCGAGGTCGAAGGCTCGATCTATGGCGCGGCCACGGTGCCGTCGAGCACGATAACCGGCTCCGACGCCGACGATGTGCTGGTGGCGTGGTTCGGTGATCTCGAACTGTCGGGGCTTGGCGGCGACGACCGTATGACCGGCAGCGCATTCGTCGACCGGATGAACGGCGGATCGGGCAACGACACGCTGCGCGGCAATGGCGGCGACGATCTGGTCGAGGGCGGAAGCGGCGCCGACATCCTGAACGGCGATGCCGGCAACGACACCATCTTCGGCTGGCAGGCACCCGACGAAGGCAGCCTGACCGCAGGGGCCGCGGCGCGGGCCGACGATGCGGCGACCACCGATCTGCGCGACGTGATCTATGCCGGGGACGGCGACGATCTGGTCGATGGCGGCTACGGCAACGACCTGATCTATGGCCAGGGCGGCAGCGACACGCTCGCGGGGGGCTTTGGCGCCGACGAGTTGCAGGGCCAGGACGGCGACGATGTCATCACCGGCTCGGCCTATGGCGACATCGTGTTCGGCAACGCGGGCGACGATTTCGTCAACGGCGGCTTCGGGCACGACCTGATCAATGGCGGTTCGGGGGCGGACAAGTTCTTTCACGCCGGCGGCGATGCCGACGCCATTCTGGGCCACGGCAGCGACTGGGTGCAGGACTATTCCGCCGTCGAGGGCGATATTCTGGTGTTCGGCGGCGCCGCCTCGGCCGCCGATTTCCAGGTCAACACCACGCACACGGCCAGCCGCGAGACCGGCGAACGTTCGGGCGACGACGACGTGCAGGAGGCGTTCGTGATCTACCGCCCCACCGGCCAGATCCTGTGGGCGCTGGTGGATGGGGCCGGGCAGGACAGCATCAACCTTCAGATCGGGGCCGAGGTGTTCGACCTGCTGGGCTGAGGCGGCGTTGCCGCTCAGGCCTGCGCCGCCTGCCGGCGCAGCCAGGCGATGAAGGTGCGCGCCACCGGGCGCAGCGGCCCGGGGCGCGTCACGATGTGATAGCCCAGTTCGTCGCTGTCGCGAAACAGCAGCCGCAGCCGCCCCGAGGCGATGTCGCGGCCCACCGATGTGTCGGTCGTCACCACCACGCCCTGTCCGGCGCGGGCCGCCTGCAACACCATGTCGCCGGGCATGTGGACCATGCCGCCGCGAAGCGTGCCCGCGACGCCGTGCCGTTCGAGCCAGTCGGCGGCTTCGGACGTGCCGATCTGTTGCAGCCAGGGCAGATCGAGCAGTTGCGCCGGATCGGTGATCTGGCCCGCCCCGATCAGCGACGGTGCGGCCACCACGACCATGTGCGTCGGCATCAGGGGCTCGACCGCAAGCCCGGGCCAGTCGCCGGCCCCGAACCGCACGGCAACGTCGATGCCGCCAGCCGCCAGCGCCACCACCTCCGAGGTCGGGTTCAGCATCAGGTCGATTCCGGGGTGGCGCCGGCGGAAATCGGCCAGCCTCGGCAGCAGCCAGTTGCCCGCAAATGCCGGCGTTACCGTCACCTGCAACGGGCGGTCGGCATCGGCCTGGGTCAGTTCCTGCACCGCGGTGGCGATGGCGCCGAATCCCAGTTCCAGCGCGTGCGCCAGGTGCGTGCCCTGTTCGGTCAGCACCAGCGCCCGCCCCGAGCGGTCCAGCAGCGCCACGTCCAGGTGTTTCTCAAGCGCGCGCAACTGCTGGCTTATGGCAGCGTGGCTGACATTCAGCGCCGCACCCGCCTTCTGGAGATTGCCGGTCTCGGCAAACGCGGCAAAGGCCCGCAAGGCGGGGAGAGGCGGCATGTCACGCCAGTTCATATGTAATTCCAGCTTACATGTAAGATATGCAATTGTCTGGTATTTCCAGCCCCGAGGATACATGTATGAAGCATCACTTCAACACGGAGTCACCGAGATGCTGAACATATTCGCACAAAGCCTGCTGACCGCGACCGGCAATCGCGTGCATCGCGACGACGAAATCCGCAAGCCCCGCCCCCGGCGGGTCTGGCGCCGCAAGGGCGCGGCTTCGCCCGCCCGCACCCAAGCGCCGCGCTGAACGCCGGTTTCCCCGCCGGCGCGCCGCCCGCGACACGCCGGTCGCGGGCGGCGCCCTGACCCCGACGCAGGCAGCCCCCGGCATCCGCCCTCAGAACGGCAGCCCGACGTAGTTTTCGGCCAGCGACCGCATCGCCGCCTCCGAGGACAGCAGATACGCCAGTTCTGTCTGTTGCAGCTTCTGGTCGTAGGCGATGGCATCGGGGAAGGTATGCAGCATCGTGGTCATCCACCACGAGAACCTCTGCGCCTTCCAGACCCGCGCCAGCGCCTTTTGCGAATAGCCGTCAAGCCCGGCATCCTCGCCCTTCTCGTAGTGATCGGCCAGCGCGTGATAGAGGTAATATATGTCGGACGCGGCCGAGTTCAGCCCGCGCGCGCCCGTGGGCGGCACGATATGCGCCGCATCCCCGGCCAGGAACAGGTTGCCGTGGCGCATCGGTTCGGCCACGAAGCTGCGCAGCGGGGCGATGGATTTCTCGATGCTGGGTCCGGTGACGAGTTCGCCCGCCACATCCTCCGGCAGGCGCCGTTTCAGCTCCTCCCAGAACGCCTCGTCCGGCCAGTCCTCGACGGCGTCGCTCAGCGGCACCTGGATGTAATAGCGGCTCAGCACCTGGCTGCGCAGCGAACACAGCGCAAAGCCGCGTTCGTGCCGGGCATAGATCAGTTCGGGCGAAACCGGCCTGGTGCGGCTCAGAACGCCGAGCCAGCCGAACGGATAGACCTTCTCGAATTCGCGCAGCGCGCCCCTGGGGATCGACCGGCGGCTGACCCCGTGAAAGCCGTCCGCGCCGATGACATAGTCGCAGTCGATGCGGTGCGCCTCATCGCCCAGCCGGTAGGTCAGGTAGGGGCGGGGGGAGGTGATGTCGTGGGGCTGCACGTCCGCGGCATCGTGGATCACGGTGCCGCCCATGCTGTCGCGGGCATCGTACAGGTCGCGGGTCAGTTCCGTCTGCCCGTAGACCAGCACCGAATTGCCGCCCGTGTGCGCGGCCAGATCGACCCGGCTCCTGATGCCGTCGTGGGCGATGTGAAAGCCCTCGTGAATCTCGCCTTCCGCATCCATGCGCGCGCCACATTGCGCCTCGCGCATCAGTTCGGCAAAGCCATGTTCCAGAACCCCCGCGCGGATGCGGCCCAGAACATGCTCGCGGCTGTGCTTTTCCAGCACGACATTGTCGATGCCCCGCAGGTGCAGCAGTTGCGACAGCAACAGGCCCGACGGGCCGCCACCGATGATTCCGACCTTGGTTTTCATGCGTGTCTCTCCTTTCCCCATAGCTCTAACATGCAGCAACCGCGCCACTTTGCGAATGGATCATGCGCGCAACTTCTTGTACATTTCGAACATGGCCGGCGCGCGCGACAGCATCCGCAACTACAACCTGTTCGGCGAAACGGGCGAAATGCCCGACGTGGTGCATTGCGAAACCATCCAGACCCGCTCGCGGATGCACAACTGGGAACTGCGCCCGCATCGCCATGCAAGGCTGCACCAGTTCCTGCTGATCGAGAGCGGCGGGGGCATGGCCGACCTCGACGGGCGCGCCATGGCCCTGGATGCGGGCGACGCGGTCAACATCCCCCGGGGCCATGTCCACGGCTTTGCCTTTCGCGCCGATACCGAGGGCTGGGTGGTCACGCTGACATCGGATCTGCTCGACCAGGCGCTGCACCCGGGCGCCGGGCTGCGCCCGCTTCTGGGCGCGGCGCGCATCGTGCCCTCCGACCGCGACCTGCGCCGGCTGTTCCAGCGCATCTTCGCCGAATATGCCGGGCACGGCTTTGCGCGTGCCCAGGTGCTGCGCTCGCAGGCCGGTTCGCTGATCGGGCTGATGGCGCGCGCCATCGCGGCCGACAGCGGCGGCGGCGAGACCGGCCGCGCCAACCCGCTGTTTTGCCGCTTCGAGGCGCTGGTGGAACAGCAGTTCCGCACGCGCCAGCCGGTCGCCTCCTATGCCGCGCAGCTGGCGGTCTCGGCGACGCATCTGAACCGCGTCGTGCGCCGGGCCACCGGCGGCCCGGCCTCGGCGCTGATCGCCGAACGCATGCTGCGCGAGGCGCGCCGCCTGCTGATCTACACCAATCTCGGCGCGGCCGAGATCGCCTATGACCTCGGCTTCAGCGACCCGGCGCATTTCAGCCGCGCCTTTGCCCGCGGCACCGGCCTGCCGCCACGCGATTTCCGCCGCCGGATGGAGCGGGGCGGTTGAACCGCGGCTGAACCGGGCGGCCGGGCCGTGCCCGCGACGGCGCCGCCGGGCGGACCTTGCCAAGCCGCCGGTTCCGGGCAAACCTGCAACGCGAAACCGAAAGAAGGACATCCGCCATGCTGAACGGAATTCGCATCCTCGAGGTCGAGGGGCTGGGCCCCGGCCCGTTCGCGGCGATGCTGCTGGCCGATCTGGGCGCCGATGTGATCGTGGTCCACCGCAAGGGCGGCGCGCCGTTGCCGGGCATGCCGGAAAGATCGCTGATCGACCGCGGCAAACGCTCGATCGCGCTCGACCTGAAGGATGCCGGCGACATGGCCGCCTTCAAGGCGCTCGTCGCCACCGCCGACGGGCTGATCGAGGGCTTCCGCCCCGGCGTGATGGAACGCCTTGGCCTTGGCCCAAAGGATTGCCACGCGATCAATCCCGCGCTGGTCTATGGCCGCATGACCGGCTGGGGCCAGGACGGGCCGCTTTCGCATGCCGCCGGCCACGATCTGAACTATATCGCGCTGTCGGGCGCGCTGTGGTATGCCTCGCCCCCGGATGCGGCGCCGCTGACGCCGCCGACGCTGGTGGGCGATATCGGCGGGGGCGCGATGTATCTGGCGGTCGGCCTGCTGGCCGGCCTGCTCGATGCCCGCGCGCATGGGCGGGGCCGCGTGGTCGATGCGGCGATCGTCGATGGCTCGGCGCACATGATGAACCTGCTGATGAGCCTCGGGCAGTCGGGCAGCCTGTCCATGACCCGGGGGCAAAGCCTGCTGGACGGGCCGCACTGGTGCCGCAGCTATGCCTGCGCCGATGGCGGCCATGTCGCCGTGCAATGCCTCGAGCCGAAATTCTACGCCGAGTTCCTGCGCCTTCTGGACCTGGCCGACGATCCCGATTTCGCGCGCCAGCACGACAGGGCGCTCTGGCCCGCGCTGGGCGACCGGCTGGCGGCGATCTTCGCCGCGAAGCCGCGCGACCACTGGGCGGCGCTGTTTTCGGGCTCGGACGGCTGCGTCGCCCCGGTCCTGTCGCCGCGCGAGGCGATGGCACACCCCCTGAACGAGGCCCGCCAGACCTGGCACGACCCCGACGGCGTGTTGCAGGCCGCCCCGGCGCCGCGGTTTTCCGGCCGCCCGCCCTGGCGGCCCCCCGAAATCCCCGAGAGGGGCCAGCATACCGAAACCATCCTGGCCGAACTCGCCGAAAATCCGGGCGCCTGACCCGCATGGCTTCTTTCTGGGCCAAATACTCCGGGGTCCGGGGCAGAGCCCCGGGCGACAGGATGCCACGCCCGGCGGGCTTGCACATTCGCCGGCGGCGCGATGAGATGCCCGCGTCATGTGCAACCGCGAGGGGCGACCGGATGAGCGATGCAGGCGAGATCCGCGAAGGCGAGGTGGCGCTCGGATTCGATCCGGGCGAACGGGCGCAGGCGGGCGTCACGTTCATCGGACATATCCGCTCGGACTGGGCGCGCGGCAGCGCGCCGCGCAACGTCACCCGGGCGCGCGAGGCCGGCGGCGGCAACGCGCGGATCGAACTGGACCCAGCCTATGCGCCCGGGCTTCGGGGGCTTTCGGTCGGGCGCCCGGTCTGGGTGCTTTACTGGATGGACCGTGCCCGCCGCGACCTGATCCTGCAATCGCCGCGCCACCATGTCGAACCGCGCGGCGTGTTCACGCTGCGCTCGCCGGTTCGGCCCAACCCGGTGGCGATGGCGGCGGTCACGATCACCGCGCTGGACATGCAGGCCGGGGTGATCGGCATCGACGCCACCGACGCCTTCGACATGACCCCGGTCATCGACATCAAGCCGTGGATGGGCGGCATCGACATTCCGCCGGAGCAGTGATCGTGCCGGCCTGACCCGCCGGCCGCGTCAGGCCGGCGAGGGGGGGCGCGAATAATCCGCGTCCGCGACCTTTTCCAGCCAGTCGGTCTGGACCCCGTCCAGCGCCTCCTGAATGGCCAGATGCACCATGGCGCAGTCCGGCGCGGCGCCATGCCAGTGTTCTTCGCCCGGCGGGATCCACACGGTATCGCCGGCCCGGATCCGGCGCGGCGCGCCGCTGCGCAGGCCGACCAGGCCACTGCCCGACAACACATGCAGGGTCTGGCCCAGCGGATGCCGGTGCCAGGCCGTCCGGGCGCCCGGCTCAAAGCCCACGCGCACCGCGCGCACCCGCGCCGGTTCGGGCGCCTCGATCACCGGATCCTGCCAGACCCGGCCGGTGAACCAGTCCGGATTGGCAACCTTGCTGGGGCGCGAGCCGACCTCGAAGATATCCATGCCTGATCCCTTTCCTCGCATGTAGTCACGCGCGCATCCGTGCGCCTGGCCCCATTCCTGCGCCGGTGCGCGCGCGTGTCAAGCCGCCGTCCGGCCCAGCGGGCGCTGCAACAGGGCGATGGCCGCCCCCAGCAGCAGAACCCCCGCCGCCGCCAGCAGGCTGTGGCCGATATCGCCGGTCAGATCGCCCAGCAGCCCCGCCGCGTAGGGCCCGGCCGTCTGGGCCACCGCGAAAACCACCGTGAACAGGCTGATGGACGCGCCCCAGCTTGCGGCCGGCAGGTTGTGGCGGGTAAAGCTGGTGACGGCGCCCGGCGCCATGAACACCGCCAGCCCGAACACGATCGCCGAAACCATCTGGCTGACGTTACCGGGCACCGCCACCGGCAGCGCCGATCCCGCGGCGATGCAGGTCAGCACCATCGCCAGCGGCAGCCCCGAGCGGAACCGCGCAAACACCGCCCGCCAGACGAAGGGCGAGACGCACAGGCACAGCCCCAGCAGCACCCAGGCCGCCGCGATGGCCGCACCGGATGCGCCCTGTTGCGTCATCCAGGCACTGAGAAACGTCAGATACACGATATAGCCCAGCCCGAAGCCGGCATATCCGGCGAGTTCCGGCAACATCCGCCGCACCGGCAGCCTCGGCCGCGCCGCCCGGGCCTGGTGCGGCTGGCGCAGGCTTTCACCGGCCCACAGCGCCAGCGGCAGAAAGGCAAGGCTGGTCAGGCCGATCAGCGTCCAGCCCAGCGGCCAGGATGCCGGCCCGCGCAGATCGAGCAGCACCGGCAGCCCCGCCCCCGCCAGCACGATGCCCAGCCCGCCGCCGAACCCGAACAGCAGAGCGATCGCCAGCGCGTTGCGCCTTGCGTCGTCGGGAAACAGCTGCGCCGCCAGCGCGCCGCCGGTCGAAAACGCTAGCGCCCCGAAGGCGCCCGCCAGAAAGCGCCACAGCGACTGCCACCAGAGCGCGGGGTCGTATCCCGTGGCCAGCAGCGAAACGCTGGTGGCGATCAGCCCGAAGCCGAACAGGCGCGACGGGCTGATGCGGCCGATCAGGATCATCGTCAGCACCGCCCCGACGATGTATCCCAGCGCGTTGGCCGTGTTCAGCCAGCCGGCCTGGGAATAGCTCCAGCCCAGGTCGGATTTCATCGCCGGCAGCAGCAGCCCGTAGGCAAAGCGCGCGAATCCGTTGGTGATGCAATTGCCAAGGCACAGGCCCAGCAGCACCAGCCACGGGTACCGCGGGGACGGGGGCGTTTGCGGCGCGTGCATCGCGATCTCCTTGCGTCGGGCCGGGTTGGCGCGCGGCCGAGTTAACGCGGAACGCGGCGGCGGCACAATGGGCGACGCCGCGCCGCGGCGTCTTGGCGCTGTTGCAGCCGCGCCAGCCGCGCCGGCCCGGGCATCGCGCCACCCTTGCGTTCACGCCTTTCTGTGATAGCAGGGCGGGATCACGCACCGGGGGGCCGTCATGGACGATCTGAAAGGGAAATATCTGGGGCAGATCGCCGATGCGGCGGACGAGACCGCGCTTGAATCGATCCGCCTCGCCGCCATCGGCAAGAAGGGCGAGATCAGCCTGAAGATGCGCGAACTTGGCCGCATGACCCCCGAGGAACGCCAGGTTGCCGGCCCGGCGCTGAACGCCCTCAAGGACGAGATCAATTCCGCCCTGGCGGCAAAGAAGGCGGCGCTGGGCGATGCCGCGCTCGACGAACGGCTGCGCGGCGAATGGCTGGACGTGACGCTGCCCTCGCGGCCGCGGCGGGCCGGCACGCTGCATCCCGTGAGCCAGGCCGGCGAGGAACTGACCGCGATCTTCGCCGATATGGGCTTTTCCGTGGCCGAGGGCCCGCGCATCGAGACCGACTGGTACAATTTCGACGCGCTCAACATCCCCGGTCACCATCCGGCGCGGGCCGAGATGGACACGTTCTACATGCACCGCGCCGCGGGCGACAACCGCCCGCCCAACGTGCTGCGCACCCATACCAGCCCGGTGCAGATCAGGGCGATGGAGGCGCAGGGCGCGCCGATCCGCATCATCTGCCCGGGCGGCGTCTACCGCGCCGATTACGACCAGACCCACACGCCGATGTTCCACCAGGTCGAGGGGCTGGCGCTGGATACCGACATATCCATGGCCAACCTGAAATGGGTGCTGGAAGAGTTCTGCCGCGCCTTCTTCGAGATCGACGATGTCGAACTGCGCTTCCGCGCCAGCCATTTCCCGTTCACCGAACCCTCGGCCGAGGTCGATATCCGCTGCTCCTGGGCGGGCGGCGCGCTGAGGATCGGCGAGGGCGACGACTGGATGGAAATTCTCGGCTCGGGCATGGTGCACCCATCGGTCATCGCCGCCGGCGGCATCGACCCCGAGGTCTACCAGGGCTTTGCCTTCGGCATCGGCATCGACCGGCTGGCGATGCTGAAATACGGCATCCCCGACCTGCGGGCGTTCTTCGATTCCGACCTGCGCTGGCTGCGCCACTACGGCTTTGCCTCGCTCGACGTGCCGACGCTCAGGGGGGGGCTGTCGCGCTAGACGACAGACAGACAAGGGACACGGATGCTGTTTTCGCACGATCACCGCCATGCCGGCCCGAGGTCGCAGCGCATCTACGCGCTGTTCGAGATCGTCTATACGCTGGTCGATTTCGGCGCCGCCTTTCTGTTTCTCGTCGGGTCGGTCATGTTCCTGTACGACGACTGGACGCATTTCGGCACCTGGCTGTTCATCATCGGATCGGTTCTGTTCTGCGCCAAGCCGACCATCCGCCTGCTGCGGGAACTGAAACTCGCCGCCATCGGCGATACCGAGGATCTGGCCAGGCGGCTGGGGCGGTGAGGGAGATTGACTTGACCATTTCCCAATCGGCAGGTCGAAGGACAGAGGTTCGCGCCCGGCCCGAGGGTGGGCGCATTTCGCGCCCGCCCTGGGGGGCGGGTCGGGCGCGAACCGGGGCTGGCGCCCCGGAGGGACGGTGGGATGGAACGGCACCAGACTTGGATAATCCTGAGCGGCGGCTTGAGCAAGTGAAGCTAGTTGCATGGGAAACTCACCTGGTCTGACTGGAATTGGATTTGGCTGTTGTTGACTGAAGCCTTCGAATTACTTGACGGCCTGGGACCGGTTTTGGCTTTGGCTGGCGCTGTCTGGTTGTTTTTCCTACAGCGCCGTTCGGACAGAGCCATGGAAGAGCGGTTGGAACGCCGCAAGGTCTTTTTGAACTTTCTTGGTACGAACGCTGCGTTGTCCATGTCTGTCAATTCTGAAGAAAGCGTATTCCGCGACTCATTCGCGCGTGCGTCGGCAGCGGCAGATCAAGTACATCTCGTCGCAACGAGCAGCGAACTTTTGGCTGAGGTTGACCGGTTTCGAGAAATCGCCACGAAACTGCGTCACCATCACGAATCCAAAGAAGATGCGAAATTCAAGAATGATCAAGACCAGTGGCATAAATGCCATGAGTCCGTGCGGAAAAGAATGAGGGCGGAGTTGTTGGACAAGACGATAGGCAAAAGAACATGAAATTCACCCTTCCCCCCTATGAAGGGCCATAGCGATACCGCCACCGTCTTTCCAAACGCCGTCGCCGCTTGATTTCCCCCCGCGTCTGTCCGACATTCCGGTCATGGACAAGGCCGCCGTCATATCCGCCATCCGCGCCCTGCGCCCGGCCTTCGAGGCCGAGGGCGTAAGCCATGTGTACCTGTTCGGATCGGTCGCCCGGGACGAGCAAGGCCCGGCTTCGGATGTCGATCTGTTCTTCGACCACAAGCTGACCAAATTCGGCCTGATCGAATATTCCGGCCTCAAGCGCTTTGCCCGCGAGCATCTGCCCTTCGACGCCGATTTCATCGAGCGCAGTTGCCTGCATCCCGCCATCCGTCCCGAGGCCGAAGCTCAGGCGATCCGGGTATTCTGATGCCCGGTCGCGACCGCAACCTGCTGCGCATCGACGACATGCTCGCGGCCATCGACGTGGTTGAAACCGTTCTTCGCGAAACCGGCGGTGCGGTGCGGCAGTCCGACCGGGTGCGGGTTTTCGCCATCGAACGGGCGTTCGAGATCGTGTCGGAGGCGTCGCGGCGGCTGGATGACGACCTCAGGGCAAGCGAACCCGGCATACCGTGGAGTGACATCGCGGGGATCGGCAACATACTCCGTCACGATTACGACGACGTGAATTTCGCGCTGCTGATGGGAACCGCCACCGACGATCTGCCGCTATTGCGTTCGGCGCTGTTGCGAATGCGCAAGTGCTGCGAAGACTGAGACTTTCCATTCGCGACCGCCTGCGCTACTGACGCCGCGAACAAGGGATGCCGCGCAATGAAATTCACCCTCTCCTGGCTGAAGGACCACCTCGACACCACGGCGACCGTGGACGAGATCGCCGAGGCGCTGACCGATCTCGGGCTCGAGGTCGAGGCCGTCACCAACCCCGCCGACCGGCTGCGCGCGTTCACGCTGGCGCGCGTCAAGTCCGCCGAGCAGCACCCCGACGCCGACCGGCTGCGGGTCTGCATCGTCGAGACCGACGAAGGCGAGCGTCAGATCGTCTGCGGCGCGCCCAACGCGCGCGAAGGCATCATCGTGGTGCTGGCCAAGCCCGGCGATTATGTGCCGGGCATCGACACCACGCTTTCGGTGGGCAGGATCCGGGGCGTCGAGAGCCACGGCATGATGGCCTCCGAACGCGAACTGGAACTTTCGGATGAACATGACGGCATCATCGAACTGCCCTCGGGCGAGGTCGGTGAACGGTTCGTCGACTGGCTGGCCGACAATTTTCCCGAAAAGGTCGATCCGGTGATCGAGATCGCGATCACCCCGAACCGGCCCGACGCGCTGGGCGTGCGCGGCATCGCGCGCGACCTGGCGGCGCGCGGGCTGGGCACGCTCAGGCCGCGCGACCACGACCCGGTGCCGGGCGATTTTCCCTGCCCGATCCCGGTTGCGATCGACGAGGATACCGCCGACGGCTGCCCGGTCTTCGCCGGCCGGGTGATCCGGGGTGTCAGGAACGGCCCCAGCCCGCAATGGTTGCAGGACCAGTTGCGCGCCATCGGGCTGCGGCCGATCTCGGCGCTGGTCGATATCACCAATTTCATGACCTACGATCGCAATCGCCCGCTGCATGTGTTCGATGCCGACAAGGTGGCCGGCGGCCTGCGCGTGCATCGCGCCCGGGGCGGCGAGACCATCATGGCGCTGGATGACAGGGAATACACCTTCGCGCCCGGCATGATCGTCATTTCCGACGACAACGGCCCCGAAAGCATCGCCGGCATCATGGGCGGCGCGGCGACCGGCGTGAGCGATCAGACCGAGAACGTCTTTGTCGAGAGCGCCTATTGGGATCACGTCCAGATCGCGCTGGCGGGCCGGGCGCTCAAGGTCAGCTCCGACGCCCGCTACCGCTTTGAACGCGGCGTCGATCCCGAGTACACCATCGCCGGGCTGGAACACGCCACCCGCATGATCGTGGACCTGTGCGGCGGCGAGGTGTCCGAACTGGTGATCGCGGGCGATGTGCCGAACCATTCACGCTCGTACCGGCTGAACCCCGCGCGGGTGCAAAGCCTGGTGGGCATGGACATCCCCGAAAGCGAACAGCGCCAGACCCTGACCCGGCTGGGCTTTCGCCTCGAAGGCAGCCAGGCGCATGTGCCGAGCTGGCGGCCCGATATCCAGGGCGAGGCCGATCTGGTCGAGGAAGTGGCGCGGATCGCGTCGCTGACCCGGTTGCAGGGCAGACCGCTCAAACGGCTGAGCCCGGGCATTCCCAAACCGGTGATGACCCCGCACCAGCGCCGCCTTCAGGCCGCGCGGCGCACCGCCGCGGCGCTGGGCTACAACGAATGCGTCAGCTATTCCTTCATCGACCGCGAGGCGGCGGCGCTGTTCGGCGGCGGCGGCGATGCCACCATGCTGGAAAACCCGATCTCGTCGGAGATGACGCATATGCGCCCGTCGCTGCTGCCGGGGCTGTTGCGCGCGGCGGCGCGCAACCAGGCGCGCGGCTTCATGGATCTGGCGCTGTTCGAGGCCGGGCCGGCCTTTCATGGCGGCGAGCCGGGCGAACAGCACACGCTGGTCAGCGGCCTGCTGGTCGGGCGCATCGCACCCAAAGACGTGCACGGCACCGCGCGCGCCGTCGATGTGTTCGACGCCAAGGCCGATGCCGAGGCGGTCCTGGCGGCCATCGGCGCGCCCGCCAGGGCGCAGATCCGGCGCGGCGCGCCGGACTGGTGGCACCCGGGCCGGCACGGCATGATCTGCCTGGGCCCGAAGAAGGTGCTGGCCGTGTTCGGAGAGCTGCACCCCCGGGTGCTGAAGGCGATGGACGTGAAAGGCCCGGCCATGGGCTTTGTCGTCTGGCCCGACGAGGTGCCGCTTGCCCGCCGGACCGGCGCGGGACGCAGCGCGCTCGAGTTGCGCGACCTTCAGGCGGTGGAACGCGATTTCGCCTTTGTCGTCGATGCCGATGTCGAGGCGCTGACGCTCGTCAACGCCGCCGCCGGGGCCGACAAGGCGCTGATCGAGGATGTGCGCGTGTTCGACGAATTCATCGGCGGATCGCTGGGTGCGGGCAAGAAGTCGCTGGCGGTGACGGTGCGCTTGCAGCCCCTGGACAAGACGCTCACCGAGAAGGAGATCGAGGCGGTTTCGGCGCGAATCGTGCAGAAGGTCGGCAAGGCCACCGGCGGCGTGCTGCGCGGCTGAACCGCAGCGCACCTCGCACAGGGGCGGGCCGGAAGCGGAAATCGTTTGGAATCAAGGCTGTCCCCGCGGGGACAACCTTGGGTTGAATATCTGGCTGCGCCTGCGCCATCCGTCGCGGGTGTTTTGATTCGCCGCGCAGGTGCTGTATAGGGGCGCTCTGTTCCCCGTTCCCCGAGAGGCCCCCAATGCCCGCCGCCGTACCGATCACCCAGGATGTCGTGACGATCCCCCGCGAGACGGCCGAGGGGCCGCTCAACCTTGTCGGGCTGACGCGCGAGGCGATGCGCGAGGCGCTGATCGCCGCCGGCACGCCCGAACGTCAGGCGAAGATGCGGGTGGGCCAGATCTGGCAGTGGATCTACCAGTGGGGCGTGCGCGATTTCGCTTCGATGACCAACCTGGCCAAGGCCTATCGCGCCGAACTGGGCGAACGCTTCGTGATCGCGGTTCCCGAGGTCGTCGACCGCCAGCTCAGCAGCGACGGAACCCGCAAGTACCTGGTGCGCATTGCCGGCGGTCACGAGGTCGAGGTGGTCTATATCCCCGAAGAGGGGCGCGGCACGCTGTGCCTGTCCTCGCAGGTCGGCTGCACCCTGACCTGTTCGTTCTGCCATACCGGCACGCAGAAGCTGGTGCGCAACCTGACCGCCGCCGAGATCGTCGGCCAGGTGATGATGGTGCGCGACGATCTGGGCGAATGGCCGGTGCCGGGCGCGCCCAGGGACGAAACCCGCCTGCTGTCCAATGTCGTGCTGATGGGCATGGGAGAGCCGCTGTACAATTTCGAAAACGTGCGCGACGCCATGAAGATCGTCATGGACGGCGAGGGGCTGCAACTGTCGCGCCGCCGCATCACGCTGTCCACGTCGGGCGTCGTGCCCGAGATCGCGCGCGCCGCCGAAGAGATCGGGTGCCTGCTGGCGGTGTCCTTCCATGCCACCACCGACGCGGTACGCGACTGGCTGGTGCCGATCAACAAGCGCTGGAACATCGCGCAACTGCTCGAGGCGTTGCGCGCCTATCCCAGGCTGTCCAATTCCGAACGCATCACGTTCGAATACGTCATGCTGGACGGAGTCAACGACAGCGACGAGGATGCCCGCCGGCTGGTGCAACTGATCGCCGGCATTCCCGCCAAGATCAACCTCATCCCGTTCAACGAATGGCCCGGCGCGCCCTACAGGCGGTCGCCGGACAAGCGTATCCGCGCATTCGCCGACATCATCCACAAGGCCGGTTACGCCAGCCCGATCCGCACGCCCCGGGGCGAGGACATCATGGCCGCCTGCGGCCAGTTGAAATCGGCCACCCGGCGCGCCCGCATGTCGCGCCGCCAGATCGAGGCCGAGGCAGGCGCGCGGATCGACCCGCCGCGCCGGGCGGGGGGCAGCGACGAAAAGGGGTGAAACCCTCGCGCCGCGGCGCTAACCTCGCGGTGACAGCGCGTTTCGAAAGGACATCCCCATGATGCGTTTCCTGATTTCCACCGCCGCCCATCTGGTCGGCAATGCCGTCGGCCTGCTGCTGGCCGCCGCATTGCTGAGCGGCTTCACCATCGCGCCGCTGGCGCTGGTGATCGTCGTCGTCGTGTTCACGGCGGTCGAGGTCGTCGCCTCGCCGCTGATCACCAAGGTTTCGCTCAAGAAGATGCCCTCGCTGATGGGCGGGGTGGCGCTGGTCACGACCTTCGTGGGGCTGTGGGTCACGGAGATCTTCGTTGACGGCTTTCAGATCGGCGGCTTGTCGAACTGGCTGGCGGCGACGCTGCTGGTCTGGCTGGGCGCGCTGATCGCCGGGGTTCTTTTGCCGGTCTACGTGTTCAAGAGCCTGCGCGAAGAGCGCCGGAACTGAGAACGGGGCGCCCCCGGCAGGGCTGCCCGGAAATTTCCCAAATCGCGATACATTTCGGCCCCGATCAACAGTCAGTTTCGATTCTGCGAACAAACACGCAGGAGAAGAGACGCATGGCACGCCTGGATACTGGCAGCACGATGATCGAGGCCCCGATCCTGGATTTGATCAAGCGGGAACGGGCCAAGGCGCTTTCGCCGCGGGAATGGAAATTCCGGCTGGCGGGCCACGGCCTCGCGATCAAGGACGTCAAGGGCGGGCAGGTCGTGACCAAGCTGCCCCAAGGCGTCGAACTGGGCGTGCTGCCAACGCATCTGATCTGACCGGGGCGCCGGCTCTGTGCGTCAGGGTCGGTCCGTCGGGGCGGTGCGGCCGGGAATGTCCTCGCGCGGGGGCGCGGGCTGCCAGGTGCGGATCATCTCGATCGCCTCGGCGGCGGTTTCCACAAAGCGGAACAGGTCCAGATCCTCGCGCGAAATGGTGCCGGCCTCGGCCAGCCCGTCCCAGTTGACGATGCGTTCCCAGAACTCGCGGCCGAACAGCAGGAACGGCACCCGTTCCATCCGGCCGGTCTGGATCAGGGTCAGCGATTCGAACATTTCGTCAAGCGTCCCGAAGCCGCCGGGAAACACGCAGATGGCGCGCGCGCGCATCAGGAAATGCATCTTGCGGATCGCGAAATAGTGGAAGTTGAAGCACAGGTCGGGCGTGACATGGGCGTTGGGCGCCTGTTCGTGCGGCAGCACGATGTTGAGCCCGATCGAAACGCCGCCGGCCTCGGCGGCGCCGCGGTTTCCCGCCTCCATCACGCCGGGGCCGCCGCCGGTGCAGATGACGAATTCGCGCCCTTCGCGTTGCAGCGACATCTCGGTGATCAGGCGGGCGAATTCGCGCGCCTCCTCGTAATATCGCGACAGGCCGGCCAGGGTCGGCGTGCGGGCGGTATCGCGCAACTCGGGCGCGGGGATGCGGGCGCCGCCGAACAGGACCACCGTGCTTTCGACCCCGCGCTGGTCAAGCAGCATCTGCGGCTTGAGCAGTTCCAGTTGCAGGCGCACCGGGCGCAGCTCTTCTCGGCACAGGAAATCGTCGTCGGCAAAGGCCAGCCGGTATGAGGGCGCGCGCGTCTGGGGCGTGTCGGGCACCTCGCGGGCGGTGGTGCGGTCGGTATGGGCATCCCGGAACGGGCTTGGTCGGTCGTCTTTCATCAAGCGGCTTCCCTGCTTGCGCGTCTGTCCCAGCCCTATAGGGTTCGCCGGGGCAAGGCCAGTGGCGAAGGGCCGGGGCGGCACCGGCAGGCGGAGGTTTCGAAATTGGACTGGAAGGCGGAAATCGAGAATGCGGCGCGCCGGATCGCGGATCATGTCCAGCGCACGCCGGTGCTGACGACCCGGGGATTCGGCCTGCCCGGCCCGGTCGAGATGAAACTCGAACAGCTTCAGCACACGGGCAGCTTCAAGCCGCGCGGCGCGTTCAACACGCTGCTGTCGGGCCCGGTGCCCAGGGCCGGGCTGGTGGCGGCCTCGGGGGGCAATCATGGTGCCGCGGTGGCCTATGCGGCCCGCCGGCTGGGCCATGGCGCGGCGATCTTCGTGCCGGAAATGGCCGGTGCCTCCAAGATCGGGCTGATCCGGCGCCTGGGCGCGGATCTGACCGTGGTGGCGGGCGAATACGCCAACGCGCTGCACATGGCGCAGGAATACGAGGCCCGGACCGGGGCGATGCAGATCCATGCCTATGACGCGCCCGCCACGGTGGCCGGGCAGGGCACCTGCATGGCCGAATGGGAGGGCCAGGGCCTGGCCGCCGATACGGTGCTGATCGCGGTCGGCGGCGGCGGGCTGATCGCCGGTGCGCTGGCCTGGCTGCAAGGGGCGCGCAAGGTGGTGGCGGTCGAGCCGGAAACCTCCTGCGCGCTGCATGCCGCGCTGGCGGCGGGCGAACCCGTCGATGTCGAGGTCTCGGGCGTTGCCGCCAATGCGCTGGGCGCGCGGCGGATCGGGTCGATCTGCCTCGATCTGGCCCGGGCGCAGGGCACCCGGTCGGTGCTGGTGGGCGATGATGCGATCACGGCGGCGCAGCGCGCGCTGTGGCAGGAACGGCGGCTGCTGGTGGAACCGGCCGGCGCCACCGCGCTGGCGGCGCTGATGTCGGGCGCCTATGTGCCCGGGCCGGACGAACGCGTCGCGGTGCTGGTCTGCGGTGCCAATATCGCGCCCGACCCGCTGGAGCGGGGCTGAGCGCCGGGCCGGGCGCGCAATGCCGGCCGCTGGCCGATTGCGCGCCGTCCCGTCCCGGTCTATAGCCCGTGCAGAGCCGAAGAACGAGAGGGACGCCCCATGTCGAACGCCCGGTTGGAAGCCGCCATCGAAGCCGCCTGGGAGAAGCGTGACACCATCACGCCCGCGACCGGGGGCGAAACCCGCGAGGCCATCGAGGAGACGCTGAACGCGCTGGACGGCGGCACCCTTCGGGTGGCCGAACGCGGCGGCGACGGGCAATGGCATGTCAATCAGTGGGCCAAGAAGGCCGTGCTGCTGGGCTTTCGCATCAAGGACATGGAAAGCCAGGACGGCGGCCCGCAGGGCGGGCACTGGTGGGACAAGGTGGACAGCAAGTTCCGCGGCTGGGGCGACGGCGAATGGCGGGCGGCGGGGTTTCGCGCCGTGCCCAACTGCATCGTGCGCCGGTCGGCCCATATCGCGCCCGGCGTGGTTCTGATGCCCTGTTTCGTCAATCTGGGCGCCTATGTGGACAGCGGCACCATGGTCGATACCTGGGCCACGGTGGGCAGTTGCGCGCAGATCGGCAGGAACGTGCACCTTTCGGGCGGTGTCGGCATCGGCGGCGTGCTGGAACCGATGCAGGCCGGGCCGACGATCATCGAGGACAACTGTTTCATCGGCGCGCGTTCGGAAGTGGTCGAGGGCGTGATCGTGCGCGAAGGCTCGGTGCTGGGCATGGGGGTGTTTCTGGGCCAGTCCACCAAGATCGTGGACCGCGAGACCGGCGCGGTCAGCTATGGCGAGGTGCCGCCCTATTCGGTGGTCGTGGCCGGTTCGATGCCCTCGACGGGCGGCGTCAGCCTCTATTGCGCGGTGATCGTGAAACGGGTCGACGAGAAGACCCGCTCCAAGACCGGTATCAACGAACTGCTGCGCGACTGACGGCGGCGCTCGGACCCGGGGGCGCGCGCATGGCGTCGCTGCTGATCGTCTGGCACTCGCGCACCGGCGGCAGCCGGCAGATGGCCGAGGCCGCCGGCGGGGCCGCCCGCGACGAGACCGCGACCGTGCTGAAGCGCGCGGACGAGGCCGGACCGGATGACCTGCTGGAGGCGGACGGCTATATTTTCTGTGCGCCCGAGAATCTTGCCGCGCTGACGGGGATGATGAAGGAGTTCTTCGACCGCTGCTACTATCCGGTTCTGGGCCGGATCGAGGGCCGGCCCTATGCCCAGATGATCTGCGCCGGATCCGACGGAGAGGGCGCCGCGCGCCAGGCCGCGCGCATCGCCACCGGCTGGCGTCTGAAAGAGGTCCAGCCGCCGCTGATCGTCTGCACCCATGCCCAGACCCCGGAACAGATCCTTGCCGCCAAGACCATCCCCGAGGCCGATCTCGCCCGCTGCCGCGAACTGGGCCGGGGCATGGCGGCGGGGCTGGCCATGGGCGCGTTCTGAGCGAGGGCGCCGCGCGCGGCCGAACATCGAGCCGCCGCCCGAGGCATCGCCGGCACACCGATGCGCGCGCCGAACGGAACGCTTGCGATTTTCGTCCCCGTCGAAACAGTATATACGGCACCGAAACGGATTGGCCGCTGCATGACTCGAAAGTTGACAGAACCGGCGCGCCAGCAGGTCTATACCCTGCTGGTCCAGATCGGCCGCAGGGCTGGGGACGGCCTGCCCAAAGGTGCGACCGGGGCCGCGCTGATGATCTATGCCAGCGGCGTGGACGAGGCCGAGGCGGTGCGCGAGACGGTGGCGGTTCTGAAACAGGCCGAGACCGCGCCGCTGGATGTGACCGGCTATGGCACACTGGCCGAGCGCGAGGCCGAGGGCCACGAGATCGACGCCGGGGAACGCGCGCTGATGCAGCGGGCACTGGATGAAAACGCCGTGATCGTGGCGCAGATGACGCCGTTCTTCGATCATCAGAAGGGCTGAGCGCCGCCGTTCGCCCGGGCCGTTTCAGTCGTCTTCGACCGGGCCGCGCAGCGTCTTGATCTGGCCGCGCGCCTTCTTGGCCCTGAGGCGGCGGCGTTGGGATCCGCGCGTCGGCTTGGTGGCGATGCGCCGTTTCGGGGCGATCAGGGCGCGCGCGACAAGCTCGGCCAGCCGTTCGCGGGCGATCTCGCGGTTGCGGGCCTGGCTGCGGGTTTCGTCGCACTGGATCACCAGCGCGCCCTCGCTGGTCCAGCGCCGCCCGGCCAGCCGTTTCAGACGGGTCTTGACCGGGCCGGGCAGCGCGGGCGAGCGCGCCGCCTCGAAGCGCAGTTCGACGGCCGTTGCGACCTTGTTGACGTTCTGGCCGCCCGGCCCCGAGGCGCGCACGAAGCTTTCGCTGAGTTCCCAGTCCTGGATGGCGATATCGTCGCTGATGCGCAGCATGGGCCGAACCTACTCTTTTTCAATCTCAAGTCCGCTGCATCGGCCTGCTGGCCCCGGATCGCCCGCGATCCGGTTCGCGCCCGGCCCCGCCCCCGGGGCGGGCGCGAAATGATCGTTATGGTGCAGTTGGTTGCGCCGATTTGTCTGTCCGGGCGGATCTGCCGGGTTCGGCGGCGCCCGCCCCGGGACCGGGCGCGAACCACTGTTGCGCCCGCTTCTCGCGGACGGTCGGCGCGCGCGATCAAAAAGGGCCACCCGCATGGCGGGCAGCCCTCTCGAAAGTTGTCGGAGACGGGCCGGTCAGACCGACACCGGTCGTTCGGATGGCGCAGCCGCCACGGGTTGCCTCAGCGGGCCGCCCTCCGAATTGTTCCGGCACCTCGCTCCAATACCTTTCTTGACACTGGACCACCTCCTTTTCCGTTGTTGAACCTGGTCCGAATCGTGCCACGGATCGCCCGGAACGCCAAACGAAATCTCACGCGGCGCGATTGGACGGGTCCAGCCGTTGCACGATCGCCCTGAACGGGATCAGCGCGAGCATCGCCAACGCCAGTTTCACCGACCAGTCGGCCACCGCCAGCGACATCCAGAGCGGCAGCACCGGGCCGGCCCCGAGCAGCGGCAGCGTTTCGTTGGCCCAGGCCACGTCGTTGCCCGGTTCGATCCAGGCCAGCTGGGCGGAAAAGGCGACCGTGAAGAAGATCGCCGTGTCGAGCGAGGATCCCGCCAGTGTCGAGACCAGCGGCGCGCGCCACCACACGCCGCCGCGCAGGGCCGAGAAGATGCCGACATCGAGCAGTTGCGCCGTGAGAAAGGCCAGCCCCGATCCGATGGCGATGCGCAGCGTCACCAGCGGGCCGAACTCGCCCGCGATCTGCGTGCCGATGAACGAGCAGATCACCCCGACGACGAACCCGGCGAGCACCACCCGGCGGGCGGCGGGGGCGCCGTAGAGGCGATTCATCAGGTCGGTGACGAGAAAGGCGAACGGATAGGTGAAGGCGCCCCAGGTCAGCCATTGGCCGAACAGGAACTGCACCAGGATGTTGGAGGCCACCACGATGGCGGCCATGGCGACGATGCCGGGAATATGTGCGCGTTGCATGTCTTGGGCCCGTTTTGACAAGGTTGCGGCGACTTGTCCCGCCGGGTGGGGGCGGGCAGGGCGCGCATAGCGCCTGCGGCGCCCTTGCGCAAGTCAATCCGGCAGCGCGTATTCGACGATCTCGGTGCGCTGGAAGAACAGGAAATTGTCATCGCTGATCATCGTCGCGCGCAAGGTATTGCCGGAATCGCGCCAGATCGCCACCCCTTCAAGGTTGTCATGGGTCCAGAACCCGCTTTGCAGCAGCGTGGTCTCGTCCTGCGGGCGGTCGTCGCGAATGTCCCACCGGCGCAGCCGCGAGCGGAACCCCCAGATGCCGAAATCGCGTTCCAGCAGATAGAAGCGGCCATCGGGGCCGAAATCGGCGCCCACGGGCAGGAACCCGTCGCGCGCCTGAAGCGTGAAGGGCACCGACCAGCGGGTTCCGTCCCAGCGGTAGACCGGGATTTCGCCGCGCCGGTTGGGCCGGTTCTCGGGCATCGTGTAAAGCCGGCCGAGCGGGTCGATGGCCAGCGCCTCGAACGATCCGTTCCTGGGCAGGGCGAGAAAGTCGCGCGGCCGGCTCAGAACCCGGGCCGGCGCGTCGGGGGTGGCGTAACGCGCGACCCGGTGCACGCCCTCGAAGGATACGAACAATGTACCGTCCGGGGCGATGGCCAGCCCCTCGGCATCGGCGATGCGCCCGCTCAGCGGTGCGCCGGTGCTGGACCTGAGGCGGATCGCGCGCAGGATCCGGATGCCGCCGATCCGCCCGTTTTCGCGGGCGATGCGCGCAAAGATCAGGGTTCCGTCGCGGTCGCTGATGGCGGTCAGGCCGGTGCCGTTGGCCGAGATCTCAAGCCCCGACCAGCCGCCGAACCAGGGCAGGTCGCGCTGCCACACGAAGCTGCCCAGCAGCCGGGCCGCCGGCGGATCGGCAGGGGCGGCGGGCCGGGCCAGGCCGATCGCAGTTGCGGCTATTGCGACTGCAAGACCGAAACGCATTGTCCGGGCAGATCGGCCAGCACGTATTCGCGGCGTTTCTTCGGCGGCGGCGCGTTGGGGTCGCGCGGTTTCGGCGGCGGCGGCTTGAGAATGTCGTTGACCCATTTCTGCGCCTCCGCGCAGCCGTCGCCGGGCGGGGGCGGTGCCTGCTCGACGCAGCCGCGCGCACCCTTCGGGCAGTTCAGCCGCACATGGAAATGATAGTGATGCCCCCACCAGGGCCGGATCTTGCGCAGCCAGCGGCGGTTGCCCTTCTCGTCGTTGCACATCTGCACCTTGGCGCCGGGAAAGACGAAGATGCGCGCGACGCGCCTGTCCTTCGCGGCGGCCCGCAGGATGGCGTGATGCTGCGGTGTCCAGTTGGCGTTGACATAGGCGCCCTTGGCGCGGCGCATGGAGATGGACGATATGTTCTCGCGGTGCTGGCGTGTCATGCGCAGGTCGTTGGCGGGCAGCATCCAGATGTCGGCGTCCAGCCCGATCTGGTGGCTGCGGTGGCCCGAGATCATCGGCCCGCCGCGCGGCTGGCTGATATCGCCGATGTAAAGCCCGCTCCAGCCGCGCTGGCCGGCGGCGAAACGGCTCAGATCCTCGATGAAGGCGATGGTTTCGGGATGGCCCCAGTTGCGGTTGCGCGACAGGCGCATCGCCTGCCAGGTCGGGCCGGTTTCGGGCAGTTGCACGGCACCCGCGATGCAGCCCTTGGCATAGCCGCCAAAGGCGGCGGGGCTTTGATGCGATCCCTGTTTCTGGGCGCCGAATAGCTGCTTGGCCAGCGGCTCGGCCAGCGCCGGCGCGCTTTGCATCGCAAGGCAGCAGACAAGGACGATGGTCAGGCGCGCAAGGCTCATGCCGGATGCTCTCCTTCTGGTTTGACCCAGACTAGCAGAACCAGGCCGACGGCGAAAAGGGCGATCAGGGGCGTGGCGCCCAGGCGCTGGCTGCCGCTCAGGTCGGTGGTGACCGCGATCAGCGCCGGCGCCAGGAACGTGGTGGCCTTGCCCGACAGCGCATAGAGGCCGAACGCCTCGGTCATGCGCGCCGGGTTGCCCTGCCGGCACAGCATGTTGCGGCTGGCCGATTGCAGCGCGCCGCCCGCCGCGCCGATCAGGATGCCGGCGACGTAGAACAGGATGTCGGGCAGCGCCGAGCCCTCGGCCAGGGCGATGCCCATGACCGACACGGGCGAGAGCGACACGATCAGCCCGGCGGTGCCCATCAGGATCAGGCAGCAGGTCACGATCACCGGCATCGGCCCGAAGGCGCGGTCGGCATAGCCGCCGATCCAGGCGAACAGCGCGCCGCTGATCGCGGCGATGATGCCGAAGATGCCGATCTGCATGATCGACCAGTGCAGCACCCCCAGCGCGTAGATGCCGCCGAACGTGTACATGCCGTTCAGCGCGTCGCGATAGAACATGGACGAGCCGAGATAGGCCAGAAGCGAGGGATGGCGCGGCAGCCCGGCGATGGTGCGGCCCAGATCGCGCAGGGCCGGGCCGATCCGGGCGCCGTTGCCCGGCATTCCGGTGTCGTCGCGCACCCAGAGGAAGAACGGGATCATGAACACCGCGTACCAGATCGCGGTGAAGGGCCCGACCGCGCGGCTGTCGGCGCCGGTGGCGGGATCGAGCCCGAGAACCGGCGCGATGCCGGCCATGGTCAGCCCGTTGTCGCCGGCCTGGAACGCCGCCAGCATGATCGCCAGCGCGATCACCCCGCCGAGATAGCCGAACCCCCAGCCCGACCCGGAAATCCGCCCCAGTTCGGATTTCGGACCCAGCGAGGGCAGATAGGAATTGGTGAAGATGGTGGCGAACTCCATGCCGACGAAGCCGATGCCGAAGAACGCGAGCGCGCGCAGCGCGGAAAAGTCCTGCGGCGCCGACCACCATGTGCCCCAGGCGCCGATCACATAGGCCGCCGAGAACAGCCAGATCCACGGCATGCGCCGTCCGGTGCTGTCGGCGATCGCGCCCAGGACGGGGGCGAGAACCGCGATGGTGATGCCCGTCACCGTCAGACCGTAGCCCCAGAGCGCCTGCGCCTGGGCGTGGGCCGCCGTCCCGGCCATGCCGCCGGCCATGAAATGCCGGCTGGCGGTCTGGGCGAAATAGGGGCCGAAGATGAAGGTCAGCATCAGCGTGTTGTAGGGCTGGCTGGCCCAGTCGAAGAACCACCAGCCCCAGACGCGCCGCCCTGCCGGGGTTGTGGCCCCCGGCCGCTGTTCCGATATGCCGGTCATGTGCCGTCCCCGTTTCCTGCCGCGATAAGACAGGGGTTTGGCGCGGCTGGCAAGACCCCCGCGTTCGGCGGCTGTGGGCCGTCGGGTCTGGACGGGGCGGGGCGTGCGTCAAACGTCGCGAGGCGGGTCCGGCCCCCCTTTTCGCGGGCAAGGGTTTGCTCTATGCCGTCGGCCATGTCTCAAGAGGCCGACGATATCCATCCCCTGTTTCACGGCGCCCCGCGATCGACGGAGTTCCGCAAGCTGCGCAAGCGGATCGTGCGCAGCGTCCGCGAAGCGGTCGACCGGTACGCCATGGTGCAGGGGCGCAATCCGCGCTGGCTGGTCTGCCTGTCGGGCGGCAAGGACAGCTATACCCTGCTCGCGGCCCTGCACGAACTTCAATGGCGCGGGCTTCTTCCGGTCGACCTGCTGGCCTGCAACCTCGATCAGGGCCAGCCCGGCTTTCCGGCGACGGTGCTGCCGAAGTTTCTCGAACAGATGGGCGTGGCGCACCGGATCGAATATCAGGACACCTATTCCATCGTGCTCGACAAGGTTCCCTCCGGGCGCACCTTCTGCGCGCTCTGTTCGCGGCTCAGGCGCGGCAATCTCTATCGCATCGCGCGCGAGGAAGGGTGCAGCGCCGTGGTGCTGGGCCATCATCGCGACGACATCCTGGAAACCTTCTTCATGAACCTCTTTCACGGCGGGCGGCTTGCGACGATGCCGCCCAAGCTCGTCAATGAGGAGGGCGATCTTTTCGTCCTGCGCCCGCTGGCCCATGTCGCCGAGGCCGATTGCGAACGCTTCGCGCGGGCGATGAACTATCCGATCATCCCATGCGATCTGTGCGGCAGCCAGGACGGGCTGCAACGCCGGCAGGTCAAGCAGATGCTCGACAATTGGGAGAAGAACAGCCCCGGGCGCAGGCAGGTGATGTTCCGCGCGCTGATGAATGCGCGCCCCTCGCACCTGCTCGACCCTGGCCTCTGGGATTTCACGCAGCTTTCGCTGAGCGAAGGCAGGAACGATCCGCACCCGCCCCGGCTTTTGCCGGATGGCGGGGGCGCGCGGGACCGGGCCGCCGGCCCGCCGGACCTTGCCTGAGGCCGGAGGCGTGCGGCCCGGCCCCGCGCGACGTGCAGAGGCGCGCCGTGCGCGGCGGTCTTGCCCTTCGGGGCGGTGCCGCTTAGGTGATAGGCGGTCTTGAGAAGGAAAGCCGATGCAGTCGCTGTTTCAAATCCTGATGCTGATCCTGGACGTGGTGTGGTTCTTCATCCTGGCGCATGTGATCATGAGCTGGCTCATCAGTTTCCAGGTGCTGAACGCGCGCCAGGAATTCGTCGGCCAGATCTGGTACGGGCTGAACCGCATCCTCGAACCGCTCTACCGCCCGGTGCGGCGCATCCTGCCGCCGATGGGCGGGCTGGACCTGGCGCCGCTGGTGGTGTTGCTGGGCATCTACGCGCTGCGCATCATCCTGGTGAACAACATCGCGTTCTTCTACTGACGCTGCGCGCCTGCCCCGGCCGCCGGGGGTTTTCCACCCCCGAACCCCCGGAGGATATTTTCAGCCAAGAGAAGGAACAGCCGTGCGAGGCCGCGCATGCCGGTCTTGCCGGCACGGCGAGGGTGTGAAACCCTGCCGGCAAGAGCAGAGTCAGGACCACGACAGACGAGGCAGCATGTTTCCCGCAGAGTCCCTGTTGCGCGAGGTATTCGGATTCGATGCCTTCCGCCCCGGCCAGGCCGGGATCGTCGCGGCGGTGGCGGCGGGCGAGAACGTGCTGGCGATCATGCCGACGGGGGGTGGAAAATCGCTGTGTTTCCAGCTGCCCGCCCTGATGCGCGGCGGCGTGACGGTGGTGATTTCGCCGCTGATCGCGCTGATGCGCGACCAGGTGCGCGCGCTTCGGGAGGCCGGGGTGGAGGCGGGCGCGCTGACCTCGGGCAATACCGGGGAGGAAAGCGAGGCGGTCCATGCCGCGCTCGAGGCGGGGCGGCTGAAACTTCTCTACATGGCGCCCGAACGGCTGGCCTCGGGCGGGGCGGTGGCGATGCTGCGGCGGATCGGGGTCGGGCTGATCGCCGTGGACGAGGCCCATTGCGTCAGCCAGTGGGGCCACGATTTCCGCCCCGACTATCTGCGCATCGGCGAGTTGAGGCGCGCCCTGGGCGTGCCGCTGGCCGCCTTCACCGCCACGGCCGATGCCGAGACCCGCGAGGAGATCGTCGACAAGCTGTTCGGCGGCGGCGCGCCGCGCGTCTTCCTGCGCGGGTTCGACCGGCCCAACATCCACCTGGCCTTTGCCGTCAAGGACGGGCCGCGGCGCCAGATGCTCGATTTCGCCGGTGCCCGGCGCGGCCTTGCGGGCATCGTCTATTGCGCCACCCGCGCCAAGACCGAGACGCTGGGGCGCGCGCTGCGCGAGGACGGACACGCCGCCTGCCACTATCACGGCGCCATGGAGGCCGGCGCGCGGCGCGACGTCGAGGCGCGGTTCGCGCGCGAGGACGGGCTGATCGTGGTCGCGACGGTGGCTTTCGGCATGGGCATCGACAAGCCCGACATCCGCTGGGTCGCGCATGCCGACCTGCCCAAGAGCATCGAGAGCTATTATCAGGAGATCGGGCGGGCCGGGCGCGACGGCGCCCCGGCCGAGGCGCTGACGCTGTTCGGCCCCGAGGACATCCGCCTGCGCCGGAGCCAGATCGACGAGGGGCTGGCCCCGCCCGAACGCCGCGCCGCCGATCACGGGCGGCTGAACGCGCTGCTGGGCCTGGCCGAGGCGCTGGGTTGCCGCCGCCAGGCGCTGCTGGCCTATTTCGGCGAATCCGCCCCGCCCTGCGGCCATTGCGACCTGTGCGACAGCCCGGCCGAGCGGTTCGACGCCACCGACGCGGTGCGCAAGGCGTTGTCGGCGGCGCTGCGCACCGGCGAACGCTTTGGCGCGGGCCATCTGATCGACATCCTGACCGGCACCGCGACCGACAAGGTGCGCGCCCGCGGCCATGACGAATTGCCGACCTTCGGGGTCGGGGGCGAATTCGACCGCCGCCAGTGGCAGGCGGTGTTCCGCCAGATGATGGGGCGCGATCTGATGCGCCCCGACCCGGACCGTCACGGCGCGCTGCGCATGACCGATGCGGCCCGTCCGATCCTGCGCGGCGAGGCCGCAATCGAGCTGCGCCGCGACAGCATCCGCAAGGCCGACCGCCGCCCGGCGGTCAGGGCGCTGGTGTCGGAGGACGATGCGCCGCTGTTGTCGGCGCTGAAGGCGAGGCGGCGGGCGCTGGCCGAGGCGGCGCGGGTGCCGGCCTATGTGATCTTTGCCGACCGCACCCTGATCGAGATGGCCGAGACCCGTCCGGGCACGCTGGACGCCATGGCGCGCATCAACGGCGTCGGCGCCAAGAAGCTCGAACGCTATGGTGCGCTGTTTCTCGAGGTGATCGCCGGCGCCGTCGAACCGGTGCATCCGGCCCGGCGCAAGCTGGCCGGGCGCGACGCCGGGCTGTTGTATGACCGGCTGCTCGAGGCGCAGGCGGGGCTGGTGCGGGGCGCGGATGGCGGCGGCAAGCCGTTGTCGTGCTCGGCGTCGCAACTGGCCCGGGTGGCGCAGCTGCGCCCGGGCGATGCGCGCGGTCTGGAACGGCTGCTGGGGGATCGCCGCGCCGAACGCTTCGGCGCGGCGTTTCTGGAGGTGCTGCGCGGGGCGGATCAGGGCGGCCCCGGCATCGCGCCCACGGCCGGTATCGCGCCCGCGAAACGCATGCGGCGATGAAAAACCGCCGGGCCGGATGCGGCGGGCTATTGCCTTTGCGCCGTTCGGTCCGGCAGGATGCCGGCAAGGGCGCAACGGGGCAGGACAGGGGCTGGCGGACATGACCCGCAGGGTTGCCATCATCGGTGCCGGCATCGTCGGCGTAGCCACGGCGATCTGGCTGCAACGCGACGGTCACGATGTCGTTCTGATCGACCGCGCCGGTCCGGCCGAGGGCGCCAGTTACGGCAATGGCGGGGTGCTGGCGGCGGCCTCGGTGGTGCCGGTCACGGTGCCGGGGCTGTTCTGGAAGGCGCCGAAAATGCTGCTGTCGCGCGATCAGCCGCTGTTCCTGAAATGGCGGTATCTGCCGCGGCTGGCGCCCTGGCTGGTGCGCTATCTCGCCCATGCCAATGCCGCCGACGCCACCCGCATCGCCGCCGCCCTGGCCCCGATCCTCGCCGACAGCCTGGCCGATCATCAGGCGCTGGCCGACGGGACGGGGGCCGAGAAGTGGATCGTGCCGTCGGACTATGTGTTCGTCTACGACGATCGCGCCCATTACGAGGGCGACGCCTTCGGCTGGGGGTTGCGGCGCGCCAACGGCTTTGCCTGGGACGAGCTGGAGGGCGAGGCGTTTCACGCCTACGACCCGGCCTTCGCCCGCGAACTGGGCTTTGCCGCGCGGCTGGGCGGTCACGGCCATATCAGCGATCCGGGGCAGTATGTGCGCGATCTGGCGCGCCATGTGGAACGCGGCGGCGGCCGTATCGTGATAGCCGCGGCCGAGGATATCGTGCGCGAGAACGGCCGCGTTTGCGGGGTGCGCGCGGGCGGGCAGACCATTGCCTGCGACGCGGCGGTGATGGCCGCCGGCGCCTGGTCGGGGCCGCTGATGGGCAGGCTGGGCCTGAAGGTGCCGCTGGAGAGCGAGCGCGGCTATCACGTCGAGCTGTGGGAGCCGACGGTGATGCCGCGTTCCCCGGTGATGGTGGTGTCGGGCAAGTTCGTCGTCACGCCGATGGACGGGCGCTTGCGGCTGGCCGGCGTGGTCGAATTCGGCGGACTGGAGGCCGAAGCCTCGCGCGCGCCGTTCGAATTGCTGAAACGCGGCATCGCGCGGGCGCTGCCGGGGCTGGGCTGGCGCCATGCGACCGAGTGGATGGGCCATCGCCCGGCGCCGTCGGATTCGATTCCGGTGATCGGCGAGATCCCCGGGCTGGCCGGGGCCTATGCCGGGTTCGGGCATCATCATGTGGGGCTGACCGGCGGGCCCAGGACCGGACGGTTGCTGGCGCAGCTGATCTCGGGGCGCAAACCAAATGTTGACCTGGGCGCCTATTCGCCGGCACGGTTCACCTGAAGCGCGGCGAACAGACCGCGCCGGTCGACGATCAACGGCGACAACGAACGAAGAAAACGAACGAAGACAAAGGGAGAAAGACAATGAGGACACTGACGCATCTGATGGCCGCCACGGCGCTGGGCGCGACTGCCGCCCTGCCCGCGATGGCCGACAAGTGGGATATGCCGCTGGCCTATGCCGCATCCAACTTCCATTCCGAAAACGCCGCGGAATTCGCCAAATGCGTGACCGACGGCACCGGCGGCAATCTCGAGATCGTCACCCATCCGTCGGGGTCGCTGTTTGCGGGCAACGAGATCAAGCGCGCGGTGCAGACCGGCCAGGCCAATATCGGCGAACGCCTGCTGTCGGCGCACCAGAACGAGAAACCGATCTACGGCGTCGATTCGATTCCGTTCCTGGTCTCGTCCTTCGACGAACACGAAAAGCTGTGGTCGATCGCCGAGCCGGCGGTCGCCAGGGCGCTGGCGGACGACAACCTTCATTACCTCTATTCGGTGCCGTGGCCGCCGCAGGGGCTTTATGTCAACAAGCCGGTCGAATCGGTGGCGGATCTGAAGGGGGTCAAGTTCCGTTCGTATTCGACGGCGACGGCGCGCATGGCGGAACTGACGGGCATGCTGCCGGTGCAGGTCGAGGCGGCGGAACTTTCCCAGGCGCTGGCCACCGGCGTCGCAGAAAGCTTCATTTCCTCGGGCGCGACCGGCTATGACCGCAAGGTGTGGGAACAGCTGAGCCATTTCTACGAGGTCGACGCCTGGCTGCCGCGCAACGCGGTGTTCGTCAACCAGGACGCCTGGAACGGCCTGGACGACGCGACCAGGACGGTGGTCGAGGGCTGCGCCGAGGAGGCCCAGGCCAGAGGTCTGCAAATGTCCAAGGACTATACCGACTTCACGCTGAACGGCCTGAAGGAGGGCGGCATGAAGGTCGGCCGCGCCGGTGAGGCCCTGATGAAGGAACTCAAGGCGATCGGGGCGACCATGACCGACGAGTGGCTGGAAAAGGCCGGCGACGAGGGCCGCGCCATCGTCGAGAAATACAAGAGCATGTGATGCGAGACCGGGCCGGAGAGCGTGCTTTCCGGCCCGATATTTTCCCGCGAGAGGGGGCATGACATGGCGGCTGCGCGCACGCTGCGGCGGTTTCTCGATTTTCTCTACCGGCTGGGCGGTGTGATCGCGGCGTTGTTTCTGGTCGCGATTCTCGTGCTGATCGTGTTGCAGATGCTGGCGCGCTGGACCGGCCAGGTGTTTCCCGGCGCCACCGATTACGCCGGTTACTGCATGGCCGGCGCCTCGTTCTTCGCCTTCGCCTATGCGCTGAATCACGGCGCGCATATCCGGGTGTCGCTGATGCTGACCGCGCTGGGCGAACGGCGCTGGTGGGGCGAATTGTGGTGTTTCCTGATCGGGACCGCCATCACCACATGGCTGGCCTGGTTCGCGCTCAGGGGAACCTGGATGTCCTGGCGCTGGAAGGAACTCAGCCAGGGTTTGGACGCGACACCGATGTGGATCCCGCAGCTGTCGATGTCGGCGGGCACCGTGCTGCTGGCAATCGCGTTCTGGGATCATCTGGTGCGGCTGGTATTCCTGGGCGGGCACGGCATCCGCGCCGATATCGTCGAACAGAGCCATGCGGAGTAGCAGATGAGCGAGCCCGACAGCATCCGCAAACGCCGCCTGCGCGAATTCCTCGACCGCGTCTGGTCGGCCGGCGAGGGCGATGCGGCCGACGAGTACCTGGCCGAGAGCTATACCATCCACAACGATCCCGGCGACCCATGGGAGGGCCGCACGCTGAGCCGCGAGGGGTTCAGGGAACGGCTGACGGCCTCGCGCGCCGCCGCCCCGGATCAGAAGTTCGACCCGGTCCGCATGGTCGAGAGCGGCGACACGATCGCCGTCGCCTGGCGCTGGAGCGGCACCCATACCGGCCCCGCCCCCGGCCTGCCGCCGCCCACCGGGCGGGCGCTGGCGATGACCGGCGCGACCTTCTATTTCTTCGATGGCGACGATCGCCTGACCGGGCACTGGCAGATCGCCGACCGGCTCGGCATCTACCGCCAGATCACGGGCTGAGGGCGATGGAACAACTCCTTCCCATCGGCATCTTCCTGTTCGTGCTGTTCCTGCTGCTGGGTTCGGGCGTCTGGGTCGGGCTGGCGCTGATGGGGGTGGCCTGGGTGGGCATGGAACTGTTCACGTCGCGCCCGGCGGGGGATGCGATGATCACCAAGGTCTGGTCGTCGTCCTCGTCCTGGACGCTGACGGCGCTGCCGCTGTTCATCTGGATGGGCGAGATCCTGTACCGGACGCGATTGTCCGAGGACATGTTCCGCGGCCTGTCGCCCTGGATGGCGCGGCTGCCCGGCGGGCTGGTGCATACCAATATCGTCGGCTGCGCGGTGTTCGCGGCGGTGTCGGGGTCGTCGGCGGCCACCCTGACCACGGTCGGCAAGATGTCGATTCCCGAACTGCGCCGGCGCAACTATCCCGAACATATGGTGATCGGCACGCTGGCGGGGGCGGCGACGCTGGGGCTGATGATCCCGCCGTCGCTGACGCTGATCGTCTATGGCGTGACGATCAACGAATCGATCACCAAGCTGTTCATGGCGGGCGTCTTTCCCGGCCTCGTGCTGGCGGGCATGTTCATGGCCTATGTCGGCATCGTTTCGGCACTGTCCAGGGATTTCAACCCGACGCCCGAGCCGCGGATGAGCGTTGCGCAAAAGCTGAAGAACTCGCGGTTCCTGCTGCCGGTGATCTGTCTGATCCTGGTCGTGATCGGGTCGATGTATCTGGGCTGGGCCACGGCGACCGAGGCGGCCGCCTTCGGCGTCATCGGCGGGCTGGTGCTGGCCGCCGGCCAGGGCTCGCTGAGCTGGGCGACCTTCAGCGACAGCCTGATGGGTGCGGTGCGCACCAGCGCTATGATCGCGCTGATCCTGGCCGGGGCGGCGTTCCTGTCGCTGTCCATGGGCTTTACCGGCCTGCCGCGCGGGCTGGCCGACCTGATCGCCGGATTCGAGCTCAGCCGGTTCGAACTGCTGATGGCGCTGCTGGTGTTCTACATCGTGCTGGGCATGTTCCTGGACGGCATCTCGTCGGTGGTGCTGACCATGGCGGTGGTCGAGCCGATGATCCGGCAGGCCGGCATCGACATCATCTGGTTCGGCATCTTCATCGTCGTGGTGGTGGAAATGGCGCAGATCACGCCGCCGATCGGGTTCAACCTGTTCGTGTTGCAGGGCATGACGGGGCACGAGATGACGTTCATCGCGCGGGCCGCGATCCCGATGTTCCTGATCATGGTGGCGATGGTCTTCGTGCTGATCTTCTTTCCCGACCTCGCCACCTGGCTGCCCGACAATATCCGTCAGCGGCCGGGGGGATGACCGCCGCGTCGCGCACCTCAAGCCGCTTCGAAGCGGCTTTGCCGGGCGCACCCGCAGCGTCGGCGCCACGACGTCCGCGCCCGCCCCGGCGCGGCTGCGCCGGCGCTGGCGGCAGGGCGCCGCAAGCCGTTTCGAAACGGCTTGCCCGCCGCCGATGCTGATCCTTGCCGCCCGTCACGCGCGGGCCTGCCTGGTGGTCGGCCTGCTGGCCGGGCTGCTGCTGCCCGGGCTGGCCGCCTGGCTCAGGCCGTATCTGCCGCAGATGGTCGCGGCCTTGCTGTTCCTGACCGCCCTGCGCATCGGCCCGCGCGAGGCGGTGCACAGTCTGCACGCGCTGGGGCGCACCGCGCTGGCGGTGCTGGTGCTGCAACTGGCGCTGCCGCTCGCCCTCGTGGCGCTGCTGGTGCTGGCCGGGCTGTCGCTTGGGCCGCTGGCGGCGGCGATGGTGCTGGTCCTGTCGGCGCCCTCGATCAGCGGAGCGCCGAACTTCACCCTGATGACGGGCCACGACCCGGCCCCGGCGCTGCGGCTGCTGGTGCTGGGCACCGCGCTGGTGCCGCTGACCGCGCTGCCGGTGTTCTGGGCGCTGCCGGTTCTTGGCGATCCGGCCGCGGTGCTGGGCGCCGCGGGCCGGCTGATGGCGGTGATCTTCGGCGCCACCGGCCTGGCCTTCGCGCTGCGCCTCGTTTTGGCGCCGCGGCTGCGGCCGCAGGTCGTGACCGCGCTCGACGGGGCGACCGCCATCGCCCTTGCGGTGGTGGTGGTGGCGCTGATGTCGGCGCTCGCCCCGGCGCTGGCGCGTGATCCGCTGGCCGTGCTGGGCTGGCTGGCCGCCGCATTCGCGGTCAATTTCGGCTTCCAGCTTGCCGCCTTCGCACTGATCCGGCAGCGCAGCGCCGATGCGGTGGCGCTGTCGATCATCGCCGGAAACCGCAATATCGCGCTGTTCCTGGTGGCGCTGCCGCAAGCGACCACCGACCCGCTGTTGATCTTCATCGGCTGCTATCAGATACCCATGTATCTGACGCCCGTCTTGCTTGGGAGGTTCTATGGCGCCGCCCCCGCCTGAGCCCGGCTTTCCGGCGATCCGCACCGCCGGGCTGAACGGCATGCTGGTCAGTTTCGCCGACAGCATGAGCGAGCCCGCGAACCGCGCCGCGCTTGCGTTTCGCGCCGCCCTGAACCGGGCGGCCCCGGACGGGGTCGAGGAAACCGCAAGCTCGCTCGTCTCGGTGTTTCTGCGCTTCGATGCGGCGCGGCTGAAGCGCGCGGATCTGCGCGCCCGTCTCGCCGATCTGCTGGCCTCGCGCGACTGGTACGGCGCGCCGCTGCCCCCGGGGCGCAGGCTATGGCGCATTCCCACGATCTATGGCACCGATCTGGCACCCCAGCTGGACGAGGCGGCGGCCGGGGCCGGGCTGAGCGCCGAACAGGCGATTCACGATCTTGGCGCGGCGCGGGTGCGGGTGCTGAGCA
>JAGRMG010000003.1 GCA_020441385.1 Paracoccaceae bacterium
ATGCCCTTGTGAAAGCTCTGCATGTCGTATTTCTCGTTGGGCGAATGGATCGCGTCGTCGTCATTGGCAAAGCCGATCAGCATCGCGTCCATGTCGAGGATGTCCTTGAAGAACCCCGCGATCGGGATCGACCCGCCCATGCCGACGATCACCGCCTCGCGGTTCCATTCGTCCGACAGCGCCCGGCGCGCGGCCTCGAATTCGGGCCGGTCGGTATTCATGACCACCGCCCTGGAGCCGTCGGACATGTCGGCCCAGCTCGCGCGTGCGTCCACCGCAAGCCGGTCGGCCACATGGGCGCGGATGGCGGCGCGCAGCCGGTCCGGGTCCATGTCGCCCACCAGGCGGCAGGTCAGCTTGCAATGGGCCTCTGCCGGGATCACGGTTTTCGACCCCGCGCCCTGATAGCCGCCCCACATGCCGTTGATCTCGAGCGTCGGGCGCGCCCACTGCTGCTCCAGCGTCGAATAGCCGGCCTCGCCATGGGGGCGGGTGAAGCCGACCGAATTCAGATAGGTGTTTTCGTCGAACCCGCTTTGCTGCCACTGGCGCAACAGATCCGGGTCCACCTCGTGAACGCCGTCATAAAACCCCTCGACCGCGACGCGGCCGGTTTCGGGGTCGTGAAACGAGGCGACGATTCGCGCCATTTCGCGCAACGGATTGAGCCCCGGGCCGCCGTAGTGGCCCGAATGCAGGTCGATGCGGGGGCCGTGAATGGTGAATTCCTCTTTCAGCATGCCGCGCAGCTGGCCCGAGATTGACGGCACGCCCGGCGACACCATCGAGGTGTCGCAGATCAGCGCGATGTCGGCGGTCAGTTCGGCGGCATTCGCGCGCATGAACGGCACCAGCGAGGGCGAACCGCTTTCCTCTTCGCCCTCGAAAAGGAAGGACAGGCGGCAGGGCAGGGTTCCATGCACCGCCTTCCAGGCGCGGCAGGCCTCGACAAAGGTCATCAGCTGGCCCTTGTCGTCGCTGGCGCCGCGGCCGCGGATCACGCGGCCCCGGCCGGTGTCCTGGATCTCGGGATCGAACGGGTCGCGGTCCCACAGCTTCAGCGGGTCCACCGGCTGCACGTCGTAATGGCCGTAAAACAGCAGGTGCGGCCCGTCGCCATCGCCATGGCCGACAACCATGGGATGCCCCGGGGTCGTGCGTTTTTCGGCGCCGATGCCAAGGCGTTGCAGATCCCGGACCAGCCAGTCGGCGGCCCGGTCGCAGTCGGCGTCGAAGGCCGGGTCGGTCGAGATCGAGGGGATGCGCAACAGGTCGAGAAGCCGCTCGGTGGCGGCCGGCAGGTCCGCATCTATGCGGGCAAGGACGGCGTCAAGTGACATGGGGACGGTTCCTTTGGTTTGAGATCGCGCGCAACGTAACAGCGGTTCGGCCGGTGTCCAGAGATCCGTGCTGGCGCTCCTTTCCCGCCGCGGCGTTCCGGCCGATGACCGGGGCGCACGGAGACGCGCCCCGGATACCGGCCCGTCGCGGCCTTGCCGCGCGACGGGGAAACTCCGCTTGCCGCGTGCCGCCCGCGGACAGGCGGGTTGCCTAAGGTCATGGTCTGGAATACATGAGGCTTGGCTGCATGTTCTGAATCGAGACCCCCCGACGGTTGATCCAGATCAAGGCTGCGACCATAGGCCCGCGTCTATTGAGTTGATCCAAGCGCATGGGCGTAGTAGGCATTCAGAAACGTGAATGCGATGGCGATGCGTCAAACGGGGCACCGACCCAAGACAGAACTGGAGGATCCGGTGGACTATTCCGCAAAGCTCGATCTGGCAATCGGCCGTCTGCATCAGGAAGGCCGTTATCGGACCTTCATCGACATCGAGCGCCGCAACGGCCATTTTCCGCACGCGATCTGGACGCGGCCGGACGGGGCCGAACAGGACATCACCGTCTGGTGCGGCAACGACTATCTGGGCATGGGGCAGAACCCCGTCGTTCTCAAGGCGATGCACGAGGCGGTCGAGGCTGCCGGCGCCGGATCGGGCGGCACCCGCAACATCAGCGGGACCACGGTCTATCACAAGCGGCTGGAGGCGGAACTGGCCGACCTGCACGGCAAGGAGGCGGCGCTGCTGTTCACCAGCGCCTATATCGCCAATGACGCGACGCTTTCGACCCTGCCCAAGCTGTTTCCCGGCCTCATCATCTATTCGGATGCATTGAATCACGCCTCCATGATCGAGGGCGTGCGCCGCAACGGCGGCGCCAAGCGGATCTTCCGCCACAACGACGTGGCGCATCTGCGCGAATTGCTGGCCGCCGACGATCCGGCCGCGCCCAAGCTGATTGCCTTCGAATCGGTCTATTCGATGGACGGCGATTTCGGCCCGATCGAGGCGATCTGCGATCTTGCCGACGAATTCGGCGCGCTGACCTATATCGATGAGGTGCACGCGGTCGGCATGTACGGGCCCCGCGGCGCCGGCATCGCCGAACGCGACCGGCTGATGCACCGGCTCGACATCATCAACGGCACCCTGGCCAAGGCGTTCGGCGTGATGGGCGGATATATCACGGCAAGCGCGAAAATGTGCGACGCGATAAGATCCTACGCGCCGGGCTTCATCTTCACCACCTCGCTTCCGCCGGCGGTGGCCGCCGGTGCGGCGGCCTCGGTCGCATGGCTGAAACGCCACCCGGAACTGCGCAACCGGCAACAGGAACAGGCGGCGATCCTCAAGACCAGGTTCAAGGCGCTCGGCCTGCCGATCATCGACCATGGCTCGCATATCGTTCCGGTGATCGTGGGCGATCCGGTCCATACCAAGCAGCTGAGCGACCTGCTGCTCGACCGTTATGGCATCTATGTGCAGCCGATCAACTTTCCCACGGTGCCGCGCGGCACCGAGAGGCTTCGCTTCACGCCCTCTCCGGTGCATGGGCCCAAGGAGATCGACGCGCTGGTTCGGGCGATGGACGAGCTCTGGTCGCAATGTGCGCTGAATCGTGCCGAACTGGCAGGTTGACCTCGGGCGCATGTGCAAATCGCTTGCGCTGTGCTAGGCTTGCGGCAACAAACGGCGCGGACGAATCGTGTGGGGGCGGTTCGAGATGCCGGGCAGGGGTTGCGGCAGGCACAATGGGGCAGCGGGGATGATCGGGCGCAGATTTCAGCGTAAACCTGAACAGGAAGACGTTGCCGGGCCGAAAGGGTTCGACGATTACGAAATGCGCCTTGGCGACGTGATGCGCGGCGAACGCGCCACGATGGGCAAGTCGCTGCTCGACGTGCAGCGCGAACTGAGGATCAAGGCGAACTACATCGCCGCAATCGAGAATTCCGACCCGACCGCGTTCGATACGCCCGGGTTCATCGCCGGCTATGTGCGCTCATACGCCCGCTATCTCGGCATGCCCCCCGAAGAGGCGTTTTCCGCCTTCTGCCGCGAAAGCGGGTTCTCGGTCGCGCACGGGATGTCCTCGCAGGCATCGGGCACCCGCAAGACATCGGGCGAGCGGCTGGCGGCCGCCGCGCGGTCGGCGGACCGCGACCCGCTGATCATGCCGGGTACGCCCTTTGCCCCGGAAAGCGATGGCATCCTCAGCCGGATCGAACCGCGCGCCATCGGCTCTGCCGTGGTGTTGCTGGCGCTGATCGGGGGCATCGGCTATGGCGGCTGGTCGGTTCTGAAAGAGGTTCAGCAGGTGCAGTTCGCGCCGGTCGAACAGGCGCCGGTGGTGCTCTCCGATCTCGATCCGCTGGCCGGGGCGCGCGACGGTGCGGCCGAGCCGCGCTTTGACGGCGCCAATCGGACCCCCAGCGCCGAGGCGCTGGACCGGCTCTATCGTCCGCAGGCGCTGGATGTGCCGGTTCTGGTGGCTCGCGACGCCCCGATCTCGACCCTCGATCCGCGCAGCGGCGGCAGCTTCAAGGCCCCGGAACTGCCGCGGATTCAGACCGCATCGGTCGCCGAGCAGCCGCCCGCCGTGCCGCGGGTGGTCGAGGAGGTGTCGCCCAATCTGGTCATGGTCGCGGTGCGCCCGTCCTGGGTGCGCGTCACCGCCGCCGACGGAACCCATATCTACGAGACGACGATGCAGCCGGGAACGACCTACGAAATCCCGCTGACCGAGGAGCCGCCGACCCTGCGCGCGGGTGAATCCGGGGCCGTCTATTTCCTGGTGAACGGCGAACATTTCGGCCCGGTGGGCGAATCCGGCATGGTCACGTCGAATCTGCCGCTGTCGATCGCTTCGGTGACGGAACGCTTTCAGGTCGCCGACATCGAACAGGACCGCGACCTTGCGCGCATGGTCGCCGAGGCGCAGACCCAGGTGCCTTCGCCGGCCAATTAGGCGCCGCCGGCCATTGCGGCCGGGCCGCGAACGGCGTAGCCCGTCCCCGAGCCGTGAACCGATATCCAGCGGACTGGACCAGCCATGTCGCACAATCCCCTGCGCCCCTGGCGCAACATCGAACGCCGCAAGTCACGCCGGATCATGGTGGGCAATGTTCCGGTGGGTGACGGCGCGCCGATTTCGGTGCAGACCATGACCAACACGCCGACTACGGATGTGGCCGCCACCGTGGCCCAGGTGCAGGCCGCGGCCGAGGCCGGCGCCGATATCGTGCGCGTCTCGGTGCCCGACGAGGCCAGCGCCCGCGCCCTGCGCGACATCGTGGCCGAAAGCCCGGTGCCCATCGTGGCCGACATCCATTTCCACTATCGCCGCGGCATCGAGGCGGCCGAGGCCGGCGCCGCCTGCCTGCGCATAAACCCCGGCAATATCGGCGATGCCAGACGCGTGCGCGAGGTGATCGCGGCGGCGCGCGAGCACGGCTGTTCGATGCGCATCGGCGTGAATGCCGGGAGCCTGGAGCGGCATCTGCTCGAGAAATACGGCGAGCCCTGTCCCGAGGCGATGGTGGAAAGCGCGCTCGAACATATCCGCATCCTGGAAGACAACGATTTTCACGAATTCAAGATCAGCGTGAAAGCCTCGGACGTGTTCCTGGCGGCGGCCGCCTATCAGGGCATCGCCGAGGCGACCGACGCCCCGATTCACCTCGGTATCACCGAGGCCGGCGGTTTCGTTACCGGCACCATCAAGTCGGCCATCGGGCTGGGCAACCTGCTTTGGTCGGGGATCGGCGACACGATCCGCGTGTCGCTGTCGGCCGATCCGGTGCAGGAGGTAAAGGTCGGGTTCGAGATTCTCAAGGCGCTGGGGCTGCGCCATCGCGGTGTCAACATCATCTCGTGCCCGTCCTGCGCGCGCCAGGGCTTCGACGTGATCGCGACGGTGGCCGAACTGGAAAACCGGCTGGCGCATATCCACACGCCGATGACCCTGTCGATCATCGGTTGCGTGGTCAACGGCCCGGGCGAGGCGCTGATGACCGATATCGGATTTACCGGAGGCGGCGCCGGGTCGGGCATGGTCTATCTGGCCGGACGGCAAAGCCACAAGATGTCGAACGCGGCGATGATCGAGCATATCGTCGAACAGGTCGAACGCCGCGCGGCCGAGATCGAAGCAGCGCAGGCGGCCGAATAGACGTGTCGCGGTCATTGCGCGCCGGGCGGCGGGCCTGCCCACCGGTTGCGGTTTTTCGCAGGCTTCGGCCCGAATAACGGTTTGCACGGTCGGCAATGCGCTGTAGAACGGCGCACGGTCCGGGGCGTGGCGCAGTCTGGTAGCGCACCTGTTTTGGGAACAGGGGGTCGGAGGTTCGAATCCTCTCGCCCCGACCATCCTTGCCAGCGCGTTCCACCCGGGGTGTTCCGGCGAATTCTTCGGGGCAGGCCGCCTGGTTCAGCGTCCGCCCTTCTTCGGGCCCGGGCCACGCGCGATCCTGGCGGCGGCGCGGATCTCCTCGGCGATCTCGTCGGCTTCGTCCGGGTCGAAATCCATCGGAACCTCGACACCCGGCGCTTCGACGAACAGCCGCACCATGCCCTTGTCGGTCGGCCCGATCTGCAGGTTCGCCTCGATGTCGCGTTCGGTGTTGATACCCATTCCGGCCTCCGCTGAGTGCGATTCTGCTATCCTGCGCGGGGGCGGAAATCAAGCGGCGCAAGGTATCGCGCATCCGTGCCGGACCGGGCGGGCAAGGCCCGCGGACGGGCCGCCAACCCCCTTGCAATCGTGGTGCGGGTTGGCTAAATCGACCCTCAGTGCCGCCTTAGCTCAGTTGGTTAGAGCGCTGGATTGTGGATCCAGAGGTCTCCCGTTCAAACCGGGAAGGCGGTACCATCCCTCCGTGCCCGTCCGATTCTTTCTGCAAGGGCGATGAATGGCAGATCCGGCCGCCCATCATGCGTGCGCCTGCCGGTGGCGGATCGCCTTTGCGCCGGGTCGCGCCCGGGCCGGTGATGTGCAGTTCACCGCCAGCAAGACCACCCCGGCCGGCTGGTGCCGGTCGGAAGCGTCATGAAGGGCCACGATCGGGCCTTTGCGCGAACCTTTCGGCACCGCTCCTTCTGCCCCCGTAATCCCGGCATGGCGGGGCAAGTGCGCTCATTTGCTGCACAAAACCTGACGCTGCGGAAAAAAAGCCGGCCTGTTTCCGCTACCGCCCCGTGACAGCGCCGAGAAATCCGTTAGAAACGGGGCGACCAACCGGAAAGGAGCCGTCATGGCCAGTCCCACTCCGCGCGAGCGCCCGCTCAGCCCGCATCTCACGATCTATCGACCCCAACTCACCTCCATGACGTCGATCCTGACGCGGATCACCGGCAATGCGCTGATCGTGGGCGCCTTTCTCATGGTCTGGTGGCTCGGGGCGCTGGCCACATCGCCGGAATACTTCGCCTTCGTCGACGGGCTGATCACTTCGTGGCTGGGCGATCTGGTGATGACGCTGTCGCTTTGGGCGGTCTGGTATCACTACCTGGCCGGGTTGCGGCATCTCTATTTCGACAGCGGCCACGGCCTTGACATCCCTACCGCCGAGAAACTCGGCTGGGCCTGCATCATCGGGTCGGTCGTGCTGACCGTCCTGACCCTGATCATCCTGTAGAGGGAGGAAGCGATGCGTTTTCTGACAGATCGCAAGCGAGCCGAGGGGCGCGGAGCGTCGCATACCGGCACCCAACACCACTGGTACATGCAGGTCAGCGCCTTCGGCCTGGCCCTGATCGTGCCGACCTTCCTGGTCATCTTCGGCCGCGCCCTGGGCAGCGGCTATGAAAATGCCTTTGCGACCATGGGCCATCCTGTGCCCGCGATCGTGACCGGTCTGGTGCTGCTGGTGGGCATGCAGCATTTCCGCCGCGGTGCGCAGATACTGATCGAGGACTATACCCGCAAGTCCACCCGCAAGGTGCTGATCATGAGCGTGATCGTACTAAGCTATGGTCTGACCGCGACCGGGCTGTTCGCACTGGCCAAGATCGCGCTTTGAGGAACTGAACAGATGGCTGAATACGAATACGAGACGCATGAATACGACGTGGTCGTGGTGGGCGCCGGCGGCGCCGGTCTGCGCGCGACGCTGGGCATGGCCGAACAGGGGCTGCGCACCGCCTGCGTGACCAAGGTGTTTCCGACCCGCTCGCACACCGTCGCGGCCCAGGGCGGCATCGCCGCGTCGCTGTCCAACATGGGGCCCGATCATTGGCAATGGCACATGTATGACACGGTGAAGGGGTCCGACTGGCTGGGCGATACCGACGCCATGGAATATCTTGCCCGCGAGGCGCCCAAGGCGGTTTACGAGCTGGAACATTACGGCGTGCCGTTCTCGCGCACCGAAGAGGGCAAGATCTATCAGCGCCCGTTCGGCGGGCACACCACCGAATTCGGCGAAGGCCCGCCCGTGCAGCGCACCTGCGCCGCCGCCGACCGCACCGGGCATGCCATCCTCCACACGCTTTACGGGCAGAGTCTCAAGCAGAAGGCGGAATTCTACGTCGAGTATTTCGCCATCGACCTGATCATGTCCGAGGACGGCGCCTGTCAGGGCGTGGTGTGCTGGAAGCTCGACGACGGCACCATGCATGTGTTCAACGCCAAGATGGTGGTGCTGGCGACGGGCGGATATGGCCGGGCGTTCTTCAGCGCCACCAGCGCGCATACCTGCACCGGCGACGGCGGCGGCATGGTGGCGCGCGCCGGGCTGGCGCTTCAGGACATGGAGTTCGTGCAGTTCCACCCCACCGGCATCTACGGGGCGGGCTGTCTCATCACCGAAGGCGCCCGCGGCGAGGGTGGCTATCTGACCAACTCCGAGGGCGAGCGGTTCATGGAACGCTATGCCCCGCAATACAAGGATCTGGCGCCGCGCGACTATGTTTCCCGCTCCATGACCATGGAGATCCGCGAAGGCCGCGGCGTGGGCAAGGACAAGGACCATATCCATCTGAACCTCAGCCACCTGCCGGCCGAGGCGCTGCACGAACGCCTGCCCGGGATCTCCGAAAGCGCCCGGATCTTTGCCGGCGTCGATGTCACCAAGGAACCGATCCCGGTACTGCCGACGGTGCATTACAACATGGGCGGCATTCCGACCAATCACTGGGGCGAGGCGCTGAACCCGACCGCCGACGACCCGAACGCCGTGGTGCCCGGGCTGATGGCGGTGGGCGAGGCCGGCTGCGCCAGCGTGCACGGGGCCAACCGGCTGGGCTCGAACTCGCTGATCGACCTGGTGGTGTTCGGCCGCGCGGCGGCGATCCGCGCGGGCAAGGTTGTGGATGCACAGGCGCCCAATCCCGAGTTGAACAAGGCTTCGGTGGATGCGGCCTTCGACCGCTTCGACCGTCTGCGCAATGCCTCTGGCGCGGTGCCCACCGCCGAGTTGCGGCTCGAGATGCAAAAGACGATGCAGGCCGATGCCGCCGTGTTCCGCACCGCCAAGACCATGGCGGAAGGGGTCGAGAAGATGACCGCCATCGCCGCCAAGCTGGACGACCTGCACGTCACCGACCGCAGCCTGATCTGGAACAGCGACCTGATGGAGACGCTGGAACTGACCAACCTGATGCCCAACGCCCTGGCCACCATCGCCGGGGCGGCCGCCCGCAAGGAGAGCCGGGGCGCGCATGCGCACGAGGATTTCCCCGAGCGCGACGACAAGGAATGGCGCAAGCACACCATTTCGCGCGTCGATGGCACCTCGGTTCAGCTGAGCTATCGGCCGGTCGTGTTGGACCCGCTGACGACCGAGGCCGAAGGCGGCATCAGCCCCGAGAAGATCGCGCCCAAGGCGCGCACGTTCTGAGGGTGACGCAACAGGGATGAGCAAACGGCCGCTCTCGGGCGGTCCGGTTCGGGGAACGGGTGGTGACGGCACAGGGCGACATCGCAGACGCAACGGACGGACGGCCGCCGCGCCGACTGATCCTGCATTGCGGGTTGCAGAAGGCCGGCTCCACCTCGTTGCAGCGGTTCCTGCAACGCAACGCGCAGGCGCTGAGCGGACATATCGAGGTGCTGACCCCGGTTCGCGGTTCGCTCACGCGCGATTTGGGCCATACCGCGATGCAGTTCAGCCTGGATCCGTCCGCGCGGATGCAACGGCGGCTGGGCCGTCTGGCGCGGGCGCTGCGCGACATTCTGCTCCCCGGGACCGGGCCGGTGCTGGTCAGCCATGAAAACCTTCCCGGCGCGATGATCGGCAAGGGCGGGGTGGTCACGCTCTATCCGCGGCTGGAGGGCATCGTCGGGCTGCTGGACGCGGCGCTGCACCCGATGGTGCCGGAATACGTGTTCTATACCCGCGACATGGCCGACTGGAAACGCAGCGTCTACAATCAGGCGGTGCGCAGCGATCTTTACGCGGCGCCCTTCGCGGCGTTCCTGGAAGAGACCGGCGGCTGTGGCGGCTGGGCCGATCTGGAGGCGCGCCTGTGCGCCGGGCCGTGCGCCGGCCGGGTGCGGTTTCTGCGGCTTGAAGACGAACCCGATCCGGCCCGCCCGGGCCGGCAGCTCCTGGCCCATGCCGGCCTGCCGCCGGAACTGGTCGACCGGCTCGACCCGCTGCCGTTGCCGCGCAACCGGAGCCCGCGCGCCAGCGCCATCGAGTTCCTGCGCCAGTTGAACGGTCTCGATCTGGACCGCGCCTGCCGTGGAAAGGTGGCCGATCTGGTCACGGAGAACGAAACCTTGTTCGCGCCATGAGAATACGCGCCGCGCATACCGGCCGCGCAATGCGCGACGTTTCCGGGCCGATGGTCTCGGCATGTCGGTGGCCGGCGTGACCGGTGTGTTGTCATGGCTCAGGGCGCGCCCGTCCGACATGGCGACGGCGCCGCGGCCGGTTGCGGGCGCGCAGGCCGGCGGGTTGGGCGATGCGCGCAACGGCCTGTTCGTGTATGACCGCACGGCGTTGGCGCAAGCCATCCGGTTTGACGACATCCCGGTTCTGCCGGCGTGCAACAGCCGCCCGATGATCGCCGAGGGCGGGCCGGTCTGGCCCGACTGGGAGGGCATGGGCGCGATGCGCCACATGCGTGCCGGGCTGCCGATCGACCTGAAGCCGGCCCTTCCCGAAACGCCCCTGACGGACATGAACGAAGAGGCGGTCTGGGGCGGGCATGTGGTCGATCATTTCGGCCATTTCGCCGCCGAGAACAGCACACGCCTGTTGCAGGCCGTGGCCGGGCACCCGTCGGCGCGGGTTCTGTTCACGCTCGAGCCGGGATTGCGGCCCGGGACGGTGCCGGGTTTCTTCTGGCAGGTGCTGGACTGGTACGGCGTCGCCAGCGAGCGGGTGCATTTCGTGACGCAGCCGCTTCGCGTCAGGCATCTGTGGGCGGCGCCTATGGCCGAACAGCTGAACGGCGTGGTGCCAAGCGAAGCCTATCTCGACCTGCTGGCCCGCAACCGGGCGCGCAACCGGCTGCCGGCCCGGCCCGGCGGCGTGGTCTATGTGGCGCGCGACCGGATGGAGGCTTCGGGCGAGGGCCACAATGCCGGGGAGCCCTATCTGACCGGGCTCCTGCAGGGCCTGGGCGTTCATGTGATCCGGCCCGAAACCATGCGACTTCGCGATCAGCTGGCCTGGTACGACAGCGCGCGCACGCTGGTCTTTTCCGAGGGCTCGGCCATGCATGGCCGGCAGTTTCTGGGCCGGCTGGATCAGGATATCGTGATTCTCAACCGCAGGCCGCGCATGCGCGTCGCCCTCGCCTCGCTGGGGGCGCGGTGCAACCGGCTGGCCTATGGCGAGGTGACGCGCGGCGTCGCTTCGGTGCTGTGGTCCAATGGCAAGCCGTGGATGGTGCGGGCGATCTCGATCTACGATACCGAAAGGCTGCTGGCCGCGTTCGACGCGGTCGGCGTGGCGTTGCGCGAGGTCTGGAACCGCGAGGATTACCTCGCCGCCCGCGACGCGGCGATCGGCAGGTGGATCGGCATCCGCTTTGCCCCCGACCAGCGGATCGACCATGCCGCCTCGCTGAAAGGTGTGCGCGCCGATTTCGAGAGGCTCGGCCTGCGCCATCTGCTGGATCGGCTCCCGAAAGGCTCCGCACCATGACGCACCGACACGACATCGGGAATGGCGGTGCCCGACATCCCCGAACCCGTCCACGACATCTCAGGTCCGGCCGCCGGCCGGCCGCAACAGGAGGCCGAAATGGTTGAACTGACCCTGCCCAAGAATTCCCGGATCACCACCGGCAAGACATGGCCCAAACCCGCCGGTGCCGGCAATGTCCGCAAGTTCCAGATCTATCGCTGGAACCCCGATGACGACGGGAATCCGCGGCTCGACACCTATTTCGTGGACATGGACGATTGCGGGCCGATGATCCTGGATGCGCTGATCAAGATCAAGAACGAGATCGACCCGACGCTCACCTTCCGCCGCTCGTGCCGGGAAGGCATCTGCGGATCCTGCGCGATGAATATCGACGGCGTCAACACGCTGGCCTGCATCTATGGCATGGACGAGATCAAGGGCGACGTGAAGATCTATCCGCTGCCGCATATGCCCGTGGTCAAGGATCTGATCCCCGATCTTACGCATTTCTACGCCCAGCACGCCTCGATCATGCCGTGGCTCGAGACCAAGACCAACCGCCCGGCGAAGGAATGGAAGCAGTCCATCGAGGACCGCAAGAAGCTGGACGGTCTTTATGAATGCGTGATGTGCGCGTCCTGCTCGACGGCCTGCCCGTCCTACTGGTGGAATTCCGACCGCTATCTCGGCCCGGCGGCCCTGCTGCACGCCTATCGCTGGATCATCGATTCGCGCGACGAGGCCACCGGCGAACGGCTGGACGATCTGGAAGATCCGTTCAAGCTGTATCGCTGCCATACCATCATGAACTGCACCAAGACCTGCCCCAAGGGGCTGAACCCGGCCAGGTCCATCGCGATGATCAAGAAGATGCTGGTGGACCGCAGACTCTGAGGCGGGCCCGGCGCGGCCGCGGGCCTGCCGCCCCGGGCGGCGCGCCCCGGCGCAGGAGGGGCAGGGGCAGGTGAACCGAGAGCGGGCCGACAACCAGCCGGGTATCGCCACCCTGACGCTGCGCTATGTGCTGTTCGCGATACTGGCCACGCTTGCCAATCTGGGGGCGCAGCGGCTGGTCTTCGCGATTGTCGAACACGGCAGCCGTCTGGTGCTGGCCCTGATCGCGGGGACCGGAACGGGGCTGGTGCTGAAATACGCGCTCGACAAGCGCTGGATATTCTACGACCGGCGCCGGGCGCTGGCGGACGAAACCCGGGTCTTCATGCTCTATACCCTTACCGGGGTCGGCACGACGTTGATCTTCTGGGGCAGCGAAACCCTGTTCTGGCTGATCTGGCAGAGCCGGCCCATGCGCGAGACGGGCGCGGTGCTGGGGCTGGCGGTGGGCTACGCGATCAAGTACAACCTCGACCGGCGCTATGTGTTCGGGCGCCGCCGATGAGGCGTGGGCGCGCTCAGCGCGCCAGCAGGACGATGGCCAGACCGGCGGCGGCGATGGCAAGCCCGGCCCGGTCCTGGAAGACGAACACGACGGGGTCGTAACCCTCGCTCCCCCGGGAACTGAGCCGCACCACCCGCGCCAGCCAGAACGCAACCGGCAGCGTCGCCATCGCCAGCCCCCACGGCGAGGCATAGAGCGCAGACACCGGCGCGCTCAGCGCATAGAAGGCGAAGAACCCCGCCGACAGGCCGGCGCCCAGATAGGCAGCGCGTTCCAGGCTCGCGGCGTCACGGGGCCCGTAGCCGCGCCCGGGCAGGTGGCCGCGCCGCCTTGCGCGCGCCAGTTCGGTCAGCCGCTTGGCGCAGGCCAGGGTGAAGAACACGGCCAGGACAAAACCCAGCAGCCAGCCGGAAACCGCCACCTGCGCGGCGACCGCCCCCGTCAGAACCCGCAGCAGGAACAGCCCGGCCAGCGCCGCCAGGTCGAGCCAGCGGCGCTTTTTCAGCCATAGCGAATAGACCAGGCTGCCGCTCATGTAGGCCAGGATCAGCGCCGCCACCCCGGGCGAAACGGCAAGCCCCAGCGCCAATGCCGCCAGAATCAGCGCCGGACTGGCCGCCATCGCGAGCGGGATCGGCAGCTTGCCCGCGGCAATGGGGCGGGTGCGTTTTGCCGGGTGGCTGCGATCGGCCTCGAGATCCAGAAGATCGTTGAGGATATAGATCGCCGATGCGCCCAGGCTGAAGCCTGCAACCGCGACCAGAACCGGCAGCAGCGTCTCGGGCCCGGTCTGGTGGGCGGCCAGCGCCGGCAGGAACAGCAGCAGGTTCTTGATCCACTGAAGCGGCCGCATCTCGCGCAGCAGGGCGCCCTTGTCGGCCGGGTCGGTCAGGATGCGCAGAGGCTTGCCCGATGCCGCCAGCCGGGCCGCCAGCCGCTTGCCGGGATTGACCGCGATCGCCTTGCGGGCCCCGGCCCAGGGCGCCAGATCGGCGCGGGAATTTCCCGCGTAATCGTATCCGGCAGCACCGAAACGGCGGGTCAGCAGCCCGGCCTTGGCCTCTGCCTTGAGGTTGACCGCCCCGTCCGATCCGAAATGCGGGCCAGCCAGGCCGAAGCGGCGCCCGATCGCGTCCACAAGCACCTGATCGGCGGCCGAGGCCAGATGCACGCCGCGCCCCGCGGCCTGCGCCTCAAGCGCCAGATCCAGCACCGCCTCGCGCACCGGCAGCAGTTCGATCTCGGGTTCGGCGATGGCGCGCAGCCTTGCCTTCATGCGCGCGGGCGCCCCCCAGCACGAGAACAGCACCGCCAGCGTCGCCCAGACGCTCCGCCCAAGCGCGGCCCAGAAGGTTTCGAACAGCAGATCGGTGTGCAACAGGGTGCCATCGACATCGAGAACCAGCGGCACATCGCTTCCGGACGCCCCGCCGGGATCGTCCGGCCGGTTGCTGAACGATGCTCCGGGCCTGTCTTGCATGGCGACCATCACAACCGGGCGCGGCGGACAAGACAAGTGCCGCAACGACACAGTTGCGGAAAATCCGCAGGCCGGATCCGGTCCCGCGCCGGCCCTTGATCCAGGTCATGTAACTTGCCCGGTGGTATCGTCAACTTCATCTGGGGTAGGGATGTAGGTGTGGAAACGAACGCAATCCCGGCGATGAACGCTGCAAGGACCGGAACCCGAACATGAGCGCACGCCATTTCCTGATCACCGGCGGTGCCGGTTTCATGGGCATCAACCTGATCCGGTTCCTGCTCGGGCGGGGGCATCGCGTCCGTTCGTGGGACATCGCGCCCTTCACCTATCCCGAGGCCGGGCGCATCGACGTGTTGCAGGGCGACATCCGCGACCCGGCGCTGCACGAGCGCGCCTTTGACGGGATCGACATCGTGGTGCATTGCGCCGCCGCGCTGCCGCTGGCGGATGCGGCCGAGATCCGTTCGACCAACGTGGATGGCACGCGGCTGCTGCTGGAAAGCGCGAAGGCGCGCGCAACCGCGCGGTTCATCCACATCTCGAGCACCGCCGTCTATGGCATCCCCGACCATCACCCGCTGACCGAGGACGACCCGATGATCGGCGTCGGGCCATATGGCGAATCCAAGGTTCTGGCCGAACGGCTCTGCGCCGAATTCCGCGATGGCGGCCTGTGCCTGCCGGTGCTGCGCCCGAAGTCCTTTGTCGGACCCGAGCGGCTGGGCGCGTTCGAACTGCTTTACGATTTCGCGCATGACGGGCACAATTTCCCGGTGCTGGGCTCGGGCGACAACATCTACCAGCTGCTCGATGTCGAAGATCTCAACCAGGCGGTTCTGCTGTGCGCCACCGCTGACGCGCAACTTGTCAACGATACCTTCAATGTCGGCGCGGCGCGGTTCGGCTCGCTGCGCGAGAGCTTTCAGGCTGTGCTGGACCGGGCCGGTCATGGCAAGCGGGTGATCGGCATTCCCGCCGCCCCCGCGATCTGGACGCTGCGCGCGCTTGAGGCGCTGCACCTGTCGCCGCTTTACAAATGGATCTACGAAACCGCCGGCAAGGACAGCTTTGTCAGCATCGACAAGATCACCGGCCGGCTGGGATTCGCCCCGCAACATTCCAACCAGGAGGCGCTGATCCGCAATTACGACTGGTATGTGGCCAATCGCGCCCGGATATCCGCCGCCGCCGGGGTCACGCACCGGGTGCCGTGGAAACGTGGCGCGCTGAGACTGATACGCTATGTTCTGTGAAACGGACGCAACGGAGGGGTCATGAAACGCATGTGCAGCCGCATGGCGGCAGCGGCTCTGGCGGTCTGCACCGCGACCGCGGGTGCGGCGCAATCGCCCGAAACCCTGACGCTTCAGCGCCTGCAATACGAGGCGGTGCGGCCCAAGAGCATTCTCGAACTGCAACCCTTCCGCCAAGAGATCGAGGCGGACGATCCGGTCTCGGGGCAAGCCCTGCGCTTCGTTTCGCTCAATCCGGCGGTCGATGCCTGGTTCCTGCTGGAAACCCGGCCCGAGGCGGACGCCCGGGCGCAGACCTGGCATATCGAAAACCCCGACCCGGCGGCGCAATCGGTCGCTTTCGAGGGCGGCGCCAGTCCGGCGCTGATCGTCACGGCAAATGGCCGCCAGACCCGCTGTACCCCCTGGGCCGATGGCAGCGCGGCGCTGGTGGCGGCGCGCAAGAGCGGCCTGGCCTATGCGCCGCTCTGTGGCGGCGCGCTTTATCTGCGCAACCGCGTCAGCGGCGCGCGCACCGATCTCGAGGCGACGGCCGAGTTTTTGCGCGACAACATCTGGGGCGGGGAAAGCATCGTCCGCTTCGTGCGCGACACCTTCTTTCGCGATTCGCAGATCGAGACCGGCGAGGCGCTCGCCACCGGCGGCCCCGACGGCCCGGGCGGCGGACCTGCGCCCATGATCGCGCGCAGCGCGCCGGACAAGCGGCCCGTGGTCCCGACCTTGCTGGACATCGCGCTCGACGGGGCCGAGCCGGGGCGGATGGCGCTTGGCCAATGGTATCCGGTGTCGGGACTGCCCGGCATATTCGCCAGCGCCTTTCAGCCGCGCGAAATCGCGCCCGAGGTGCTGGACGGGCCGGGCAAGACCAACCGGCTGGACAGCATCGAGGCGCGCGCCACCGGTTATCTGGTCGCCTTCGACCTGGGGCGATTCGACATCGGTTTCGCCATGGGCACCGATCACCCGGCGCTGGGCTGGTCGTCGCGCCCGCCGGCCTCGATCCGCCCGCGCGGCATGCCCGGGCCGGACGGGGTGAACTCGCCCGATCCGCTGGTGTTGCTGGGCATGGTCAACCCCACGATCGCCCACAGGGCCGTGGCGAGTTTCGCCGGCGGGTTCAAGCGCCAGCACGGCGCGTTCAAGTTCGGCGACATGGCGGGGTTCAACCTGGGCCACCACTACGGTTTCATCGAGAAGGGCACGATCCTCAGCAAGTTGCAGCCGGGCCTTTCCACCCTGTTCGGGCTGTCCGACGGCAGCGTGATCATGAAGACCTGGCAGGAGACCGACAACGCCTTGTTGCCGCGCATCGTCTTTGCCCGCCAGAACGGGGTGCCGCTGCTTGAAACCGATCCGGCCACCGGCAGGGGCATCCCCGGCGACCGGGTCACGAAATGGGGGCCGGGCAACTGGTCGGGCTCGGCCGAGGCCGAACTGCGCACCCTGCGCGCGGGTGCCTGCATGGCCAGTGCCGCGGGCAGGAAATATCTGATCTACGGCTATTTCTCGACCGCGACGCCCTCGGCCATGGCGCGGACGTTTCAGGCCTATGGCTGTTCCTATGCCATGCTGCTGGACATGAACGCGCTGGAACACACCTATCTGGCGCTTTACGTGCCGCGCGGCGGGCGGGTGCATGTGGCGCATATGGTGCCGGGCATGGCGCTGATCGAAAAGAAGGTCGGGGGCGGCACCATCCTGCCGCGCTTCATCGGTTTTGCCGACAACCGCGACCTGTTCTATGTGACCCGCAAGGAGGATGCGCAATGAAACCGTTCCTCGCAGGGCTGGCACTGGCCGCGATCCTGGCGCTGCCGGGGGCGGCAGAGACCAGCCTGCAACAGGCCAACGCGGTGCTGTTCCAGCAGTTGCAGTCGGTTCACCGCCTGAGCGCGGCGCAGATGCAGCGGCTGGGCCAGATTTTCGCGCGCTCGGCCGTCATCGGCCAGGGCAACCCGGCGATTTCCCGCCACCCCATGACGCCCGAGCAGTGCCGCGCGCGCATTCCCGGCGGGCCCGACAGCTATGCCAGCGCCCGCAACGAACGCATCTGCGGCGACCGGTTCATGGCGCCGCTCTACGATCCGCGCAGCGAGCGCGCGACCGACGCCACCGCCTGCATAGACCAGTTCGAGTTTCCCAACATTCCCTGTACCTATCCGGTGGTCTGGACCAAGGCGGTCGAGGCGGCCGAGATCTGTGCCGCCGTCGGCAAGCGGCTGTGCGACGCGCATGAATGGGAAGGCGCCTGCGCGGGGGCGCTGGAACCGGCGGATTATGCCTTCGGGCTGGGTTCGGTCGCGGCGATGCGCAGCGCCCACAACGCCAGATACGAGGCCAGCAAGTCCTGGGCCTACGGGCCGGCGTTCCGCAGGGGTGTGTGCGCGCAGAACAGCGAGAAAAGCAGCACCTGCGGCGGTGGCGGGTATCGCAGTTGCGGGTCCAACACCTATCCCACCGGGGCGTTTCCGGACTGCCGCAGCGCGCTGGGCGTCTACGACCAGCACGGCAACGCCGCCGAGCACATGAACCTGCCCATGGCGCCCGACCAGATGGCCAGCCGCGGCAGCACCAGTCTGGGCGTGACCGAGATGAAGGGAAGCTGGTTCATCTGGGACAAGTACCGGGCGCATCCCGACTGGTGCCGCTGGCGCGCGCCCTTCTGGCATGGCACAAGGGTGATGAGCCGGGCCAGCCACGAGAACTATCACCTGGGCTTCCGCTGCTGCAAGACAGTGAAATAGCGCGTCTCGCCTTTGCCGGAGTGGCTCAGATCCGCTCGACCGTCACCGCGTCGTTGGCGTAAAATGCCAGATGGCCGCGGATTTCCGCCATGTCCCCGACCGGGTCTTCATAGCTCCAGGCCGCGTTCTCCACGCGGGAGGACCGGTTGACGATGGTGAAATGGGCGGCATCGCCCTTGTGGGGGCAATGCGTCACCTTGTCGGTGCGGTCGAGCATTTCGGTGGCGATATCCTCGCGCGGGAAATACACGACCGGGGCCATGTCGCCCTCGCACAGTTCCAGCGCATTGCGGCTTTCGCCGAGTATCGCTCCGCCCGAGCGGACGGACCAGATGCCGTCCAGCTTGCGTATCGTGATGTGGTTGCCCATGTCCTGCCCTTCCGCTGCCCTGACCGGCGCACACTACAGCGGCGCGGTGGCCGTATTCAACCACGCTTGGGCCGGTTTCGACACGCGCGGCGCGATCCGCTCGGCCACCTCGCGATGATAGGCGTCCAGCCAGGCGCGTTCGTCCCCTGTCAGCCGCTCGGCCAGGATCAGCCGTCGGTCGATCGGAACCAGCGTCAGCGTGCGCCAGCACAGCATCGCGCGGTCATCATCGCCGCCGGGCAGGGCGGGCGCGTTGCGGGCCACCAGAAGGTTCTCGATGCGGATGCCGAAGGCGCCCTCGCGGTAGTAGCCCGGTTCGTTGGACAGGATCATGCCCGGTTCCAGTGGCACATGGCTGAGCCTGCTCAGCCGCTGGGGCCCTTCATGCACGCTCAGATAGGAACCGACGCCATGGCCCAGCCCGTGATCGAAATCCTGACCCGCCAGCCACAGCGGCACCCGGCCCACGGCCTCGATGTCGCGCCCCGACAGGCCGGCGGGCCAGCGCAGCCGGCTCATCGCGATCATGCCCTGCAACACCCGGGTGAAGGCGGTGCGTTCCTCGTCCCCGGGATCGCCGATGGCGATGGTGCGGGTGATGTCGGTGGTGCCGTCGAGGTATTGGCCGCCGCTGTCGAGAACCAGCAGATGCCCGGCTTGAAGCCGCCGGTCGGTTTCATGGGTCACGCGGTAATGGATCACGGCGCCGTTGGGTCCGGTTCCGGCGATGGTGTCGAAGCTGATGTCGCGCAGGCCGGGGTCGCGCCGGCGGCAGGACTCGAGCCGCGCCACCACCTGGGTCTCGCTGACGCTGCCGGGGGGCTGCGCGTCCAGCCAGCAGAGGAATTCCGCCATCGCCGCGCCGTCGCGCAGATGCGCCTGCACCGCGCCCTCGATTTCCGCGTCGTTCTTTCGCGCCCGGGGCAGGGCGCAGGGGTCGCTGCCGGGCTCGGCCCGGGTGCCCAGAACGTCGGCCACCGCCTGCGGCACGGTATCGAAATCGACGCGCACCGGTCCGTCCAGGCCGGCCAGGAACGCCGTGAAATCCGCCGGGTCATGCACCGCAACACCCGGCCCCAGAGGCGGGGTGAGTCCCGCCAGCTTGGCCGCGGCCATGAACAGATCGACGCGGCCATCCTCGTGCAGCACCGCGAACCCGTGCGCCACCGGGATGCGGGCGATGTCATGGCCGCGGATGTTGAGAAGCCACATGATCGCGTCGGGCAGGGTGATCACCGCCGCCCGCTGCCCCGCTTCGCGCAACCCGGCCGCCAGCCTGTCCCGCTTGTCGGCGGATGTCTCGCCGGCCAGCTCCAGCGGATGGGCCTGCACCGGCTGCGCCGGCGGCGGCGGCTGGTCCTGCCAGATGCGGTCCACCAGATTGGGGCTGCGCACCATCTCGATGCCCGATCCGTTCAGCGCCGCCGCGAGCTTGCCGATCTGCCCCGCCGGGTGCAGCCACGGATCGAACCCCACGCGCCCGCCCCGGGGCAGGCGTTCGCGCAGCCAGCCCGCCAGCGCGACATCCGGCCAGGGGACCGGCGTGAACACGTCCGCCACCTGCGCCTTGACCTGGGTGCGATAGCGCCCGTCGACGAACACGCCGGCGACATCGGCCAGCACGGCGCAGAACCCGGCCGATCCGGTAAAGCCGGTCAGCCAGGCCAGGCGCTCGTCTCGGGGCGCCACATACTCGCCCTGATGCGCATCCGCGCGCGGCACCAGGAACCCGTCCAGGCCCTCGCGCGCGATTTCGGCGCGCAGCGCGCTCAGCCGTGGCGGCCCCTGTTCGGGCCGCGCCGTGACCTCGAATGTCTGGTACATCTGTTTCCCTCGCCTCTCGTCACAAGGAACACGCATCGCCGCCCGGGCGCAACCGCTGACTGCCCGTCGGCGGTCTGCTAGGATCGGGGCAGAGAGGGGGCATTCATGGATGATCTGGATTTCGCCGGAGTGGAACGACGCGAATGGTTCACACCGAAGGTGGCCGCGGCCTATGCCCGCGACTTTGCCCGAGCCGCCGACATGGTGGTGCCGGCGCTGGTCGCGCGATCCGGGGCCGGGCCGGGCAAACGGGCGCTCGATCTCTGCTGCGGCCACGGCAACGTCAGCGCCGGTCTGCTGCAGGCCGGCGCCGAGGTTACCGGGCTCGATTTCTCGCCTGCCATGCTCGACATGGCCCGGGCGCAGGTGCCGGACGCCGTGTTCGTCCAGGGCGATGCCATGGCGCTCGGGTTTCGGGCTGCGCGATTCGATGCGGTGACCATCGGTTTCGGTATGCCGCATCTGCCGGATCCGCCGAAGGCTCTCGCCGAGGCGGCGCGGGTGCTGAAGTCCGGTGGCCGGCTTGCCTATTCGGTCTGGTGCGGCCCAGACGTGGATACCGCACTGGGCTACGTCTTCGGCGCGATCGCCGATCACGGTGACCCGGAGATCAGCCTTCCGCCAGGACCCGGCGCGAACGATTACGCCGATCCCGACATCGCCTTTCCGGCGCTGGCGGCGGCGGGTTTCGCGGCACCGCAGATGGTGAGGGTCGAAAGCCACTGGCAGGTGGACGATCCGGCCGCGCCCTATCGCTTCTTTCTTGAAGGCACGGCGCGCGGCGGGGCGTTGCTGCGTCCGCAGCCTCCGCACCGGGCTGCGGCAATCCGGCGCGCCGTGGTCGAAACGGTGCTTGCCAGACACGGGTCCGGCCCGCGCTGGACCGTCCCGATTCCGGCGATGGTGGTCTCCGCGACCGCCGCCTAAACCGCCGGAGCCTTGCGCCGGCCGGCATCGTCTTCTTGCCGGCAAACTCTCGCCGGAGACAGGCCGGCCTTAGCCCGCCCTTCTGATGCCCATGATCCGTGCGCGGGCGCGCGGATCCTTGTCAAACAGCGAGGCCAGCTGTTCGGTGATGGCGCCGGCAAGCTGTTCGACATCGGTGATCGTCACCGCCCGGTCGTAATAGCGCGTCACGTCATGGCCGATCCCGATGGCCAGCAACTCGACGATCTTGCGCTTTTCCACCATCGCGATGACATCGCGCAGGTGCTTTTCCAGATAGTTGGCGGGGTTCACGCTGAGCGTCGAATCGTCCACCGGCGCGCCGTCGGAAATGACCATCAGGATGCGCCGTGCCTCGGGGCGCAGCAACATCCGGCGATGCGCCCATTCCAGCGCCTCGCCGTCGATGTTTTCCTTCAACAGCCCTTCCTTCATCATCAGGCCCAGATTGTCGCGGGTGCGCCGCCAGGGGGCGTCCGCGCTCTTGTAGACGATATGGCGCAGATCGTTCAGCCGGCCGGGCTGCTGGGGGCGGCCGTCGCTCAGCCATTGCTCGCGTGCCTGCCCGCCCTTCCAGGCCCTCGTGGTAAAGCCCAGGATCTCGACCTTGACGTTGCAGCGTTCCAGGGTGCGCGCCAGCACGTCGGCGCAGATCGCGGCGATGCTGATCGGTCGCCCCCGCATGGAGCCGGAATTGTCCAGAAGGAGCGTCACCACGGTGTCGCGGAATTCGGTATCCTTCTCGATCTTGAAACTCAGCGGCGTGGTCGGGTTGGCCACCACGCGCGCCAGGCGGCCGGCATCCAGAATGCCCTCGTCGCGGTCGAATTCCCAAGACCGGTTCTGCTGTGCCTGAAGCCGGCGCTGCAACTTGTTGGCCAGCCGGCTGACCGCGCCCTTGAGCGGTTCGAGCTGCTGATCGAGATAGGCGCGCAGCCGTTCCAGTTCGGCCGGTTCGGCCAGTTCCTCGGCGCCGATCTCCTCGTCATGGGTGTCCAGATAGACCCGGTAATGGGGGTCGGCCTCGCTGGGCGGGGGCGGCGCGGGCGGCTCGGGGGGCGCGTCGCTGTCGGGCATGTCCACCTCTTCGCCCATGTCCTCGTCGGCCATCTCGTCGGCGCTGACCTGCACCTGGTCGGGCTGGTCCTGCGACTGCGCGTCGGGGTCGGTCTCGGACTGGCTGTCGTCCTGGTCCTCCTGGCCGGTGCTGTCGGGTTCGGGCTGTTCGTCGTCCGCTTCCGCCTCCTCGTCGCTTTCGTCCTCGCTGTCGGGATCCTCGCCCAGCTGGTCGCCATAGCCCAGATCGCTGATGACCTGGCGGGCGAGGCGGGCAAAGGCGCCCTGGTCTTCCAGACTGTCCTGCAAATCCTCCAGCGTGCCGCCGGCCTGGTCCTCGATGAAACCGCGCCACAGTTCCATCACGTTGGCCGCGCCTTCGGGCATGGCGCGCCCTGATGCAAGGTGGCGGATCAGATAGCCGGCGGCATCCGGCAGCGGCGCCTCGGAGGCGTCCTTCATCCGGTCATAGCCGCGGCGCAGGGCCTCGTGGGTCAGCTTGACGTCTATGTTGCCGGCGGTGCCGGGCATGTGGCGTGCGCCCACCGCCTCGCAGCGGGCGGTCTCCATGGCCTCGTAGAGGTCGCGCGCCATGTCGCCCGGGGGCGCATAGCGGGCATGTACCGCAGCGTCGTGATAGCGGTGCCGCAGCGCCAGCGCATCGGCGGTGCCGCGCGCGAGCAGCACCTCTTCGCGGGTCATACGGCGGCTGACCTGGGGCAGCCGCATGGCATCGCCCGACATGCCCGAGGGATCCACCGAATAGCTGACATTCAGTTCGGAATCGTCGGCCATGACCCTGGTCGCCTCGGCCAGCGCCTTCTTGAACGGATCGGCCGGGTTGTCGGATTTCTTCATCACTGGTTCGTTTCCCGGGGCGCATCGCCGGTCCGCCCGGCGCCGCCCCTGACTGCGTTGGCATACCCGCCCTGTTTCGGCCAAGCGGCGGTGAATGGCAAGCGCCGAGGCGGCCGGCCGGGGCGTTTTGCGGCCCCGCCCCTTGACCCGGGAACCATTTGCCGCCGTCATGGGACGGGCCGAACCCGCCACCGGAGACCGCCCTTGCGCATCGTGATCGTCGCCCTTCTGACCAGCCTTGCCGCCGGCGTCTTCGCGGCGGTCACGCTGCGCCTCATGATGGTGCTGATCGCGCTGATCTGGGATAACCGGCTGGCCGCCGCGCCGGTCTATGCGGTCGTGGTCTGTGCCCTGGGCGGCGTGCTGATCGGCCTGACCCGCCGCACCGCGCATGTCCAGACTTTGGGCGAACAGATCGAGGCCGCCGCCGACCCGCTGCGCCAGACCCGCAGGCGGATCGCCATGACCGCGCTGGGCGCGGTGCTGGCGGTGGGGTTCGGCGGCGCCATCGGCCCCGAGGCCGGTCTGATCGCGGTGATAACGGAACTGGCGGCGCTGGTGTCGCTGGTGGTGGCGCGCAGCGCCGCCGAGGCGCGCGAACTGGGTCGTGTCTGCGTCTCGGCCGCGCTGGCCAGCCTTTATGCCTCGCCGCCGGGCGGGTACGTCTATGCGACGGGCGAGGAGGACGCCGCCCCCTGGGCCGAAGCCCGGGCGCAGAGCATCCCGTTTCTGGGTTTCGTCGCGGCGCTGGCCGGGCTGGCCGGTTTCCTGCTGGCGGCGCGCTTTCTGTTCACGCAATCGTTTCACCGCATCCACCTGCCCCCGCATGTCAGCCCGGGCGACGGCAGCGATATCCTGTTCGCGCTGCTGCCGGCCCTGTTCGGCGCGGCGGCCGGGGCGGTGTTCCTGCATGCCCATGTCCGCGCCGCGCGCCTGGTCGAGACCCGCATCGCGAACCCGCTGTTGCAATCGGCGCTGGGCGGGCTGGTGCTGGGCTGTCTGGCGGCGGCGCTGCCCGCGGTGCGGTTCTCGGGCCATCACGAGTTCGACGCCATGCTGCAATGGGGGGGCGGCGCGACGGCGCCGGCGCTGATCGGGCTGGCGCTGATCAAGCTTCTGGCGTGCGCGATCTGTCTCGCGACCGGCTGGCGGGGCGGGGCGATCTTTCCGCTGGTCTTTGCCGGCGGCGCCGCGGGGCTGGCGGCGCATCACCTCCAGTCCGGGCCGGATGCGACGGTGGCGGTGGCCGCCGGCCTGGCCGGAGCTACCGCGGCGGGGCTGGGCAAGCCCGTGGCGGCGCTGCTGATCCTGGTGTTTCTGGTCGGGGCGGGGACGCTCTTGCCGATATGCGTCGGGATCGCGGCGGGACTGGCGGCGGCCCGGCTCAGCCCGCGCGCCACCCACTGAACCCGGCGGGTCCGCGCGGCGCCCCGATCCGTCCCGTCTTGCGCAGCCCCGCGTCTGCGCCTAAGTCTGCGGCCCATGGCCAGCGAGAAATCAAATCCCAACTACAAGGTGATCGCCGAGAACCGGCGGGCACGGTTCGATTACGCCATCGAGGACGACATCGAATGCGGCATCCTGCTGGAAGGCTCCGAGGTCAAGTCGCTGCGGGCCGGCGGCGCCAATATCGCCGAAAGCTATGCCGCGGTCGAGAATGGCGAACTGTGGCTCGTCAATAGCTATGTCGCGCCCTACGACCAGGCCCGGACCTTCCCGCACGAGGAACGCCGCCGCCGCAAGCTGCTGGTCAGCCGCAAGGAACTGTCGCGGCTCTGGAACGCGACCCAGCGCAAGGGCATGACGCTGGTGCCGCTGGTGCTGTATTTCAATCACAAGGGTCTGGCCAAGCTCAAGATCGGCATCGCCAGGGGCAAGAACCTGCATGACAAGCGCGCGACCGAATCCAAGCGCGACTGGTCGCGCCAGAAACAGCGCCTGCTGAAGGAAAACCGCTGATCGCGCGCCCGCCGCAGGGCGAGCCGCATTCGCCCCGGTGCCGGGGCGTGAACGGGGCGGGTCCGCTCGGACGCGACACGTCCTACGCGGCCAGGCTCATCGAGCGGCGGAACAGCGCGAGGCTGGCGGCGAAGAACGCCAGCCCCAGCCCGCCCATCAGCGCGAGTTGCACCCAGACCGTACCGAGGCCCGCGCCGCGGAACACCACGGCCTTGGCGAAGGCCAGGAAGTGGCGCGAGGGCAGCGCGAGCGTGACGCGCTGCACCAGGTCGGGCTGGCTTTCGATGGCGCCCATGCCGCCCGAAAGCATGATGATCGGGATGATGACCATGATCGACAAGAGCGCGAACTGCGCCATGCTGCGCGCCATCGTGCCAAGGAACATGCCGATCGCCGCGGCCGCCGCCAGATAGACCGCCGTGCCGGCCAGAAGCAGGCCGACCGACCCTTTCACCGGCACGTCCAGCAAGCCCTGCACCACGAAGACGAGCGAAAGCGTGAAGGCTGCCAGCACCACGCCCACATTGGCCAGAACCTTGGCAAGCGCCACTTCCAGCGGGCTGAGCGGCATGACCATCAGATGTTCGATCGTGCCCTGTTCGCGTTCGCGCAGCATCGCCGCGCCGGTCAGCACGATGGTCAGAAGCGAGAGCTGGTTGAGCAGCGAGGAGACCGCCTCGAACCAGGCCGGGTGGCCGGCCGGGTTGAAGGCGCGCCGCAGTTCCAGTTGCAGCGCCGGTTGCGGCGCGTCGGGGTTGCCGGTGAGAAAGGCGCGGGCCTCTGCGTCGACGATCTCGGCGATGTAGCCGCTTCCAAGCTGCGCCTGGCTGACCGCGGTGGCATCGACCTGAAGCTGCGCGACGGGCGCGAGGCCCGCGATCGTGTCGGCCTCGAACCCGGGCGGAAAGCCGAGCGCGAACATGATCCGGCCGGCATCCATCGCCGCCGCGGCCCCGGCGGGGGTCATCGCCAGCGGCGGCTGGAACCAGGGCGGTTCGAGCGCGGCGGCGATCTGGCGGGTGAGGCTGGAGCCGTCCTCGTCGACGATGGCGATGGCTGCGTTGTAGACGGTATCGCCCGCCCCGCCGGCCTCGAGGATCACCGCGATGATGAAGGACCACAAGATCAGCACCACCATGACGGGGTCGCCCAGGACGCTTTTCACCTCCTTCCCGGCAAGCCAGAAGATGTTCGCAAGACTGCGCATGGCTACCGCTCCTGCTTGCGCAGCGCGAGGATGGCGAGCCCGGTCAGCACCGGCCCGAAGGCCGCTAGTCGCAGCAGGTGGCCCGACAGGTCCGCCAGCCCCAGCCCCTTGGTGAAGGTGCCCACGCTCAGCCCCATGTACCAGGTCGTGGGCCAGAAGGTGCCGAGGATGCGCGCGGGCCCTTCCAGCGAGGAGACCGGCGTCATCATGCCCGAGAATTGCAGCGTCGGCATGACCGAAAGAATGCCCGCGGCAAAGACCGCCGTGACCTGGGTGCGGGCCATCATCGACACCAGCAGCCCATAGCCCGTGGCCGCGACGGCATAGAGAAGCGCGCCCAGAACCAGCGCCGCCGGGCTGCCCTTGAGCGGCACACCCAGCACCGTGACCACCAGCACCGTGAGGATGATGAAGTTCAGCAACGTGATGGCGACATAGACCAGCTGCTTGCCGATCAGGAATTCGGCGCGGCCCGTGGGGGTGACGTAGAAATTGGTGATGGTGCCGATCTCCTTCTCGCGCGCCAGGCTGACCGCCATCAGGATCGCCGGGAACAGAAGCAGCAGGAGCGGCGGGATCGAGGGGCCGATGGCGGGCAGGCTCTCCATGGCCGGGTTGTACTGAAAGCGCGGTTCGAGCCGCGCCGGCGGCGCCTGTCCGGGTGTGGCGGCCAGGCCGGCGAGCGCCAGCGCCGATCGCGCGTCCCGGGTCAGAACGTGGGCATGCGCGCCCTCGACATAGCTTTCCACGGTTCCGGCGCGGCTAGTATCGGTGCCGTCGATCAGCGCGGCGATCTCGGCGGTCTCGCCGCGCCGCACCGACCGGCCAAAGCCCGGCAGGATTTGCAGCGCCAGCGCCAGTTCGCCGTTGGCCATGCGCCGGTCGAGTTCTTCCGCGCCCGCGATGGCGGGGCGTTCGAGGAACCATTCCGAATTTTCATAGCCCGAAAGATAGGCCCGGCTTTCGGGGCTGCGGTCCTGGTCGAGGGCGGCGAAGGGGATCTCGCGCACCTCCTGCGAGATGCCGAACGACATGATCAGCAACAGCACGGCGCTGCCCACGAAGGAAAAGACCAGCCGCACCGGGTCGCGCCGCACCTGCATCGCCTCGCGCGTGGTGAAGGCCAGAAGCCGGCGCAGGCTGAAACCCGGCGCGCCGGCGGGCGCCTCAGCGGCCTCGCTCACGGTCAGGTCCGCGGTTTCTTCGTGCGCCTCCTGCGGCATCGCGTCGAGCATGTGGGCGATGAAGGCATCCTCAAGGTTCTTGGCGCCGCGCGCGTCGATGATCGCCTGCGGCGCGTCCGTCACCAGCACCTTGCCCGCATGCATCAGCGATATGCGGTCGCAGCGCATGCCCTCGTCCATGAAATGCGTCGAGATGAAGATGGTCACGCGGTCCTTCTGCGCCAGGTCCAGCAGCATGTCCCAGAACGCATCGCGCGCCTGCGGATCGACACCCGAGGTCGGCTCGTCGAGGATCAGGATGTCGGGGGCGTGGATCACGGCGACGGCCAGCGACAGGCGCTGGCGCACCCCCAGCGGCAGAGAGGCGGCGTTCTGGTCCAGATAGGCGTCCAGTCCGAAACGGGGCACCAGATCGGCCATGCGCCGCGCTGTCAGATCGGACCCCAGATGAAACAGGCGGGCGTGCAGCAGCAGGTTCTCGCGCACGGTGAGTTCGCCATAGAGCGAGAAGGATTGCGACATGAACCCGACCCGGCGGCGCGTATCGAGATTGTGCGCATCGACCGGCTGGCCGAAGATCCACGCCTCGCCCGTCGTCGCGGGCAAGAGCCCCGTCAGCATCTTCATGGTCGTGGTCTTGCCGCAGCCGTTGGAGCCGAGAAAGCCGAAGATCTCGCCGCGCCGGATCTCGAAGCTGACGGCATCGACGGCGGTGAAATCGCCGAAACGTTTGGTCAGATCGCGCGCCCTGATCGCGGGCGCATCGTCGGTGGCTTCGTCGGGCGCCGGGGCGGCGGGTGTCGCACCCGGCGATCTGGCCGTCTCCCCGCCCAGCAGCGCGACATAGGCGGCGCCGACGGAATCGGTGCCGGTTCGCGCCCTCAGGTCGGCGGGCGCCGCCTCGGCCAGAACGCGGCCTGCGTTCATGGCGATGAGGTGTTCGAAGCGCTCGGCCTCCTCCATGTAGGCGGTTGAGACCAGCACGCTCATTTCCGGTCGGTCCTTGCGGATCGCGTCGATCAGATCCCAGAACTGGCGCCGCGAGAGCGGATCGACTCCGGTGGTGGGTTCGTCCAGCAACAGGAAATCCGGGTCGTGGATCAGCGCCGCGCATAGCCCCAGCTTCTGCTTCATCCCGCCCGAAAGCTTGCCCGCCGGGCGCTCGAGGAACGGCGCGAGGCCGGTGGCCCGCGTCAGCCGCGTGATCCGCGCGGCGCGCTCGGCGCGGCCCTGGCCGAACAGCTTGCCGAAGAATTCGAGGTTCTCGCGGATGCTGAGGTCGTGGTAGAGGTTCCTGCCCAGCCCCTGGGGCATGAAGGCGATGCGCCGGCCCATCCTGGCGCGGTGGCGCGCGCCGGCCATGTCGCCGCCAAGCGTCTCGATGCGCCCTTGCTGCATCCGCTTGGCCCCTGAAACCAGACCCATCAGGGTGGACTTGCCCACGCCGTCCGGCCCGATCAGCCCGACCATGCGGCCCGACGGGATGTCAAGCGTCAGCCCGTCGAGCGCCAGGACCTTGCCATAGCGATGGCTGAGAGAGATCGTCCGCGCCACAGGCTGTGCGCTTGGCGCATTCGCCTTCATTTCCCGGTCTCGTCACCGGCCCCATCCCCCGCCGCCAGAGGCACGGGCAGAGTTGCGGCCACCGGCGGTGTCAGCCCCTCGGGCCAGTCGGGCATGGTGCCGTCCGCGCCGACGAGGCGAACCCAGGCCACGCCGCGCACGCCGGTCTTGACCTGCGAAATATGCGCTTGAACCATCTGCGGCGGAATCCGCACCCGGATACGGAACATCAGGCTTTCGCGCTCCTCGATGGTTTCGACCTGCTTGGGCGTGAATTGCGCCTGAGGCGCCACGAAGCTCACCGTCGCGGGGACGGCGATGCCGGGCATCACGTCCACGACGATCCGCGCCTCGTCTCCGAGTTGCACCCTTGGCGCGGCGCCGGCGGGCAGGAAGAACTCCATGTAGACGTTGCCGAGGCTCACCAGTGTCAGCACCTTGCCGCCGCTGCCCAGCACCTCGCCCGGCTGCGCCAGGCGATAGAGGATGCGGCCCGCCTGCGGCGCATAGAGCGTGCTGTCGGCGATGCGCGCCTCGATCTCGCGCAGATTGGCGATTTCGGCATCGACCGCGCGTTCCCTGGCAAGGGCCTCGGCCCTTGCGGCGGCCAGGCCGGCCTTCTCCACCTGCGCCTGGGTGCGGCGAATGTCCAGGTTCTCGCGCGAGATCACATCGCGTTCGCCCAGGGTTTCGGCCCGGGCCAGTTCGCTGTTGGCCAGCGCGAGGTTCGCCTCGGCCCTGGCCGATCCGGCCCCGGCCACGGCAACCGCGGCCCGGGCGCTGGCAACCGCGGCCTCGGCCCGCGCCTTCTGCGCCTCAAGCTCGGTCGTGTCCATCACCGCGAGGATATCGCCCACCGCCACCAGATCGCCTTCCTGCACCATGATCGACGCCACCCGGCCCGGCAGGCGGGTCGAAATATCGACCAGATCGGCCTCGATGCGCCCGTTGCCGCGGGCAAAGCCCTCGGGCGGCAGGCCGCTGGGGGCAAGAAAGACCTTCCACAGCGCATATCCGACGAGTGCCGCGAGCAGCATGACGGCGATGACGATCGAAATCCGGCGCGACATGGTCAGGATTCCCCCCGGTTCGCGTTGCCCGTTTCGATGCCGCGCCGGAAAAGCGCGAACACGCGGGGGGCGGCCTCTGTCATGTGGTTCATCTCGCCGGCGATGAGCGATTGCATGACCAGGCCCTGAATGGTGCCGATGAACAGCGTTGCCGCCGCCTCGCCATCGAGGTCGGGGCGCAATTCGCCGCGCGCCTTGCCTTCCTTTATGAGGTCGTTCAGCCGCTCCGCATATTGCCTCAGCATCGCCTGCGCCAGCCGTTTCGCCGGCGTGGCCCGCGCGCCCTGCAATTCACCGAACAGCATGCGGGGCGCCCCGGGATGTTCGGACACGAACGCGACATGAGCCAGAAACATCGCCTGCATTTTCTCTATCGGCGAATCGATGCCCCGCGAGGCCCTTTCGATGCGCGCCATGAGACGTTCGGCCACCCATGTCATCACGGCCTGCCAGATCGCCTCCTTGTTGGGGAAGTGGCGAAAGATCGCACCCTGCGTCAGGTTCATGTGTTCGGCGATGGCTGCGGTCGTGATCGAATCCGGGTTGGTTCTGCCGGCCAGATCGACCACCGCCTCGATGGTGACATTGCGGCGTTCCTCGGCCGGAAGGTGCTTGGGTCGGGGTAGTGTCATCGGGCGGTCTCCATCTGCCGGATCGAAGCGCCGGGCCGTGCCATGATCGGCGGGCCGGGCCATGCGCCCGCACGGAACGCGAGACCGGCGCGGGCCGCGATGTCGGTCTTGCCGGTGCGTATCGTGGCCCTATCTGAAATGGCCGGGGCGATCGTTCGGATCATGGCTTGAATTCTGATAGTAAGTAATTACTTTCTTGTTTCAAGTGTTTTCG
>JAGRMG010000267.1 GCA_020441385.1 Paracoccaceae bacterium
CGAGGCAAGACCGAACGACACACTCACGGAAGGAAACCGACCATGAAGGACACCGCCGAAGCGCCCCAGGACACATCGGAACTGATCGACCACATCCAGTCGCGCTATCACGACACGCATCGCCGCGAATTGCCCGAGATCGCCACGTTGGCGGAAAAGGTGGAGCGTGTGCATCACGATCATCCCCAGGTTCCGCAGGGCCTGGGCGAATTGCTGCGCCGTCTGATCGGCGAGATGGAAGTGCACATGAAGAAGGAGGAACTGATCCTGTTTCCGGCGATGCGGGCCGGCGGCGGCCCCGGCATCAAGAACCCCATCGCCGTGATGCGGGCCGATCATGACGATCACGAGGAATCGGTCGCCGAGATCCGGCGCATTACCGGCAACCTGGTGCTGCCCGAGGGCGCGTGCCGGTCATGGACCGCGCTATATGAAGGAACGCAGAAGTTTCTGGATGATCTCGACGCGCATATGCGTCTTGAAAACGATGTGCTGTTTCCCCGTTTCGAATAAGGCGTACTCCCACGCCTTGGTGTAGGCAACCCGAATGGGAAACAGCATGGGCGCCGGGCTTGGCATGGCCCGGCGCCCGTATTCCGACTGGAAAAACCGAAAGCCCGGATTACGTGTCCGATAGTTGAGGAAACCGACAATGACATCGACAGCCGAACAGATGCGCAGGTGGCAGGGGCCAGCGGTGCTGACCGTCGGGTTCCGCCTGTTCTTTCTTGCCGCCGGCATATGGGCCTTTCTGGCGATGGTGCTGTGGATCGTCATGCTGTCGGGGGCCGCGCCGCTGCCCGTCGCCTTCGATGCGGTATCCTGGCACGCGCACGAGTTTCTCTGGGGCTATACCAGTGCGGTGATCACCGGGTTCCTTCTGACCGCGGTGCCCAACTGGACCGGGCGCCTGCCCGTGGTCGGCTGGCCGGTGGCCGGGCTGGCCGCGATCTGGCTGGCCGGGCGGATCGCCATGGCGCTGTCGGGCTGGCTTCCGGGACTGCTTGTGGCGCTCGTCGATCTGTCGTTCCTGGCGGCCCTGGTCCTGGTGCTCACGCGCGAGATCGTCGCGGGCAAGAGCTGGCGCAACCTCAAGGTCGTGGGGCTGGTCGGGGTGTTCCTGCTGGGCAACGCGATCTTTCACCTCGAATTCCTGCGCGAGGGCAGCGCGGCAAGCGGCTTCGGCCTGCGTTTCGGCCTCGGCGCGACGATCCTGCTGATTCTGGTGATCGGCGGGCGGGTAACGCCCAGTTTCACGCGCAACTGGTTCGTGAAGCAGGGCCGGCCGGAACGACCGGCCGCCACCATCGGGCCGGTCGATCAGGTGGCGCTGGGTCTTGCCGTCGCTGCAATCGGGTTCTGGGCGGTCCTGCCTCATGCGATGCTGTCCGCCGTGCTCTGCCTGCTGGCGGGTCTGGCCAATCTCTTCCGGCTGGCCCGGTGGAGCGGACATCGCACATTCAGCGAACCCCTGGTGACGATCCTGCATGTCGGCTACGGGCTGGCGGCGCTGGGGTTCGTGAGCGTCGGACTGGCCGGGCTTGGCCTGGGGCAGGCCATCGCGGCCCAGCATGTCTGGATGGTCGGCGCCATCGCCACCATGACGCTGGCGATGATGACGCGGGCCTCGCTGGGCCATGCCGGGTTGCCGCTGACCGCCTCGCCGGGCGTCTCGGCGGTGTATGTGGCCATCGTGGGCGCCACCCTGGCGCGGTTCCTGGCGGGCGTGACCCCGTGGTACGATCCGATGATCTGGCTGTCCGGTGCGCTTTGGCTGGCCTCGTTCGGCGGGTTTGTCGCGATCTACTGGCCGATCCTGGCACGCGCGCCGCAACGCGCGCGCGGCTGAGCGCGCGACCGGCGCAGCGCGCCGGTTCGCTTCCCGCTCAGGCCAGCAGATCGAAGGTTTCGCTGCCGATCTGGATGTTCAGGCTGCTCTGCCCGGCGCCATCCACCAGCGCCCAGAGGATCTGGCCGGTAGGTTTGTAGATCACGAACGCCTCCTGCACCGCGTCCTCGCCCGAGCGTTCGCCCGCGCGGTTGGCGGTGTGGGCATAGTTGACCTGGAAGTCGGCAACCGAACCGGCCCGTCCGAAGGCCAGCGTGTCGCCTTCCGCCGAGTCGAAATCCTGCACCCAGTCGCTGCCATGCCCCGCAACGCCCAGATGGAAGAACCGGTCGGCCCCCGCGCCACCGTTGATCAGGTCGTGGCCGAAGCCGCCATTGACGAAATCGTTGCCGGCGCCGCCGAACACCTGATCGCCGAAGGCCGATCCGGTGATCACGTCGTCGCCGTCCTGGCCCTGTAGGTTGTCGGCCCCGAAACCCCCGGCGATGGTGTCGTTGCCGGCCATGCCGAACACCTGGTCGTTGCCATAGCCGGCATCGACGCTGTCATCGCCCGCACCCGCATAGATCACGTCGCGGCGGTCGTCCTCGGTTTCGCCGCCGATGATCAGATCGTCCCCGTCGCCGCCGTTCAGCGTGTCGAGGCCATCGCCGCCGCGGATCTCGTCGGCGCCCGCCTCGCCCAGAAGCCGGTCGTCGCCCTCCCCGCCCGACAGCGTGTCGGCGATCGACCG
>JAGRMG010000268.1 GCA_020441385.1 Paracoccaceae bacterium
ACCAGCTATAGATCGTAGGCTTGGTAGGCCATTACCCCACCAACTACCTAATCTAACGCGGGCCGATCCTTCTCCGATAAATCTTTCCCCCGAAGGGCGTATACGGTATTACCCCCAGTTTCCCGGGACTATTCCGTAGAGAAGGGCACGTTCCCACGCGTTACTCACCCGTCCGCCGCTAAGACCGAAGTCTTCGCTCGACTTGCATGTGTTAAGCCTGCCGCCAGCGTTCGTTCTGAGCCAGGATCAAACTCTCAAGTTGAAACGATCTTGCGATCGTATCCTTGACGTTCGAACCTCTGCACATCTCATCAGGAGGCTAATCCTGATGAAGTCTCTGCTTGTTGTGCTTCAGGTTACCGAAGTAACGCAAAGCCGTCCAAACAGTGAAGCTGACACTGGATCATCGGGTTGCCCCTACCAGCGCGATATACGAGAGGTTGATCCATCGAACTGAACCAAACCGCCCACATATCTCTTCAGATACTAGCTATTTCAAAGAGCGTAGAGACAAAATCGACTGGAAGCGCCGTTTCTTTCTGGCGCGCCCCGCCTCGTTTACCTCAGTGTTTTTTGCCTCGCGTCCCTTCGGATCGTCGCCTTGTGGGCTGGTCCGTCGTTCCGTCTGGCGTTCCGTCGTGCGCCTCAGCGCCGCCGGTGAAGGGGTATTTACGGATTGCCGCCCGGACCCGCAACCCCTTTTTTTCCCAAACCATGCTTTTTTTGGGAATTTCCGTTTTTTGCCAGAAAAACAGCAAGTTACCCAAGGTCGATTTCAAAATCCGGGCCGTTTGCGCAATTTAGTTGCCGCACCGCAGCAAGGGGGTATCACCATATATAGAGCGATGCGCCGACCCACCCCCAAGACTCGACCGGTGCCTGCTCGAATCCGGCGGCGAGTCGGCAAAACGGGCCACCGACTCGCCGCCGATTCCGCCCGATTACGGGGAATCGGATCCGGGAATCGCTGCACGGGGCGCAACGCCGCGAGTCAGCGCGGCCGGGGCAGCCCACCCGCGCGCCACGCAACGGCGCGCCGGTCCAGTCGCAGCAGCAGCAGCACCACGATCACCGCGAGATAGATCAGCGGCTCGACCGGAAAGCCCTTGACGAGAATCATGAAATGCAGCGCGGCCACCAGAACCGCGGGATAGACCAGCCGGTGCAGCCGCCGCCAGGCCGCGGCCCCCAACCGGCGCACCGACCAGTTGTTCGAGGTGGCGGCGAGGGGCGACAGCAACAGGAACCCGGCCATGCCCACGGTCACATAGGGGCGCTTGACGATATCGGCCCAGATCAACGCGGGCGATTGCACGTCCAGCACCAGCCAGACCAGCAGATGAAAACCCACATAAGCAAAGGCGATCACCCCGATGGCGCGGCGAAACCGCATCAGGTTCAGGCCAAAAAAGCGCCGCAGCGGAGTGATCGCCAGGCCGAAGACCAGCAGGTTCAGCGCGGATTTGCCCAGTTCGTGTTCCAGCGCCGTGATCGGCTCGACCCCGAGGCCGCCCGTGGCGCCCATATATAGAAGTATCGCCGGCCAGGCGCCACCGGCGGCATAGAGCGCCCAGACCGGCAGCCGCCGCAGCTGCGCATTAAGCCAGTTCACGGGCCGGTCAGTGATATTCGGCCAGGTCCATGCCGTCATAAAGCGCCGCCACCTCTTCCTCGTAACCGTTGAACATCAGGGTCGGCTGCTTTCTCGAAAACAGCCCGCCGCCGATGCGGCGTTCCTGGGCCTGGCTCCACCTGGGATGATCGACATTCGGATTGACGTTGGAGTAAAAACCGTATTCGCGGCTGCTGTAGCGGTTCCAGCTGGTCGGGGGCTGCGTGTCTGTCAGCGTGATGCGCACCACCGACTTGATCGACTTGTAGCCGTATTTCCACGGCACCACGAGACGCATCGGCGCGCCGTTCTGGTTCGGAATGGTCTTGCCGTAGATTCCCGTCGCCATGATCGTCAGCGGGTGCATGGCCTCGTCCAGCCGCAGCCCCTCGACATAGGGCCATTGCAGGATCGGGCTGCGCAGCCCCGGCATCTCTTCGGGCCGGTTGAGCGTTTCGAACGCGACGAAACGCGCCCCGTCCTGCACCCCGGCCAGGTTCAGCAGATCGGCCAGTTCGAACCCGTTCCAGGGAACGACCATCGACCAGGCCTCGACACAGCGAAGGCGGTAGATCCGCTCCTCCATGGTCATCCTGTCCATGATCGTGGCGAAGTCATAGGCGCCGGGCCGGTCCACCATGCCGTCGATGGTCACGCTCCAGGGGCTGGTGGTCAGCTGATCGGCATATCGCGCCGGATCGCCCTTGTCGGTGCCGAATTCGTAGAAGTTGTTGTAGGTGGTGATCTCTTCCCAGGAATTCGGCGTCAGGTCGCCAGCCGGTGCCAGCGCCGCAGCCGGCGCGGCGATCGCCCCCAGGCCCAGCCCCGCCAGCCCGGCCATGATCTGGCGCCGGTTCATATAGGCAGAGAACGGGGTTGCATCCTCGGCCGTCAGGTCGTTGATCCAGCGGTGGGCCATTCTGTCTACTCCTCGATCATTGCAGATCGGGATAATACGGCGCCGCGCCGAAGACCAAACACAACTGCCTCACGATCACGCGACAGGGCTGTAACCCGGTCGCAGTTCGTTCATCGGCACCGAGGCGCCGTTGGCCTGCACGATGCGCACATGCCGCCGCCGCATGAGGCGCGGTTCGGCCACGCCCACCGAATGCGCGATGGTTTCGACCTCGTGGACCACACCGCGCGCATATGCGGCCACCTTCAGGTATTTCGCCTCGGCCACCAGCCCCTTTTGCAGATGCGGGTTATGGCTGGTGATACCCGAAGGGCAGGTATTCCGGTTGCATTTCATCGCCTGGATACAGCCCAGCGCGAACATGAACCCGCGCGCGGACACCACGAAATCGGCGCCGGCGCACATCGCCCAGGCAACATCGCTGGGGTTGACCAGCTTGCCGCTCGCGATCAGGCGTATCCGGTCCCTGAGCCCGTATTCGTCGCGCAGATCCGCCACCATCGGCAGCGCCTCGCGGATCGACATGCCGACCAGATCGACAAGCGGCATCGGCGCCGCGCCGGTGCCGCCTTCGCCCCCGTCCAGCGTGATGAAATCGGGTGCGCTCGCCGCCCCCCGATCCACGATCGTTTCAAGAAACTCGCGGAACACCGCCTCGGACCCGGCCACCGTCTTGATGCCCACGGGCTTGCCCGTCACGGCGCGGACATGCCCGATCATGTCGAGCAGTTCGGCGAAACTGCCCGCCTCGGCATGGCGGTTGGGCGACAGGCTGTCCTTTCCCCGTTCAATGCCACGGATCGCCGCGATTTCCGCGGTGATCTTGGCTGCGGGAAGGATGCCGCCCTTGCCCGGCTTGGCGCCCTGGGCCAGCTTGATCTCGAACATGCGGACCTGTTCATGGGCCGCGACGGCCTGCAACTTCGCATCGCTCAGACCGCCCTGCGCGTTGCGAACGCCGTATTTCGCGGTTCCTATCTGAAAGACGATGTCGCAGCCCCCGTCCAGATGCGCCTCGCTCAACCCGCCCTCGCCGGTGTTCATCCAGATGCCGGCCTCGCGAGCGCCATGGCTGAGCGCCTCGATCGCCGGTCTGGACAGCGCGCCAAAGCTCATCCCCGATATGTTGAACAGCGACGGCGCCAGAAACGGCTGCCGTGTTCCGGGGCCGATCATCAGCGGCTCGGTACGGGCGTACTGATCGCTCAGCGGCGGAAACGGCGCGTTCACGAAGATGGGCGTGCCCGGCACGGCAAGATTGCGGGTCGATCCGAAGGCCACCGTGTTGCCGCCCCCCGATGCCGCCCGGTAGGCCCATTCGCGTTGCGCGCGGTTGAAGGGCATCTCTTCACGGTCCATGGCATAGAAATACTGGCGGAAGAATTCGCCAAGCCGGGTGAACACCCCGCGGAACCGCCCGATGACGGGGAAATTGCGCCGGATCGCATCGGCGGTCTGGAAACGGTCGATAACGAACATGACACCGGCGGCGATGACCAGCAGCGCGATCAGCCAGATAAAGGCGGATGCCAGCAGTTCCACGGTATTGATGGTCGAACCCATGCGGGGGCCTCCGCTATCGTGTTCTCACCGCGCGGCGCGGCGGCGATCATGGCCATGACAGTGATCGTGTTCACGACGCGAGGCAAGCCGGCCGCGACGAACCCGCAACTTCACCCGCGATGAACGGCGACAGCACGATGACCGACGGGCCCTGAATGCCCCGGGCGGCCCCAACCAGGGCCGCCCGGGGCTCGTCACTCGGAAAGAACCGGAAAGCGAACCCGCCGAACCCGCCGGCGCGTTCGCCACCGTTGCATCAGTGAACCACGGCATCATCCGGCCGCGGCCGGTTCGACGCGCCGATGCGTTCGCCGATCAACAACCCCTCGGGCCCGGCCGATACCGGAACGGTATCTCCGTCCGCGACCTCACCCGCGAGCAGCATCTCGGCCAGCCGGTTCTGCAACGCCGTCTGGATCACCCGCTTGAGCGGGCGCGCGCCGAACACCGGGTCGTAACCTTCGTCCGCCAGCCATTTGCGCGCCGCCTCGTCAAGTTCGAGGTCGATCTTGCGCCCCGCCAGGCGCTTTTTCAGGCGGGCCAGCTGAATGTCGACAATGCCATCCATGTTGGCGCGGCTCAGCCGGTCGAAGATCACGATCTCGTCCAGACGGTTCAGGAACTCGGGGCGGAAATGCGCCCGCACCGCATCCATCACGTCGCGCTTGGCCTCGCCGGCATCCGAACCTTCGGGAAGCTGGCTCAGCGCCTGGGAACCGAGGTTCGAGGTCAGCACGATCAGCGTCTGCTTGAAATCCACCGTGCGGCCCTGGCCATCGGTCAGAACACCGTCATCGAGCACCTGCAACAGCACGTTGAAGACATCCGGATGCGCCTTTTCGACCTCGTCGAACAGCACCACCTGATAGGGCCGGCGCCGCACCGCCTCGGTCAGCACCCCGCCCTCGTCATAGCCGACATAGCCCGGAGGCGCGCCGATCAGACGGGCGACCGAATGCTTCTCCATGAATTCCGACATGTCGATGCGAACCATCGCGTTGTCGTCGTCGAACAGATAGTTGGCCACCGCCTTGGTCAGTTCGGTCTTGCCGACACCGGTCGGGCCGAGGAACAGGAAACTGCCCAGCGGCCTGCCTTCGTCGTTCAGGCCCGCGCGCGCCCGGCGCACGGCATTGGACACGGCGGTCACGGCGGTATTCTGGCCGATCACCCGGCGGTGCAGCTCTTCCTCCATGCGCAGCAGCTTCTCGCGCTCGCCCTCCAGCATCTTGCTGGTCGGGATGCCGGTCCAGCGTTCGACCACCTGGGCAATCTGTTCGGGGCGCACCGCCTCTTCGACCATCATGCCCGTTTCTTCACGGCTTTCGGCCTCGGCCAGTTGCCTTTCAAGCTGCGGGATCACGCCATAGGACAGCTCCCCGGCCTTGGCCAGGTTGCCCTCGCGCTTGGCGATGTCGAGTTCGGCGCGCGCACGGTCAAGCTGTTCCTTGAGGTCGCGGGCGCCGGCAAGCTTGTCACGTTCGGCCTGCCAGGCGGCCGTCATTTCCGCGCTGCGATCCTGAAGATCGGACAGATCCCGTTGCAGGTTCGCCAGCCGGTCCTTGGACGCCGCGTCATCCTCGAGCTTCAGCGCCTCTTCCTCGATCTGCAATTGCAGGATCTGGCGGTCGAGCTGGTCCAGCTCTTCGGGTTTGCTGTCGACCTCCATGCGCAACCGCGAGGCGGCCTCGTCCATCAGGTCGATCGCCTTGTCGGGCAGGAACCGGTCGGTGATATAGCGATGCGACAGCGTGGCCGCCGCCACCAGGGCCGAGTCGGTGATGCGCACGCCGTGGTGCAGTTCGTACTTTTCCTTGATGCCGCGCAGGATCGAGATCGTGTCCTCGACCGTCGGTTCGGTGATCATCACCGGCTGGAACCGGCGGGCGAGCGCCGCGTCCTTTTCGACGTATTTGCGATACTCGTCGAGCGTCGTGGCGCCGATGCAGTGCAGTTCGCCGCGCGCCAGCGCCGGCTTGATCAGGTTGGCGGCGTCCATCGCCCCGTCGCCCTTGCCGGCCCCGACCAGCGTGTGCATCTCGTCGATGAACAGGATGATTTCCCCGGCCGCGGCCTCGATTTCCTTCAGAACCGCCTTCAGCCGTTCCTCGAACTCGCCACGGTATTTCGCACCCGCGATCAGCGCGCCCATGTCCAGCGCCAGCAGCTTCTTGTTCTTCAGGCTTTCGGGAACATCGCCGTCGATGATGCGCAGCGCCATGCCTTCCGCGATGGCGGTCTTGCCGACGCCGGGTTCGCCGATCAGCACCGGGTTGTTCTTGGTGCGACGGCTCAGCACCTGCATGGCGCGCCGGATCTCTTCGTCGCGCCCGATGATCGGGTCGATCTTGCCCTCGCGCGCGGCCTCGGTCAGGTCGCGTGCATATTTCTTGAGCGCGTCATAACCTTCCTCGGCCGACGCGCTGTCGGCGGTGCGGCCCTTGCGGATGTCGTTGATCGCCTCGTTGAGTTTCTGCGCGGTCACGGCACCGGCATCGAGCGCGTCCTTGGCCTTGGACTTGACCATGCAGAGCGCCATCAGGATGCGCTCGACCGGCACGAAACTGTCGCCGGCCTTCTTGGCGATCTTCTCGGCCTCGTCCAGAACCTTGCCGGTGAGACTGTCGAGATAGACCTGCCCGGCATCGCCGCTGACCTTCGGCAGCTTGGCCATCTGCGCATCCAGCGCCTCGACGACGCGCCCCGGCGCGCCGCCCGAGCGGGTGATCAGGTTGCTGGCCAACCCCTGATCGTCGTCCATCAATGCCTTGAGAATATGTTCGGGCAACAACCTTTGGTGCCCTTCGCGCATCGAGATGGTCTGTGCCGCCTGCACGAACCCGCGCGAACGCTCCGTGAACTTGTTCAAGTCCATGAATCTTCTCCTTTTTTCAAGCGCCCGATTTGTCGGCACCCGCGATGCGGCATGCCCCGGTCCGGGCCTTCCGTCTCAATTTGGGGACCGGGCGGGCGGCTTCAAGCCCCGCCGCCCGGGAATCGCCGAATACATGCAATTTTCGCAATTTCTCCGCCAAGTGGCCGCATTCTGGTGACAATCCCGCGCGATGCTGAACCCGGAGACATGCCCCAAGTCGGAGGAGAAAATGCTCGTCACAGGCATCGAGATCACCCATCACCGGTACTGCCCGAACTCGGCGCAGCACCTGGCCAGCGTGTGCCTTACCCTCAAGGACCGCATCGTCACGCTGTTCTGCCAGCTGGACCTGCCCGAGGACGAAAGCCTGAAATCCTGCCGGCGCGCCTTCGTGGGCGACGCCACCCGACAGCTTTGCCGGATGCCGGAAATCCGCTCGGGGCGCGACCGGCTCGAATTCTCCGCCGATCTGGTCGGCGATCCGCTGCCGGAAATGGCATAGCGCAAGGACCGCGCAGGTCCGGCCGCCGGCACGCCGGCAACGCCCGCCCGCGAGGCGGCGCCATGTGACACGCCGCTCGCGATGCTGTTGAGTTCGACCGGCAAAGCGCCTATTTCGGCGCAGGGCCGCCATCGCGGCCGATGCCGAGGAGCCCCGGACGTGGCGAACCATCTCTATCAGAACGACCTTCCCGACGGGCTGGACCTGGGCCCGGTGGTGGCGATCGACTGCGAAACCATGGGGCTGAACCCGCACCGCGACCGGCTGTGCGTGGTACAGATGTCAGGCGGCGACGGCGATGCGCATATCGTGCAAGTCGCCAGGGGGCAGCGCACCGCGCCCAACCTGGCGGCGATGCTGGAAAATCCCAAGGCTCTGAAACTGTTCCATTTCGGCCGGTTCGACATCGCCGCGCTCTATCACGCCTTCGGCGCGCTGGCGGCACCGGTCTACTGCACCAAGATCGCCAGCCGGCTGGTGCGCACCTATACCGACCGCCACGGTCTCAGGAATCTCACTTCGGAACTGCTGGGCATCGACATCTCCAAGCAGCAGCAGATGAGCGACTGGGGCGCCGAGACCCTGAGCGAAGCGCAGCTCGACTATGCGGCATCCGATGTGCTGCACCTGCACCGGCTCAAAGACGAACTCGACCGGCGGCTGGAGCGCGAGGACCGCACCGCGATGGCACGGGCCTGTTTCGAGTTTCTGCCCATGCGGGCGCGACTCGACCTCGAAGGCTGGCCCGAAACCGACATCTTCGCGCATTCATGATCGCCGGCGTTCAGGATATCGCCCGGCGGGTCATCCGCATCGAGGCCGACGCGCTAACCCGGCTGGCGGACACGCTGGACGACAGCTTTGAGCGCGCGGTCGAGATATTGCTGGCCGCGCCGGGGCGGGTGATCGTCAGCGGCATGGGCAAGTCCGGCCATATCGCGCGCAAGATCGCGGCGACGCTGGCCAGCACCGGCACGCCGGCACATTTCGTTCATCCCGCCGAGGCCAGCCACGGCGATCTGGGCATGATGGCGCGCGGCGATGCGGTGCTGGTGCTGTCCAATTCCGGCGAGACACCGGAACTGGCCGATCTGGTGGCGCATACCCGCCGCTTTTCCATCCCGCTCATCGGGGTGGCGGGGCGGGCCGATTCGACCCTGCTGCGGCAATCGGACGTGGCCCTGGTCCTGCCTGCGGCGCAAGAGGCCTGCGGCACCGGCATCGTGCCCACCACCTCGACCACCATGACCCTGGCGCTGGGCGACGCGCTGGCCATCGCGCTGATGGAACGCCGTGATTTCACGCCCGAGAATTTCCGCGACTTCCACCCCGGCGGCAAGCTGGGCGCGCGGCTTTCCAAGGTCCGCGACCTGATGCACACGGGCGACGCCCTGCCCCTGGTCGCGCGCGATACCCCGATGAGCGAGACGCTGATCGAGATCACCCGCAAGGGGTTTGGCGTTGCCGGGGTCTGCAACGACGATGGCGCCCTGGCCGGAATCATCACCGACGGCGATTTGCGGCGCAAGATGGACGGATTGCTGAGCCACACCGCCGGCGAAGTCATGACACCCGGCCCCCGCACCATCGGGCCGGACGCTCTTGCCGAGGAAGGTCTGGCGTTGATGACGATGCGCGGGCCCAAGATCACCTGCCTGTTCGTCGTCGCCCCCGAAGGCGCGGCCGCACCGCTGGGGCTGCTTCATATCCACGACTGCCTGCGGGCCGGTCTCGGCTGACCGGCGGCGGCGGTGGACTTCTATTCCCGCATGGTGCGACTGCTCAAGGTGCTGCTGCCGCTGGCCGCGCTGGCGCTCCTGTCCACGGTGTTCCTGCTGTCGCGCGGCATCGACCCGACCGCGACGATCCCGTTTTCGGACCAGGACGTCAGCGACAGGATCGGCAGCCAGCAGGTCACGCGGCCCTTCTTTTCCGGCACCACCTCATCGGGCGAGGACATCGTCGTGAATGCCAGTCTGGTCCGCCCCGGCGGCCCCGACAAGCCGGCAGAGGCGGAAAACATCAGCGCCCGGATCATCATGGCCGACGGAACCCGCATCGCGCTGCGCGCCAACACCGCCAGCGTCGCGCTCGACGCCGATATGGCGACGTTGTCCGGCGATGTCAGCATGGCCTCGACCAGCGGCTTCACGGTCGTGACAGAAACGCTCAACACCGCCCTGCGCAGAGTCGCCGGCAACACCCCCGGAACGGTGCGCGGCACCGGCCCCCTGGGCGAGTTCACGGCCGGACGCATGGAGTTTGCCGCGAAAACCGATGGGGGACCGGTACATATGGTATTCAAAGACGGTGTAAAGCTGATATATGATCCGAAAAATCGGTAAGATGTTCCCCGTGTTGCACCTGCGCGCCCTTCTGTTGTGCATTCCGCTCTCGCTTGGCGCCGCCTATGCGGGCGCCCAGGGCGCCAATGTCGCCTTCGGCACGCTCAAGGCCGATCCGACCCTGCCCGTCGAAGTCACCGCCGATACGCTGGATGTGAGCCAGGCGGACGGCACGGCGATCTTTACCGGCAATGTGGTGATCGGCCAGGGCGAGATGCGGCTTTCGGCCGACCGGGTTCTCGTGGTCTACAACGAAGAGGCCGACGGCATAGACCGGATGCAGGCCACCGGCGGCGTCGTGCTGGTCAACGGACCGGACGCCGCCGAGGCCGACAAGGCCGATTATTCCGTTGCCAGCGGCGTGATCGTGATGACCGGCAACGTACTGCTGACCCAGGGTGCGAACGCGCTGACGTCCGAACGGATGACGGTGAACCTCACGACCGGCACCGCCAACATGGCCGGCCGCGTCAAGACCATCCTGAAATCGGGCTCCGACTGATGGCCCGGCCCAGGCTGACCGTCACCGACGGCACGTCCGGGTTGCGGATCGAAAAGCTGCGCAAGTCGTTCCGGCGCCGGGTCGTGATCCGGGATGTCACCATGTCGCTGGACCGGGGCGAGGTCGTGGCGCTGCTGGGGCCGAACGGGTCGGGCAAGACGACGACCTTCTATGCCATTGCCGGGCTGGTGTTTCCCGAGGCCGGACGCGTCGTCATCGACGGCCAGAACGTGACCACGCTGCCGATGTACCGCCGCGCCCGCATGGGCATCGGGTACCTGCCGCAGGAAATGTCGATCTTCCGCGGTCTCAGCGTCGAGGACAACATCGCCGCGGTCCTCGATATCGGCCGGCTGGACCGGCACAAGCGCCGCGAGCGGCTGGAGGAACTGCTTTCCGATTTCTCCATAGAACATCTGCGCCGTGCCCCGGCGATCGCGCTATCGGGGGGTGAACGCCGCCGCGTCGAGATTGCCCGCTGCCTGGCGGCGGAACCGAAATTCCTGTTGCTGGACGAACCCTTTGCCGGCGTGGATCCGATTTCGGTGGGCGATATCCGGCATCTGGTCGCCGACCTGAAAAAGCGCGGCATCGGCGTGCTGATCACCGATCACAACGTGCGCGAGACGCTCGAGATCGTCGATCGCGCCTATATCCTGCACGACGGGCAGGTGTTGATGTCCGGCACCCCCGGCGAGGTCGTGGACAACGAAAACGTGCGCCGCGTCTATCTGGGCGAGAACTTCAGGATCTCGTGACCCTGCGGTATTATGCAGGTTCCGGAAACAGGGTATTGCGCAGAATCAGCGATGCTATCCGTTGACTCTGCTTGTCCGTCGCGCGTCAAATGGGGGATGGCTACCGTGCGCTACGTTGCAATCGTCCGATCGGCCCCGCTTCCGGGCTCGGAAAGGAAACAATCGACAGCATTGCCAATCCCCGTCACCCGGCTATAAGTCCGCGCCAGTGTTCCGGCGCGGTCCCGGATGAGAATTGTGAAGGAGCTCACATGCGTTACCAAATCAGCGGAAAGCAGATAGACATCGGCACGGCCTTGCAGACCCATGTGGAAACCGAATTGAACGAGGTGGTGAAGAAATACGCCGAACGTCCGACCGATGCCAATGTCGTGTTTTCGCGTTCGGCGCATGAATATGTGTGCGAGGCCACGGTGCACCTGTCCACCGGGCTCACGACCTCGGCCAAGGCCCGCGCCCCCGAGATCTATGCCGCGTTCGACGCATGCAGCGAAAAGATGGAAACCCAGCTGCGCCGCTACAAGCGGCGGCTGAAGGATCACCACCGCGATCGGACCGAGCCGGTTGAACTCTTTGGCGCATCCTCGTATATCCTCGCCGCGGAAGAGCCATCCGAGGGATCCGAGCCGGAAACGCTCCAGCCCATCATCGTCGCCGAGATGGAAACGGCGATCCCCGCGCTGTCGGTCGGCGAGGCGGTCATGCAAATGGAACTTGCGGGCGCGCCGGTGCTTGTCTTCCGCAACGAAGGAAAGAACGGATTGAACGTCGTCTACCGCCGCGATGACGGCAATATCGGCTGGATCGATCCGCAGATCGCAACCTGACCCGGCGCGCGTCGACGGGCACCATCGCAAAGCAGGCCGACATGCAGCTTTCCAGCATTCTCAAGCCCGAGGCGGTCAAGGTATTCGCCGCCGCCTCGAGCAAGAAGCGCCTGTTCCGTGAGATCGGCGAGGTCGCGCAAAGCGCCTATGGCCTCGACCCGCAGGAAACCGTCGATGCCCTGATGGAGCGCGAGAGCCTCGGCCCGACCGGTGTCGGCCATGGTGTCGCGCTGCCCCATGCCCACTTGCCCGAACTGGACCGGGTCGTCGGCGTCTTCGTGATGCTGGAAAGGCCCATCGACTTCGGCGCGGTTGACCGCCAGCCCGTCGACATCGCGTTTTCGCTGCTCGCGCCGCACGATGCCGGGGTCGAGCATCTGAAGGCGCTGGCGCTTGTCTCCCGCACGCTGCGCGACGTATCGCTGTGTTCCAAGCTTCGGGCCAATCCAGACCCGACCAAGCTGTTCGCGCTGCTCTCTCAGGCGCAACCGGCGCAGATGGCCTGACCGGCCTGGCCGGGGATGGCGCTCAGTCCGCGCGCCAGGGACCGAAACCGAACATCACATAGTCGCGCTGATAGACCTCCGCGACCAGTCCCTCGATCGTTTCGTCGTAGATTTCGGCCAGCCCGAAAGGCATGTCCGGGCCCGCCACCTCGGGCCGGGGCGGCTCGCCATGGCCTGCGCGGCGCGCGAGATCGGGCAGCATTGCGGGCAGTTCATCCTCTCGCAGCACATGATCGGGCGGCAGGAAGTCGCCAAAACCGGTCAGGGCCTGGGCCTGGGTCGCCCATGACGCATCGACCCTGATCGCGGTCTGACCCGCCAGGTTCATCCGCACGAATTCGAGAAATGCCTCGAACGCGGCGCGGTGATCGGCCAGGGAATACCCCGTCCCCGGCTCATCCCCGGGAATCGGCAACTTGAACTGACGCCGCAGGGTTTCGCGGATTTTCACCAGGCTTCCCGGCCCGGTGGTGAGGATCCGGTTGCAGAACACCGCATGCGCCCGCGCCACGGGATGGCGCAGCACGGTGAAACTGCGATGCCCGGGGCGTTTGCGCTTCCAGATGCGCAGCTGTTTCTGGGTCATTCCGGTGATCAGATCGTCGATCGTGGCCCGGTCCAGCGCCGCCAGCCACTTGCGCACCTGGATTTCCGGCCCCCCCCTCACCGGCAGGTACAGAAGCGGCGTTTCCGGCGCGGCGACATAGCCGGGCACGGCGGGTCCGCGGCGGGGCTCGAAATTCGGGGTGCGCGTCAGATTGAACCGGTCCAGCCCGCCCAGCGCCTCGGCCATGCGATCGGCATTGGCGACCTTGGACACCAACGGGCTGGGGTTCTGGCGCTTCAGGCTCTGGTCCAGCGCCTCCAGCCGGCCGCGCACCCCCAGCCATTGCGCCAGCCCGTTCATCACGCCCAGATCCTGCAAATCCTCGTAAGCGAGGTAAAAGGCGGCCTGGCCGCTGCGTTGCAGCCGGTTCAGCAGCAGCACCTGAAAATCCTGCAACGCCTCGACATGAGCGGAAAACTCGACCGCATCGAACACGGCACGGGCGTCCTTGCGGCGCTTGACATCGGTCAGCTTCCACTGGCCCGTTGCCTGGGCGATCTTCCACGAAACATAGCTGTCCAGCGGGTTGCGGGTCAGCACGATCTTGGCGCAGCGCGGATCGTCCAGCGCCAGATCCAGAACCCTTGGGTCGTGGTCGTGAAAGAACCGGAACCCCCCCAGACGGCCGGGATCGTCGCGGATCATTCGGATCAGGCGGCCCGGATCGCGGTCGCGCGTCTGCTGGTCGATACCCAGGATCTCGGACGTGTTGGGATAGCCGATGAAATGCGGGTTGAACGCCTCTCCGTGGCAGGCGACATCGCTCAGCGCATTCAGGTTGGTTTCCAGGAAATTGGAGCCCGTGCGCATCTCGGCGAAGACGATGAAATAGTCAAACGAATCGGTCATGCGGGCCTATCGCACAAGATAGGGTTTGCGCGCCGGCCTTGGCGCGTTGACCGGGCCCGGTTCGACCGGAAAATCGCCCATCAGATAGGGGTGCATCCCCTGATTCTTGAGGTTCTGAAGGAACTGCCCGAAACCGCTCAGATCGACCATGGTCGGCGCCTCGCTCAGCCGCCGCTGACTGGCCGGGGCGATCTCGTCCACGATGGTCTGGATCGGCTCCATCGGCGATTCGACGAACTCCGCCATGGTCCAGATTCGGATGCGGGCCTTGGCATATTGCGCCCGCAGCACGTCGAGATGTTCGCTTTCGATCTTTTGCAGCTTCGCGGCGGCCTTGCGCAGATCGGCAAAATTGCGGTTGGATCTGAACAGTGGCACCGCCCAGGCACCGGAAATCACAGATATCTGCGCGTTGGGGTCGCGGGCCACGAACGGCGCGATCTTCTGGTTGTCGCGCGGCCCGAACTGGAAACACTGACGTTCGCCCCGGGTGTTCCAGATCAGGCTGGTCAGAAACGATTCGGGCGCATAGTCGCGCTTGGCCGCGCTGTCGCAAAGCGCGCCGTTGATCATGCTCTCGCCGCCCGCGTATTCAACGCGTTCAGGGGCGAAGATATGGCCATGCACCCGCGCACCCGTTGCCTTGGTCAGCCAGGTTTCGAAATCCTCGAACAGTTCGGCGAACCCCTGGAACATCGAATAGGGGTTGCAGGTCAGCCCGTTTTCCCAGCCCTGGTTCGGCGCCCGGCTTTGCATGTAAAGCCCGGGCCGGCCCCGGGTCCGCCGCTCGACGGCCTTGGCGAAGATGCGGTCGATCTTGCCGGGGTTGGGTTCGGTGCGCTTCATCGCGCCGGCGTTGTCGGTCAGGAACGCCTGGTAGAGCCGTTCGGCGCGGGGCCAGATCTTGCGGGCGACGAAACAGTCCGACCGGCGCAGCAATTGCAGGTGGTCGTCATAGAAGATGTGCGGCTTGCCCTGGAAATCGAACTTGGACAGCGTCAGCGACCGGCTTTCGATGCTGGTGGCATAAAGCCGCGCAAGCGACTGGAAATAACTTTCATCGGGGATCCATACGCGGCGGAAATAGCGGTCGTACCTGTCACGCTCGGGGTCTTGCAGGATCGCCGACAGGGTACGCCGCGTCAGGCACCACCACTGGCTCCCCATATGCGGAACGAGATTGTTGGGTATGCGGCGTTTCATGCCGATGCGCCGCTGCAATTCGACGTAGCGGTCGAACAGGTACCGCTGCTTCTTCCAGGAGAACGGAAACCGCAGCGTGAAACGCTCGCTGTCCAGCCCGCCCACCGTCCAGGGCACGTCGGCAGTGGTGGCGCTTTCGATGAAATCCGTTTGCGGGCGGGCGGCCAGATAATCGATCAGCTCCTGCACCGGGCGCAGCGGCAGGCAGGAGCCGGACGCCAGATAGACGTGCCGCACGTCGGCAAAGTTCTCGAGCATCATCTCGGAACCCGATTGCGACGCCGCCACGATGCCCCAGGTGCCCCATTCACAGCGGTGGCGCTTGCAGAAAAGCACCATCGAATCATCGGCCATCGCGCGCTGGAAGGCCCGGAAGACGCGCCGCGGCACGTTCCTGTCGACATGAATCACCACCGGGCAGCCCGCGGCGGTCCAGTGGCGGGCCACCTGTTCGGCACGGTCCAGCGCAGTATGGACCAGCATGACGATACCCACCGACATGAACCCGTCCCCACGCGCCGTCATGCCCAGTTCCCCTTGGACATCAGGCCGAGAATTTCCAGCTGCCGCCAGTTGATGTATTTCTCGGACCAGTTGCACCAGAGGTCGGGATCGTCCCCGAGGCGGGCGGCATAGGCCTTGTATTCCACCGACGCGGCATAGTGCTGACCCCGTTCCAGTTCCTCGGCGGCCTTGGCCGTGAAGGTATTCAGGAACTTGGCATGCAGCAGGATGCCGCTGGCCTTTTCGCCGCCCCATTCATCGAAGGTCTGGTTCAGCCCGCGCGGCAGCAGCATGTGGGCCGAACTGACATAGGCGTATCTGCGATCCCATTTCACCAGCGGGATCTTGTTCAGCGCCGGTGCCTTGGCCGGCTTGTCACGAAAGAACACCCGGCTGCGCGGCCCGCCCTGGATCCACAGGTTGCCGAACGCCCTGTTCTTGCGCTGCGTATAGTTGCCGCTGTCGAACCAGCAGGCGATGTCGATCGGGTTGCGCCCTTCCTCGTATGGCTGTTCGTCCAGCCGGCCCTTGGGGTACATGTCCAGCAGCATCGCGCTGAAGGACTTGATCGAGGATGCGTCAAGCCAGTCGGTCAGCGCCCTGAGCGGCCGTGTGTCGCAGAACGGGTAGATCAGAAACTCGTCCGGGTCGACCACCAGACACCAGTGCCCATGTCCGTGCTTCATCTGGAGCCAGTTCAGCCAGTCCACCCCGAAGCGGGCGCGCTTGTAGCTCGCGCCGCTGTGCCAGACCGAAACATCGGACTGATCGGCCAGGTAATCCAGCGATCCGTCGGTGCTGGCGTTGTCGACGAACAGGAAGTGGTTGACACCCATGTCGCGATAGTAGCGCAGGTAATAGGGCAGCCGCACCCGTTCGTTGCGCTGGGTGCAGAACACCAGAATGTCGTCGGGTCGGATCAGGCCGGTGCGGTCCGCGACCGGTTTCAGTTCGCGGCGCTTGCGAAACGCGCGGATCAGCCAGCGTTTGCGCTGGATCCTCAGGCGGTATGACTGCCATACGCCCACATCTTGCCCTTCGCCCTTGTCAAACTACCCGAACGCGTACCCCGCGTATCAAGTGAACCTTAAGACGGTGTTGAAGTGATCTGCCCAGGTCGGAGGGGCAAAGACCGACTTGGCGGCCGCCTGACTTTCTTGTTCCCGGCCCTTTGTCAGGCTCTCTATCGCGTTTCGCCATTGATAACGATCTGTTTCATTTGCGTAAACTGGTATGTCGCCGAGAACCTCGCGAATGGCGGGCAAATCGCTGCACACGACCGGCACGCCCAGCGCCGCCGCCTCGGCCGCGGGCAGGCCGAACCCTTCGGCGCGGCTGGGAAACAACAGGCCGCGCGATCCGGCCAGCAGCGCGGCGATCTGCGCATCCGGCAGGCCGGGCATTTCACGCACCGCGCCCCCGGGGCGCAGCGCATCCAACCGGTCGAACACAGGTTTGTTGTTCCAGCCCCGGGCGCCGCAGATCAGCAATTGCGGCGTGGCAGCGCCCAGGTCGGTCTGCATCTGCTGCCACACATCCAGCAGCAGGTCATGGCCCTTGCGCGGCTCGATCGTGCCCAGCGTCACGAACCGGGGCCGGGCGGGATCGACCCCGGCGGGCAGCGCGCCGGGGATCGGCACCGGCACCCCCAGATGCGCCACGACCAAACGCGGCAGCGCGCCCCAGCGTTGCATGTGCGCCGCGGCGCGCTGCCGCGTGTGGGCGGTGTTGCAGATCACCAGTCCGGCGCCGGCGGCCACCCGGCGCAGCATGGCGCGGAAGGTTTCGGGCGTACCCGGGCGCTGATACTGCGGAAAGTCCAGCGGAATGACATCGTGCAGCAGGACCGAGACCCTGGCCCCGATGGCGCGGCGGGCGCCCTGCAACATCCGCTCGGTCAGGTTGGAATGCCCGACATTCAGATAGGCGGTTCCCTGCGGCAGATGCCGGGCCAGCATGCGCGGCAAGCCGACCGGCAGGCATCGCGCCAGCGCCATGCGGCGCAGATCGCTTTCGGCCCGGCGCACCGCCTGCGGCCCCCCCCGCAGGCCGCGCGACAGGGTGTCGGCAGCCCCCCAGGGCACTGCCCCGGCCGCGCGCTCGGCGATGGCGGCGGCGCCGGCGGCGTCCAGCAGGACATATCCCAGCGCCGTTCGCGCGATGGCGAAAAGGGGTTCGCGGCGGCCCGCCAGATGCGTCAGATAGGCCCGTTCCACCCGGTCCACCCCCGTGGCCATGCGGCCGGCACGACGGATGGTGCGGGTGATATCCAAAAGCCGCGCGGGCGGCGGGCTGTCAGTCGCGCTGTCCAGTTTGCTGTCATCCAGGGGCGCTGGCGGTTGCCCGGCAGGATACAGCGCCGTGCAGGATGTGAAAACCGGTGTTGGCAAGGCGATCACGCGCCGGGCGGGCACGCGAACGGGAACCGGATCGGCCTGCGCCTATTGCGCGGCCCGGTCCACCGCAGTGATTTCGTTCAGATAGCGGCGCAGGTCTTCGCGCAGATCGTCGCGGGCCAGCGCAAAGGCCACGGTGGCCTGAAGGAAACCCGCCTTGGACCCGCAGTCGAACCGTTGGCCGCGGAACCGGTAGCCATAGACCGCGCGCCCCGCCGCCGCATCCGCCGCGATCGCATCGGTCAGCTGAATCTCGCCCCCGGCGCCCGACTTGATCCGGTTCAGGTTCTGCAACACCGACGGGGTCAGAATATAGCGCCCGATCACCGCCAGGTTGGACGGCGCATCCTTCGGGGCCGGTTTCTCGACCATGCCCTTGACCTGAACCACGGCGCCCAGATCCTCGGCCACGTCCAGCACGCCATAGGCCGATGCCTTTTCGGGGGGAACTTCCATCGCGGCGACCATGCTGCCGCCGGTTTCGTGATAGGCTTCGACCATCTGTTGCAGGCAGGGCTTTTCGGCGGCGATCACGTCATCGGGCAGCATGACGGCAAAGGGTTCGTTGGCGATCAGCCGCCGGGCGCACCATACCGCATGCCCCAGACCCAGCGCGCGATGCTGACGGATATAGGCGATCTCGCCGCTTTCCATGTTGCTGGCCCTGAGCGTTTCGAGAAGCTCGGTCTTGCCGGCCCGGCGCAATTCCTGTTCCAGCATCGGCGCGTGATCGAAATAGTCCTCCAGCGCGCCCTTGCCCCGGGAGGTGACGAAAATGAATTCCTTGATTCCGGCGGCGCGGGCCTCGTCGATCGCGTATTGAACCAGCGGGCGGTCGACCAGCGTCATGATCTCCTTGGGCACCGATTTCGTGGCGGGCAGAAACCTGGTACCCAGACCGGCGACGGGGAATATGGCTTTGGTAACCTTTTTGCGCATGGTTTTCCCTCGAACTCTGAATTCAATACTGACGATGTATCCCGTCTCGGCTAATACAAAATCAATGCGGTCACAACATGGCCCATAGAAAAAACGCTTGTGGCGTCGCCTGAAAGTCTACAGCAGCCCGCGCTTGATGCCAACGGATTCATCCAGCCCGCGGACCAGACGCACACGGTCGGCCTCGGCATGGACCCGGCCGGCGAAGGTGCTGATCCGAAACAGGCGCTGCCCGCGTTCGCTGCGTCCGAACAGGCCGCCGATATGTTCCCAGTACCCTTCGGGCGAAAAGGCGACGCGATGAAACAGCCCGGTATGGGAAAACCGCATCACCGTCACGACATTGCCCGCCGCGACCTCGTGGCGGGCATGGCGGCGCTGGCGCGCGCGCGACCACAGGCGCCCGGCGATCAGCACCGGCCGGGCGCCGCGGCGCGACGGATAGGGGCGAAACGGTTGCGACGGGCCGGACAGTTGCGGCCTTGGCGGTTGCGTCCGGTCCGCCCCTTCGGCGAATCCCTCGCGCAACCCGCGCAGCAGACGCTTTACGTCGCGCGGCTCCAGCCGGCCCGCGACCATGTGGCGCAAGGCGCGCCGGCGCTCGTCGGCCTGAATGCGCGCCCAGGCGGCGCCCTGGCGGTCTTCGGGGCAGTGCAGGGCCAGGAACACCGCCCAGCTGGCGCCGATCTGGCGCAGATCGGTCGGGGCGCGGTCGTGCCTGCGCCTGTCGCTGGCGGCAAAGCCGTGATGCACCTCGGCCAGCGGCGCGATGGCGGTCCTGTGCCCGGCCGCCATCAGGCGCAGGTTCAGATCGGTTTCGTCCAGAAAGAACCGGTATCGCGGATCGAACCCGCCCAGCGCCGCCAGACACGCCCGCCGCACGGCCATGTTCGTCCCCTCGGTCTTGACGGCGCGGCCGGGGCCGGGCTCGGGCAGCACTGCCCGGTTCGGCGGCACCTCCAGCGGCGTCTTGCGGCCCTCGCGATCCACCGCCCGTGCCCGGCTTTGCCAGGAAATCCCGTTGCGCCCCCGCACGAACCCGCCCGCGGCCATCACGGCCGGATCGGCGAAAGGCGCTGCCAGATAGGTCAGCCAGGTCGGTTCGGGCACCGCATCGTCGTCGATGAAGGCCACGATCTCGCCCGCGGCCGCGGCGATTCCGGCATTGCGGGCGGCGGATAAGTTGGCCTCTGCGAATTCCACCAGCTTGACATGCGCCGCCTGCGGCAGGGTCCGAAGCGCGATGCAACTGGCATGGTCCGCAACCACCACGACCTCGAACTGGCCGTAGGTCATCTGGCCGACCCCGATCAGACAGCGGCGCAGCGCCTCCGGCCGGTCGCGGCTGACGATCACCACGCTGACCGACGCGGCGCCGGTCACTCCAGCCCCATGCCGGCCAGCATCGCCTCGATCCGCGGCACGTCCTCGGGGTTGTTCAACTCCCAGAACCGGCGGCCGCGCGCCTCGACCTCGACGCACAGCACCTTGCGGCCGTGTTCCATGAAGCGCAGCTGTTCCAGACCCTCGAGCCGCTCCAGCGGGCCGACCGGCCAGCCGGGATAGGCCGCCAGTGCCTCGGGCCGGTAGGCATAGACGCCGACATGGTGGAACACCGGCGTCAGGTCGCCGTCGCCATAACGCTCCGACGTGAAGGGAATCACCTCCTTCGAGAAATACATCGCCCCGCGATCGGCGGCGAAGACGGCCGTGGTGCCCCCCACCCGGCCGGCGCGGCGATCGGCCAGGAACCCGTTCAGCGCGGCGCCGTCGCAGCGCAGGACCGGGGTGGCCACCTGCGCGTCGGGCGCGGCACGCAGACCGGCCACCAGATCCTCGACGAACCAGTGCGGCGTCAGCGGCGCATCGCCCTGAAGATTGACCACGATGTCGAAGCCGCCGCCCAGCACTTCGTGCGCCTCGGCGCAGCGTTCGGTTCCGTTCAGGCAGCCGGGCGAGGTCATCACCGCCTCGGCGCCGAAACCTTCGCAAAGCTCGCGGATGCGGCTGTCGTCGGTCGCCACCACCACGCGGTCGATACCGGCAACCGCCCGTGCGGCCAACCACGACCTTTCGATCAGCGTGCGCGCCACGCCGGTGGCGCCGGTCAGCGGCACCAGCGGCTTGCCCGGATAGCGGGTCGAGGCGAAGCGCGCGGGAATGACCACCAGCACCGGCATTCAGGGCGCCTTCAGATCGACGCCCGGCGCGTAGGCGATGAAGAACGGGTTGGCATAACCCTCCTTGCCGTAGATCAGGGGCGAATGGTCGTCAAAGCGCACCACCCGGCCGCCTGCGCCAGCCAGGACCGCATGGCCCGCCGCCGTGTCCCATTCCATCGTGCGCCCGACCCGGGGATAGAGATCGGCCTCGCCGGTGGCCACCAGACAGAACTTGAGCGACGATCCCGCGCTCCTGAAGTCTATCACGCTGTATTTCGCGATATAGTCCTGGGTCTCGTCCGTCAGATGCGATTTCGAGGCCACCACCAGCAGCGCCTCGTTGTCGGGCGCGGACACCCTGATCGGCCGGGTCGGGCCGGGCGCGTCCGGGTCCAGCGCGCCGGTTTCCTCGACGGCGCCGCCATCGGGCAGCGTGTAGAACAGGCGCCCCCGCGCCGGCGCATAGACCACGCCGCGCGTCGGTTCTCCGTTTTCCACCAGCGCGATGTTCACGGTGAAGTCGCCGCGGCGGTGAATGAACTCCTTGGTGCCGTCCAGCGGATCGACGATCAGGAAGGTATCGCCACGGGCCGAATGCGTCGCCGCCTGTTCCTCGGTCACGAGCATGATGTCGGGAAAGGCCGCGCGCAGCCCCGCCGAGATCAGCGCATCGGCGGCCTCGTCCGCCTCGGTCACGGGGCTGTCGTCGGACTTCACCTTCACTTCGAAATCGGGGCCGTTGTAGATCTCCATGATCCGGCTGCCGGCCTGGATCGCCAGCCCGCGCATCACCGGGACGAGAGTGGCATAATTCACAAAATCGCTCCGTGCCTTGTTTTGTTGATTATTCATGTGTGCCTTCTTATGCTGCGCGAGCAACGGAACGGCAAGAATTCCGTGCAAGGCTGGGCAGGATCGCGGGGCACAAGGCCGATGTTCGGATATCGGGTACAGACATCGAAGCTGAGCAGCGCCCTCGTGATGGCCGAGGTGGTGTTTCACGCGACGGCGCGCGCGGTGCGTTCCAAACACAACAACGCCTTCATCGCCATCGGTATCAACATCCTCCAGGCGATCATCTTCGTCGCTGCCTTCTATCTGATGTTCGCGGTGCTGGGGCTGCGCAACGCCTCCATTCGCGGCGACTTCCTGTTATACATGATGTCGGGCATCTTTTTGTTCATGATCCACACCAAGACGGTCGGCGCGGTGGCCGGTGCCGAAGGTCCGACCAGCCCGATGATGCTGCACAAGCCCATGAACACCATCGTGGCGATCCTGGCGGCGGCGCTCTCGACGCTCTACATTCAGGTGCTGACCGCGGCGATCATCCTGTTTCTCTATCACGCGGCCTGGACACCCATTCACATCGAAGAACCGATTCCCGCCTTCGGCATGCTGTTGCTGGCCTGGTTCACCGGCGTGTCGGTGGGGCTGGTGTTCATGGCGCTGAAACCGTGGTTCCCGACCTTCACCGGGCTGGCCACCACCATCTACCAGCGCGCCAACATGGTCGCTTCGGGCAAGATGTTCGTCGCCAACACCCTGCCCGCCTTCATGCTGGCGATGTTCGACTGGAACCCGCTGTTTCATTGCATCGACCAGGCGCGCGGCTATGTCTTCATCAACTACAACCCGCATTTCAGCAGTTGGGAATACGCGCTCTGGGTGGGGATCGTGTTGACGATGATCGGGCTGATGGGCGAATTCTATACCCGCCGCCACGCCTCGGCCAGCTGGACCGCGCGGCGCTGAGCGAGAAGCGACAGGGTTCATATATGCGAGACTTCCACCTGCCCGGACGATCACGAACGCTGGCCGTCGAGGGCATGTGCGCAACCTCGCATCCGCTGGCGGCGCAAACCGCCATCGACATCCTTCGGCGCGGCGGCAACGCCATGGATGCGGCAATCGGTGCGGCGGTGCTGCTGGGCGTCTGCGAACCGCACATGACCGGCATCGGCGGCGATTGCTTTGTCCTTTATTCGCAACCCGGCGGCGCGGTTCAGGCGCTCAACGGGTCGGGCCGGGCGCCGGCGGCGGCCGACGCGGCAGCCTTGCGCGCCGCCGGCGAAACCGCAGTGCCGGCCCATGGCCCGCATTCGGTCACGGTGCCCGGCGCCGTCGATGCGTTCTGCCATCTGGCGAACAATGTCGGCAAGCTGGGGCTGGATGCGATTCTGGCCCCGGCGATCCACTATGCCGATGCCGGCGTGCCGGTGGCGCCCCGGGTCGCCTTCGACTGGGCGACCTGCGCCGCGACCCTGCAAGGCGGCGCCCGGCAATCCCATCTGTTCGACGGGCGCGCGCCGCTTGTCGGGCAACTCTTCCGCGCGCCCGGACTGGCCGATGTGCTGCGCCGGATCGCCAAGCACGGGCGCGACGCGTTCTACCGCGGCGAGGTCGCCGAGGACATGATCGCGACGCTTCGCGCGCTGGGCGGCACGCACACGGCCGACGATTTCGCGGCGACCGCCTGCACCCGATCCGGCCCGATCGGCGGATGCTACAAGGGGGCCGAACTGCTCGAACATCCACCCAACGGCCAGGGCGCCACCGCGACCCTGCTCATGAACATCCTGTCGCATTTCGACATCGCCGCAATGGCGCCCTTGGGCGCCCCCCGCGCCCATATCGAAGCCGAAGCGAGCAAGCTTGCCTATGACGCGCGCAACCGCTTTCTTGCCGACCCCGATCATACCGCCCGGCTCGCTCACATGCTGGCCCCGGAAACCGCGGCAAGGCTGGCGGCACTGATCGACCCGCGCCGCGCCATGCCCGCGGCGGCGCCGCTGACAGAGGCAGTGCATCGTGACACCGTCTATCTGTGCGTGGTGGATCGCGACCGCATGGCCGTATCGCTGATCTACTCGCTCTATCACGGCTTCGGATCCGGTATCGCATCGGAAAAATTCGGCATCCTGATGCAGAATCGCGGCGCCGGGTTCACGCTGGAGAAGGGCCACCCCAACGAGCTGGCCGGCTCCAAGCGGCCGATGCACACGATCATTCCGGCCATGCTGGCGCAGGACGGCTGCGTGAGGATGCCCTTCGGCGTGATGGGCGGCGCCTACCAGCCGACGGGGCACGCGCGATTCGTGTCGAACCTGTGCGATTTCGGGATGGACCTACAGACCGCGATAGACGCGCCCCGCTGCTTCGCCGATGAGGGCAGGCTGAACATCGAACGCGGCTATGACGACACGACGCGCCGGGCGCTGGCCGATCTGGGCCACGACATCGCCATCGTGGAAAAGCCGCTGGGCGGAGCACAGGCGATCGACATCCGCGAAGACGGCGTTCTGGAAGGCGCCAGCGACCCGCGCAAGGACGGCTGCGCGCTGGGGTATTGATAGCCCACTCTCACACCGATACTCTCCCGTCAGGGCGCTCAGACGAGTGCTCTGGACCCGGCACGAG
>JAGRMG010000058.1 GCA_020441385.1 Paracoccaceae bacterium
CGGCCATTCCGGCCAGGCCGGCTGGTCCGTCGGCGGCAACGCGTTCATCCAGAACACGGATCCGACGCTGCCGGGATATTACGCCGGTCTCTTCTTCGAATCCTCCATCGGCGGACCGGGCGGCGTCCGGGATTTCGTGGTGGCCCCGGGAAGCATGATCGACAAGCTCGGCGCCGGCGCCTCGCGCCTGCAACTGGATACGGCGCCCGAAACCCTGTCTCCGCTGTTTGACGTGATGAACAGCGCAGAGGACGCCCGGACCCTGGTTTTCGACGCGACCAGCACCTATGACGCGGCCGGCCGGACGCTGCCCGAGGACGCCCTGTTCATGTGGGAATTCGGGGACGGCGCGACGGCGTTCGGCCGCGTCGTGGAACATGCCTTTGCCACGGCGGGGGCCTATGACGTGAACCTGACGGTCATTCTGGACGATTCCAGCGTATCCTCCACCGCCCATGCCCGGGTGGGTGTCGCCGGAGAGGATGTCATCGCCTTCGATCCGCATAGCGGGCTGTTCGTCGGCCAGGGCTATGGCGCGCAAACGCCGCTGGAGGGGACGGACCGCGCCTCGGTCGCGATGGACGGGGCCAGCGCCGTCGACCTCGGGGCGCGCGGGGTGGCGGTCGGAATTCCCAAGGAGGCGTTCGCGCGGTTCTTCGGCGCGGACTCCTTCGAGATGTCGATGACCCTGCAGGCGGACAGCCCGGGGCTCAGCTGGGGGGAGGTCGCGCGCATCCACAGCAGCATCACCGTCGGCGTGCTCGGCAATGGCGAACTGCGCGTCCGGCTCTGGCCCGATTCGGGGCCGGTCGATCTGCGCACCTCCGGCGTCACGATCAACGACGGCGCGGCGCATGACATTTCGATCCGGCTGGACGGGGCCAGCGACAGCTTGCAGATCGTGGTCGATGGCGCCGTTGCCGCGTCAACCACCGTGACCGGCGCGATGCCCGCCATGGGCAGCTGGGGGCTTTGGTTCGGCGAGCCGTGGGGAGGGCGGAACTTCGACGGAAAACTGACCGGTTTCGATCTGAACGCAACCTCACCCGACTACCCGGTTTTCGCCGGCGCGCTTGAAGAACAGCCGGCGCCCGAGTCTGTGCCCGTACCCGAGCCCGAGCCTGTACCCGAGCCCGAACCGGCACCCGAGCCCGAGCCTGTGCCCGCGCCCGAACCGGCGCCCGAGCCCGCGCCTGTGCCCGAGCCTGAACCGGTACCGGAACCCGCGCCGGCGCCCGAGCCTGAACCGGCACCGGAACCCGCGCCGGCGCCCGGATCCAACACACATCCGGTGCCCGGACCCGCGCCGCTGCCCGAGGCCGAATCCGGTGCGCAGCCGGCGCCCCAATCGCAGCCGGAATCGAACACGCAACCGGCCCCCGAATCGAACATCCGGCCGGCCTTGGAGCCTGTCCTGCGGCCCGAACCGCAGCCGCAGCCGGCGCCCCAATCGCAGCCCGAATCGAACACGCAGCCGGCCCCCGATGCGAAAGAATCCTCGCTTCCGGTCCTGGACGGCTACATCGCCGACTTCGCCCAGCTGAGCAACAACCAGCTGCGCGGCGGTGCCGTCACCATCGACGGCCCCGGCGGCCCGGTGCTGCGGCTGGAGGGCGACAGCGATCATGTCGATCTCGGCCCGCTGCGGCTCGGGCAATCCGAACGGCTGTCCTTCTCGGTCGATTACCGCAAGGCCGACGCGGGGGACGGCGGCATGCGCCTGGTCTGGAACGACGGAAAGGTCGGGCTGAGCGTGGAGGAGGACGGGCTGAAGGTGCATGTCGCCCAGAGCGACGGTTCGTTCCGCCAGGGCATCCGCATCGACGATCTGGGCCTGGACGATACCGATCCGCACCGGGTGCATGTCATGGTCGATGCCCGGGCGGACCGGTTGCAGGTGGCGCTGGACGGCGAGGTCGTGCTGGACCGGAGCCAGGCGGGCGATATCGACCTGGGCGGACCGGACGGAACTGTCCGCAGCTGGACGCTCGGATCGGCCGGAAGGCACGATTTCACTGGCGAAATCTCGGATTTCCGGGCCGATGACAGCGCCGATTTCATCGAGGATGCGCATCACGCGCCCGACGATATGGCCCTGATGGCGTGATCATGCCGCCCCGGCGGGACCGGGGCGCGCGCCGTTCCCGGATTGCCCCGCCGCCGCGCATGGCCCAGACTCGCCCCGAATCCCGCGCCGAATCCCGGCCGGGGCGGCAAGCGCGGGCCGGCACGCCCGCGCGGGCGGCCCCGTGCGCGGGGTTCGGGGCGCGGATCCCGCGAAACCGGTACGGGGAAAGGTGAGGGGTGGCTGTGAACGGGCTGGACGCGAAAGGTGACGGAACATGTTGAAGGTCGCCCTGATCGGCCATGACCTGCGCAACGACAATCTCGGTGTCGGCGCGCTTTCGGTGGCGCAGGCGGATATCCTGCGCAAGATCGCGCGGCGCCACGATCTGGATCTGCGCATTCTCTTCCTGGAAGGCGGCGGCCCCCGGGATCAGTGCATTTCCGGCCCGGATATTTCGGAACGGGTGGTGCGCCCGCTGCGGCGGCCCTGGCAGTTCTTCTCGGTGATACGTTCGAGCGATCTGGTGATCGACATCAGCGGCGGCGACAGTTTCACCGACATCTATGGCCGCAGGCGGATGTTCCAGGTCTTCCTGCAGAAGTTCCTCACCCATGCCGCGGGCCGGCCGCTGGTGATGGCGCCCCAGACCATCGGCCCCTTCACCGGCCGCGCGGGGCGGTTTCTCGCGGCGCGCACCATCAACCGCTGCGCGGTGGTCGCCACCCGGGACGACCGGTCGCTGGCCTTTGCCCGGGCGCTGGGAGTGACGCGCGAGATCGTCGAGGCCTCCGATGTCGCCTTGCGGCTGCCCTACCGCCGCCCGGACCGGCCGCCGGGC
>JAGRMG010000269.1 GCA_020441385.1 Paracoccaceae bacterium
CGGCCGCCGCCGGCCCGCCGGCCGGTTCGAAGGAATTTGACGATGCCTGTGAGTGACGAGTTGAAACGCCTGTGCCATCGCCGGCTCTGCCTGCGCCTGGTGGAGCCCGAAGACGCGGATTTCATCCACGGGCTGCGCATGGATCCGGCCTACAATGCGCATCTGTCCGCGGTTGACGGAACCGCGGCGGACCAGCGCGCCTGGATCTCGCGCTACAAGGAGCGTGAGGCCGCCGGACGCGAACTCTACTACGTGATCGAACGGCGCGACGGCACGCCCTGCGGGCTCGTGCGCCTCTACGGGATCGGTACGGACGGGTTCACTTGGGGCAGCTGGATCCTGAACCGGGACAAGCCGGCCGGGGCGGCCCTGGAAAGCGCGGTTCTCTCCTTCGGGGTGGGGTTCGAGAAGCTGGGCCTGCCCCGCGCGGTTTTCGATGTCCGGCTCGGCAATGCCCATGCCATCGCGTTCTATCGCCGCTTCGGGGCCCGCGAGACCGGCAGGGATGACGTGAACATCTATTTCGAATATTCCGCCGAACGGTATTTCCGGGACCGGGATACCCATTTCAGCACACTCAGGGAAAGAGCCGAGGCATGAGCACCACGCATCAGGACGGCCCGCGCGGATCGGTCCGGGTCATCGAACTGCCGGTCGTGTCGGACACGCGCGGCGATCTGACATTCGTCGAAAGCCGGCGGCATGTGCCGTTCGACATCGCCCGGGTCTATTATCTCTACAACGTGCCGGTGGATGCCGAACGCGGCGGCCATGCGCATCTGGAATTGCAGCAGGTCCTGTTCGCCCTGTCCGGCAGTTTCCGGGTCAGCGTCGACGACGGGTTCGAGACCTCGCAACACTGGCTGCGCGATCCCCGCAAGGGCCTGCTGATCGACCGGATGATCTGGCGCGAGATGGACAGTTTCAGCCAGGGCGCGGTCTGCATGGTGCTGGCCTCGCACCCATATGACGAGGCCGACTATATCCGCGAGCACAGGGCGTTTCTCGAAAAGGTCAGGGAAGGGGCGGCATGATCCCCTTTCTCGATCTGGGGGCGGCCTACCGGGAACTGGCCGGCGACATCGACGCCGCCGTCGCCCGCGTCCTGGCCAGCGGCTGGTATGTCGGCGGCCAGGAGGTCGAGGCGTTCGAGGCCGAGTTCGCCGCCTATACCGAATCCGCGCATTGCGTCGGTACCGGCAACGGGCTGGATGCGCTGGTCCTGGCGCTCAGGGCCTGCGGCATCGGGCCGGGCGACGGCGTGATCGTGCCCTCCAACACCTATATCGCCACCTGGCTGGCGGTCAGCGCCGTGGGCGCCACGATCCAGCCGGTCGAACCCGACCCGGCCACCCACAACATCGACCCCGCGCGCATCGCCGCGGCGGTCACGCCGGACACCCGCGCCATCCTGCCGGTGCATCTCTACGGCCAGCCCGCCGATCTGGATCCGATCCTCGATCTGGCCCGAAAGCACGGCCTGCGGGTGATCGAGGATGCGGCCCAGGCCCATGGCGCCCGCTACAGGGGCAGGCGGATCGGCGGGCACGGGGACGTGGCCTGCTGGAGCTTCTATCCGGGCAAGAATCTCGGCGCGCTCGGCGATGCCGGGGCGATCACCACAGGCGACGCCGGTATCGCCGAACGGATAAGGCGGCTGGGCAACTACGGCTCGGCGCAGAAATACGTCCATGTCGAACGCGGGGTGAACAGCCGGCTCGATCCGCTCCAGGCCGCGGTGCTGCGGGTCAAGCTGGCGGTGCTGGACGACTGGAACGACCGGCGCCGCGCGATCGCGGCCGCCTATGGCGAGGGGCTGGCGCAATCCGGGCTGGGCCTGCCCCATGTCCCGAACTGGGCCGAACCGGTCTGGCATCTCTA
>JAGRMG010000270.1 GCA_020441385.1 Paracoccaceae bacterium
CAGCGCGCCAGCGCCGAGGTGCCCGAACGATGCATGCCGAGAACGACAAAGGTCGATGCGGCGGTATCGTTCATCTGGTTCAACTGGAAAACCCCCTGACTTGAAAGGCCCCGTGGCGGGATTGCGGGTTGCGTGCCGGCCCCGTCGCAGACCGGCAGCGCATCCTGAAACGTGTCGCCGACAGGCCGGCCAACACTATCCGCCGCACAGACACGAATGCAACGCGACAGTCTGTATGGCCGGACCGCCGCCCGACCTGAACGCTCAGAGAAACCTGCCAAGCAGCGCACGGAAGACGTTCGTCATCTCCTCGCGGGTCATCGTGGGTTTCGGGATCTGGTTTTGCATCAGATACCGGAACACGCCATCCAAAAGCGCGTATGACAGTTCGACATCGGTCGGGGTGTCGTGGCCCGCCTTGACGAAAGCGGTCGAAACGAGGCCGATCAGCTTGCTTTCGATCTCGGAGACGACGGGCCGGAAGGTTTCATCGAACATGGCCTGCGCACGGATGTCGTACCAAAGGCGATGCGTCATCTCATCGTCAACGATCGAGGCGACCAGGGCTTGCGAGAACCGTTCGATCACCGCTTGGCGCCCTTCGGCTCGCTCAAGCGCATCCGCAATGTTGCGAACGAACTGGTCCTTGTAGATCGACACGCAATAGATGATCAGATCGGTACGATCCTCGAAGTAGTAGTGCAGCATGCCCAGCGACATCTCGCTCTTTTCCGCGATGTCGCGCAGCGATGTATTCGCATAGCCCAGTTCCTTGAGCGCCAGGATCGCGCTTTCGGCGATCTGGCGCTTCTTGCCGTCGCGCTTGGCGGTTCTGCGTTGGGCGCGGGCCTTGAGTTTGGCGGGCATCTGGTTCATGGCATTCACTTGCTGAAATCCCGGGCAAAGTTCAACCTGTTGCGCCCGGGACGGATGGCTAGCCCAACAGGGCGTTAAGGAAGATTCCCGGCAGTTTGAGCCAGCCTGGCCTGTACTCGAATCTCGTCAGCGCCTCGCCGATCTTGTGCTGGCGCCGGTTGGTGATGAAGAAGGGCGGGCGCGGCAGCAGCGTGAACTGACCGGACAAGACACCGCGCGGGAACGGCCGCCACGGCGCGCGGAGCACGACCTTCTCGGTATTCTCCAGCATGAAGGCGTTGTGCACCGTGCCGATACCCGAGCCGACATCTTCGAGCGTGTGGCCCGGATAGGCGCCCCAGGGGCAGGCGGCGATCAGGAACCCGATGCCGCACCAGCCGTTGATGCCGATGGTGCCATAGCGGAAATCGGCCAGGATCTCCTCGAACCGCCTCGTGCCGATCTCGCGGATGGTCCTGGGGTGGATCAGGATATTGGCGCCCAGCGTCCCCCAGAGCTCGGTGTTGGCATACTCGATGGCGGCGATCAGGAAGGCTTCCGGATCGGAACCGTCCAGTTCCTTGATGCCCAGGGCCGGGCCGAAGACCTCGCAGGACCGGTTGTGGCTGTCTTCGGATATCTCGCCGATGATGACGGGGGGCGCGTCGTTCCCGCGCGCGACCCGTTCGACCTTGCCGCCATGCTCGGCATAGCTGTCGAGCCGGGTCTGCGCGCCGGGATACCATGTCGGGCGCGTCGACGTGGCGATCACCTCCCTGAGGGCGTCCATCAGGGCGGCGCCCTTTTCCCAGCCCTTGGGCATGACCAGCGCCTGCGTGGCGATGCAGTTGTGGCCGGAATTGTGCAGCTTCATCGTGGCGATGTTCTCGGCCTGGAACCGGATGTCGGCCGCGCTCCAGGGGCCAGGCACGACGATGGTCGGACTGACCGAGCCAAGTTCCGAGGTGAAGCGTTTGGTGTTTTTCGGCGTGCCTGCCTTCTTGTTGGCAGCGCCCTCTTCGCCGACGCCCCAGACGATCGCGTCATGGGTCGCGTCCGACCCCGTGATGTGCAACTCGTCCACCACGGGATGTTTGCAAAGATAGGCGCCGCCCGCGGCATCGCCCTTGACGATTCGCAGATAGCCGCCGTCGATGAACGGCTTCATCGCGATCTTGTAGAAATCGGTCAGATAGTCGTTGATCGGGTTCATCTTCAGAATGACGACCTGATCCTCGAGGATGAGCTTTTGCAGCACGTCAAGCGGCGTGATCGCGGCAACATTCCCCGCACCCAGCACAAGAGCGACCTTGCCGACGCGTTGATCGACCGGCACGTCATAGGCGCGCGCGACGTGCTTTTTCAGGTTGGCCGCGTTCACCCCCTTCTGCATCCAGACTTCGGCGGAAATGCCGGACAGAAGCAGACGATCCCAGATCGAATGCGGCAGGACCGTCACGCCGAGATGGCCCGAAGGCAGCACCCGCTGGGGAAGATGGTCGACAAAGCTCTTGCCCTGAAGCTGGCTCAGCGTGGACATCAGGGCATTGACCCCGACCATCGTGGCATAGGGGCCGGCGATCCATTCCTCGCCCGCAACGGGTGTGCCCGGCGTCAGTCCCTTCTTGCGGGCCGATGTGTCGGCCCAGCCCCCGGCCACCTGCATGATGCCGTCCTTCATCCCGGCAAGCAGGGCGATGCGCTCTGCCGGTGACAGGCGGACCCATCTGTTCTTGGCCGCGTCCAGATCGGCCAGGGCCGCGTCGTATTCCTTGTACAGGGCGTCCTGCCCCTCGATCTTCAATTGTGCGCCATCGGGCATATCATGCACCCCTTCTCGCTAGTGTGTCGCCAGGGATCGTGCCGGTGCCGGCCATGGGAATGGCGTGGCGGATACGACCGCCCCGGCCGGGGCCTGTCCGGCAATCGCGATCAGATCACCAATCGGCGGTTCGTCCTTCATCATCAATCCCGGCATCGGCTCTGTCCTGTCCCGGTGATTGGCACCGGTTCTTCCGCGTTGCCCCCGCATCGCGCAGGGGCGCATTTCACGCGGCATGTTCGGCCCTGATCATTTCGGCGCATTTTTCACCGATCATGATGGTGGGTGCGTTGGTATTGCCCGACACCACAAGCGGCATGACAGACGCATCGGCGACGCGCAGCGCCTCAAGCCCGCGCACCTTCAGGTGCGGGTCGACCACGGCCATGTCGTCGACACCCATCTTGCAGGTTCCCACGGGGTGATAGACCGTGTCGGCCCGGTTGCGGATGTTCTGCTCCCATTCGGCATCGGTCATGTTGTCGTGGATGCCGAACAGTTCCTTGTGCGCGAATTGCTTCATCGGCGGGGCTTCCAGGACCTGACGGGTCATTTTCGCGCCCTTCATCAGCGTCGCGAGATCCCTGTCGTCGCTGAGGAAACGGGGGTCGATTCCCGGCGCGGCCAGCGGATCGCCGGATTGCAGGAACACCTCGCCGCGCGAATGGGGGCGCAGCACGCAGACATGGCAGGAATAGCCATTACCCAGATGCAGTTTGCGGGCGTGATCGTCGACGATCGAGATCACGAAATGGGTCTGCACGTCGGGGCGGTCGAGCGACGGATCGGTCTTGAAGAACGAACCGCATTCGGTGATCGAGGAAGCTACCATCGAATTGCCGTCCCTGCGCCATTTCAGGATCTCGCCGATCAGCTTCATGCCCGCGCGCAGGCCCAGCCCAAGATTGTCCCGGTCCCTCGTCGTGTAGCCCATGATAAAATCGAGATGGTCTTGCAGGTTCTGCCCCACGCCCTCGAGTTCATGCACCATTTCAATGCCGTGCGGGGTGATGTCCTGGGACCGGCCGACCCCCGAAAGCTGCAACAGCTGGGGCGACTGGAACGCGCCGCCGCACAGGATCACTTCCTTGCCGGCGCGAACGTCCTTGTCCTGCTTGCCTTGGCGATAGGCAACGCCGACGGCCCGCTTGCCTTCAAAGATGATCCTTGTCGCATGTGCCTTTGTGATGATCGTCAGGTTGGGGCGCCGGTCCATCACCGGAAAAAGATAGGCCGCCGCCGCCGAACACCGCTCGCCGTTCTTTTCGGGGCTGTGGTGTATCGTCGTCTGCCAGTACCCGGCGCCTTCGTTGTCACCGGCGTTGAAATCCTCGGTGCGTCGAATCTGCAACTGGGTGCTGGCCTCGATATAGGCATCGGAGATCGGGCGCGGCGCCTTCTGGTCCGAGACCTGCAAGGGGCCGCCGGCGCCATGGGTCTCGCCGGCCCCGCGCACGTTGTTTTCCGCCTTCTTGAAATAGGGCAGCACGCTGTCCCAGTCCCAGCCTTCGTTGCCCAGATCGGCCCAGCCGTCGTAATCCTGCCTTTGGCCGCGCACATACAGCATGGCGTTGATCGCGCTCGACCCGCCCAGCGCCTTGCCGCGCGGCTGATAGCCCCGGCGGCCGTTCAGACCCGGCTGCGGCACCGTCTCGAACGCCCAGTTGTTGATCTTGAGCGGCTTGCCCGGCATCATCGCCACAACCCCGATCGGAGCGCGGATCAGCATATCCCTGCCACCGCCGCCCGCTTCCAGCAGGCAGACCTTCACATTCGGATCCTCGCTCAGGCGGGACGCGATCGTCGCCCCTGCGGAGCCTCCCCCGACGACTACGAAATCATAGGACATTGCTGGTTTCTCCCTGTCCGGTTCGCCCGTTTCGGGCCTGGCGTTTATCGTTCCGGGTGGTCAACGGTATCGCGTAACACGCCGGCCCCTGGGCGCAGGAAATGCCCTGGTTGTCGAACATGGCAGAGATGCGGCAAACGTCGTTGTGCAAGCACTCGATTTCATCAAGCCTCTCCTCCCTTCGCACCGGATGGTGGGCGGCGCGCCTCATGGTGCGTCAGGGCGTGATCCTCCTCGATTCATCGCCTGACGCATGAACAGAACAAAATATTTGAACAAAAGTCCAGCAAAACCGAATAGGGCGGTTGAACGGGGCGTGGGCCGCTTGGACAACGGGTCGAGAATCGCGATCGTCGGGCACCGCAAACGCATCGAGGGTCGCGTGCGGCGGGCAGGTCCGATGTTGTCAGGCATGGCTGCGATGTGCTCCGGCGCGACGCGCGAACTTCCGCGCTCTCGCCAAAATCCGCTTTCGGGCGCGCCCCTCTCGCCCGCGGCATCGTGGGGGCCGGGCAGTTGGCCCCTCAGACCCCCAGATACTTGTCGGTGACGTCGTGGGTCAGGTCGCCAAAGGCCCCGTTCCAGACCGAGCGGCCCTTTTCCAGGATCACCGCGCTGTCGGCGACGCCCGCCAGCTCGCGGATCGACTTGTCGATCACGATGATCGACAGGCCGGTTTCCGCCTTGAGCCGCGCCACGGCCTGCCAGATTTCCTGCCGGATCACCGGCGCCAGCCCCTCGGTCGCCTCGTCCAGGATCAGCAGGCGGGGGTTGGTCATCAGGGCGCGCCCGATGGCCAGCATCTGCTGTTCGCCGCCCGAAAGCAGCGCCGCCTTCTGGTCATGGCGTTCGCTCAGACGCGGAAACAGCTTGCCCACGGTTTCCAGATCCCAGGCGCCGGGGCGGGCGGCGGCGATCAGGTTCTCGCGCACCGTCAGGTTGGGAAAACAGCGCCGCCCCTCGGGCACCAGCCCGATACCGGCGCGCGCCGCCTGATGCGGCCGCATGGCACCCAGGTCGTTGCGGTCGAACACGACCTGCCCGCCACGATGTTTCAGCATCCGGCAGATCACCTTGACGGTGGTCGATTTGCCCATGCCGTTGCGCCCCATCAGTGCCAGAACCTCGCCTTCGGCCAGGTTGAGATGCACATCGAACAGGGCCTGGGACGGCCCGTAGAAGGCCGAGACATGGGAGAGCTTGAGAAGACTCATGCGTCCTCCTCCTCGCCCAGATAGGCGCTGCGCACCTCCGGGTTGGCACGGATCTCGTCGGCGCTGCCGGTGGCGATGATCTGACCGTAGACCAGCACGCTGATCCGGTCGGCCAGCGCGAACACCGCGTCCATGTCGTGCTCGACCAGGAGAATCGGCGCCTGCTGGCGCAACTCGTCGAGGAACCCCATCAGCCGGTGCGACCCTTCGGCGCCAAGGCCGGCCATCGGTTCGTCCATCAGGAAAACCCTGGGCGAAAGCGTCAGCGCCACGGCGACTTCCAGTTGCCGCCGCTGGCCGTGGCTCAGATCGGCGGTGCGGGTGGTCGCGAACTCCTCCAGCCCGACCTGTTCAAGCGCCTGCATCGCCGGTGCCAGCAGCGCGCGGTCCTTCATCACGGGGCGGAAGAACCGGAACGGCCCGGTGCGGTGGCCCATCGCCCCCAGCACGACGTTTTGCAGCACCGTCATTTCCATCGCCAGCGACGAAATCTGGAAGGTGCGCCCCAGCCCGGCACGGGCGCGCGCCACGGTATCGAGTTCGGTCACGTCGCGCCCGTTGAACCATACCGCCCCGGCGTCGGGGCGCAGGTTGCCGGCGATCTGCTTGATCAGGGTCGATTTCCCGGCGCCGTTCGGGCCGATCAGCGCATGTATTTCGCCCGGCCGCAGATCCAGCGACACGTCGTTGCTGGCTCTCAATGCGCCAAAGCTCTTGGAGATGTTGCGAATGTCGAGGATCGGTTCAGTCATGTGCCACCTCGCGCCCGGCCAGCACCCCGATCAGCCCGCCGCGGGCAAACAGCACCACGCCCAGCAGCAGCGCGCCGAGATAGATGTGCCAGTATTCGCTGAGCCCGCCAAGTTCGTGTTCGAGCACGATGAACAGCACCGCGCCGATGACCGGGCCGTAAAGCCGCCCGACCCCGCCGAGGATCACGAAGATCATGATCTCGCCCGAGGTCTGCCAGCTGAACATGACGGGGCTGACGAAACGGTTGAGATCGGCAAACAGCGCGCCGGCCAGCCCGGTGATCGCGCCCGAGATGGTGAAGGCCATCAGCCGCAGGCGAAACACGCCGATACCCACCGCCTGCACCCGTTCCTCGTTCTGCCGCGCCGCCGAGAGCGCCAGCCCGAAAGACGACCGCGCCAGCCGCGACATGGCGAACAGCACGATTGCGAGGATGGCAAGGCAGATGCCGTAGAACTGGATCGGGTCCAGGGTGTTGAGGCCGGGAAAGCCGTTGCGCACATAGACCGACAGCCCGTCCTCGCCGCCATAGGCGGGCCAACTGATCGTGAAATAGAAGAACATCTGCCCGAAGGCGAGCGTGATCATGATGAAATAGACGCCTGAGGTTCGCAGCGACAGCGCCCCGATCGCCAGCGCCGCCAGACCGCTGGACAGGATCGCGACCAGCCAGATCAGCGGCATGAACTTGCTGCCCTCGAACAGGAACGGCCATTCGAAAATCGGTTCGTAGCTTTGTGCGTGGCTGGCCAGAATGCCCATGGCATAGCCGCCCACGCCGAAGAACACCGCATGGCCGAAACTGACCATGCCGCCCAGCCCCAGCGCCAGGTTCAGCCCGACCCCGGCCAGCGCCAGGATCACCGCCCGCGTCGCCAGGGTGATCATGAACGGCTCGTCCGCCTGCCAGGCCCAGAGCGGAAACAGCACCAGCAATGCCAGCACGATGATGTTGATCAGGGTTTCGCGCTGCATCTCAGGCGCTCCCGAACAGGCCGGTCGGCTTGAACACCAGCAGCACCGCCATGAGGATGTAGATCGACATCGACGCCAGCGCCGAACCGACGGCATTGGCCGCCGAGGCGGTCATGAACGTGTCGAAGGCGACCGGCAGCAGCGTGCGGCCCAGCGTGTCGGTCAGCCCGACCAGGATGGCGCCCACCAGCGCCCCCTTGATCGAACCGATGCCGCCGATCACGATCACCACGAATGCGAGGATCAGCACCGGTTCGCCCATGCCCACCTGCACCGACTGGATCGCCCCGATAAGCGCGCCCGCGAACCCGGCCAGCGCCGCGCCCAGCGCAAAGACGATGGTGTAAAGCGCCGAGATGTTGACGCCCAGCACCGCGATCATCTCGCGGTCACTCTCGCCGGCCCGGATCTGGATGCCGATGCGGGTCCAGGCGATCAGCGCGAAAAGCCCCGCGGCGACCAGCAGCCCGATGGCGATGATGGCCAGCCGGTAAAGCGGATATTCGATGCCCCCCGGCAGCGTCACCGATCCGGCCAGGTAGGACGGCACGTCGAGATAAAGCGGGAAGGACCCGAAGACCCAGCGCGTGCCTTCCGAAAAGATCAGGATCAGCGCGAAAGTGGCCAGAACCTGATCCAGGTGGTCCTTGTCATAAAGCCGCCGGATCACCACGACCTCGATCAGCGCGCCCGCCGCCGCAGCCGCCGCCAGGCTTGCCGCCAGGCCCAGCAGGAACGATCCCGTCGCCGCCGATACGGCCGCCGCCGCGAAGGCGCCGATCATGTAAAGCGACCCGTGCGCCAGATTGATAAGCCCCATGACGCCGAAGATCAGCGTCAGCCCGGCAGCCATCAGAAACAGCATCACGCCGAACTGAAGCCCGTTCAGGACCTGTTCGATAAAGAGAAGAAGGGACATGTGGTCAGGATTCCGGCTGCGTCGACGGGCGGCAGCGAACCGCCGCCCGTCGCAGGCGTTCAATTACATCTTGCACTCGGCGTTATAGATGTTGGTGTGGTCCTTGCTCGCGACGCCGATCACGCGGTTGGTCACGACGTCGCCTTCCTTGACCACCTCTCGCATGTAGATGTCATGGACCGGGTGATGGTTCGGCGAGAACTTGAACTTGCCGCGCACCGAATCGAAATCCGCCTCTTCCAGCGCCGCACGGAAGGCGTCGGCATCCTTGATGTCGGCCTTTTCCAGTGCCGAGACCAGCAGCAGCCCGGCATCGAACCCCTGCGCGGCATAAAGCGACGGCAGGCGGCCGTACTTGTCCTGAAAGTCCTTGACGAACGCCTTGTTGGCCGCGTTGTCGAGATCCTTGGACCAGTGCGAGGTGTTCTTGACCCCCAGCGCCGCATCGCCGATGGCGCCCAGGATGCCCTGGTCAAAGCTGAAGGCGGGGCCCATCACCGGCTTGTCGACACCGCTGCCGGCATATTGCTTCATGAAGGAAATCCCCATGCCGCCGGGCAGGAAGAAATACACCAGATCGGCATCCGAGGCACGGATCTGCGCGATCTCGGCGGCATAGTCGGTCTGGCCGAGCTTGGTATAGACCTCTTCGGAAATCTCGCCCTTGTAGGTGCGCTTGAACCCCGCGATCATGTCCTTGCCGGCGGGATAGTTGGGCGCCAGCAGGAACACCTTGCCGATGCCTTCGTCGTTGGCATAGTTGCCGGCGGCCTCGTTGAAATCGTCGTTCTGCCAGGAGACGTTGAAGTAGTTCTTGTGGCAGCCCTTGCCGGCCAGGCCGGACGGCCCGGCATTGGGCGAGATGTAGAACTTGCCCTGCGCCGTCACCGCCGGCACCACCGCCATGGCGATGTTCGACCAGATGATGCCTGTCAGCACATCGACCTTGTCCGATTGCACCATCTTGTCGGCCAGTTGCACGGCCACGTCCGGCTTGCGCTGGCTGTCCTCGACGATCACCTCGATGTCCTTGTTGCCCGATTGCTCGATCGCCATCATGAAGCCGTCGCGAACGTCGATACCCAGCGCGGCGCCGCCGCCCGACAGCGTCGTTATCATGCCCACCTTGGCGCCTCCCGCCATCGCCGGCGCGCTCAGCCCCGCCGCGGACAGCGCCGCCAGAGATGCGGCGGCGATCAGTTTCTTCACTATCATGTCAGTCCTCCCAGTTTTCGACCTGACCGTAGTTGCCGGTTCGATTTGCGGATGCCCGGTCAGATCGGCATCCATTTCGCTTAAATCTGGTATAACAGTACCAGTTTACGGTATTCGTGATTTCCTTCGCTGTCAACGCTGTCCTTACGCAGGGTCAACCTGATACTCCGACGGCTCTCCATACCGTGCGCGCACCCGATCGTGCCGCCGCAACGATATGCAGTAAAGGCGCAAACGGCCCGCAGGTCGAGAAGAAATCTGGTGATCGCGCGGGCCGCAATGCCTCCCCGCTTCGCATTCCTCAGCCATCGGTCTCCTGGCGCAGCAGGAAACGCTGGATCTTTCCGGTCTGCGTCTTGGGCAGTGTATCCCGGAACCGCACCGAGCGCGGATACTTGTAGGGCGCAATCGCCGCCTTGACGTGATCCTGGAGAATCCTGACGGTAAGCGGGCTGGCCTCGTGGCCTTCGACCAGCACCACATGCGCCTCCACGATCAGCCCACGCTGCTCGTCCGGAGCGCCGATGACGGCGCATTCCGCCACCGCCGGATGCGACAGCAGCGCCGCCTCGACCTCGGGCCCGGCGATATTGTAGCCCGCCGAAACGATCATGTCGTCGTTGCGCGCGGCGAAATGGAAATAGCCCTCCTCGTCCATGCTGAAACTGTCGCCAGTGATGTTCCAGCCCTCGCACACATAATCCTTCTGCCGCGCATCGGCGAGATATCGGCACCCCGTGGGCCCCCTGACCGCCAGCCGCCCGATCCGGCCCGGGGGAAGATCGTTCATGTCGTCATCGACCACCTTGGCGACATAGCCGCCAACCGGACGGCCGGTGCAGGCCGGGCGGTGATCGTCAAAGCGATTCGTGATGAAGATATGCAGCATCTCGGTGGCGCCGATTCCGTCAAGCATCGGTTTGCCGGTCTTGGCCATCCAGTCGTCATAGACCGGCGCCGGAAGGGTTTCGCCCGCCGACACCGCGGCGCGCAGCGAGGACAGGTCGGCGCCTTCCTCCATCGCCTGCAACATGGCGCGATAGGCGGTGGGCGCGGTGAAACAGACCGTGGCGCGGTACTTCTCGATGATCTCGATCATGTTCGGCGGGCTGGCCTGCTCCAGCAGCGTCGCCGCCGCCCCGAACCGCAGCGGAAACACCGCCAGCCCGCCCAGCCCGAAGGTGAAGGCCAGCGGCGGCGAGCCGACGAAGATGTCCTCGGGCACCACGTCCAGAACCTCGCGGGCATAGCCGTCGGCGATGATCATCAGGTCGCGGTGGAAATGCATCGTCGCCTTGGGGCTGCCGGTGGTGCCGCTGGTGAACCCCAGCAGGGCCACATCGTCGCGCCCGGTCCGGACCGCATCGAAGCGCACCGGTTTCTCCAGCGCCAGCCGGTCCAGTTCGGCGTCGTGATTCGAGGTGCCGTCAAAACCGACAACCGTGTTCAGGAACCGGCTGGCGCGGGCACAGACCACCAGATCGTCCATCAGTCTCGTGTCGCACAGCGCATGGGTGATCTCGGCCTTGTCGACGATCCTCGACAACTCGCCCGAACGCAGCATCGGCATGGTGTTGACCACCACCGCCCCGGCCTTGGTGGCGGCCAGCCAGCAGGCCACCATCGCCGGGTTGTTGGCCGAGCGGATCAGCACCCTGTTGCCGGGGCGGACCTTCAGGTCCTCGACCAGCACATGCGCCAGCCGGTTGGTCCAGTCCGACAGTTCCTTGTAGGTGCGCCGCCGGCCGTTGCCGATCAGCGCGGTGCGGTCGCCGAAACCCTTCGCGACCATCGCGTCGGTCAGTTCAACCCCGATATTCAGCCGCTCGGGATAGTCGAACCCCTCCAGACGAAACTCGGGCCAAAGCTCCGCCGGCGGCAGGTTGTCGCGCGCGAACGTGTCGGTATGGGCACTCGGTCCCAGCATTTCAGCCTCCCTGATAGGCGCCCATCGTCTGACGGGCGATGATCACGCGCTGCACGTCCGAGGCACCCTCGTAGATGCGCAACGCGCGAATGTCGCGATAAAGCTCCTCCACCTTCTCGCCAACGCGCACCCCGTCGCCGCCATGCAGCTGCACGGCACGGTCGATCACCTCCTGCGCGCGGTCGGTGGAAAACAGCTTGGCCATCGCCGCCTCGCGCGTCACCCGGGGCGCGCCGCTGTCCTTGGCCCAGGCGGCGCGATAGACCAGCAGCGCGGCCGCATCCACCTCCAGCGCCATGTCGGCGACATGGCCCTGCACCATCTGCAAATCGAACAGCGGCGCGCCCTGGACCCGCCGCGTCGCAACCCGGTCCAGCGCCTCGTCCAGCGCCCGCCGCGCAAATCCCAGCGCCGCCGCCGCCACGCTCGCGCGGAACACGTCCAGCACCGACATCGCCACCCTGAACCCGGCGCCCGGCGGCCCCAGCAGCGCCGATTTCGCCACCCTGCAATCGCTGAAACGCAGCCGCGCCAGCGGGTGGGGCGCGATCACGTCCAGGCGCTCGACGGCCTCCAGCCCCGCCAGCCCGGCCGGCACGACAAAGGCCGAGAGCCCCTTCGCGCCCGCCGCCTCGCCGGTGCGCGCGAACACGGTATAGACATCGGCGATGCCGCCGTTGGAAATCCAGGTCTTCTCGCCGTTCAGCACATAGAATTCGCCATCCTCGCGCGCCGTCATCGTCGAATTGGCGACATCCGAACCCGATTGCGGCTCGGTCAGGGCAAAGGCGGCAATCGCCTCGCCCGCCCGCGTCAGCGGCAGCCATTCCTGCTGCTGCGCCGGCGTTCCGAACAACGAGATGGCGCCGGTGCCCAGCCCCTGCATGGCAAAGGCGAAATCGGCCAGCCCGTCGCGATAGGCCAGCATCTCGCGGATCAGGCACAATGTCCGCACGTCAAGCGCCTCGCCCGCCGGCGCTCCGGTATGGCGCAGCCAGCCGCCCGCGCCCAGCGCCGCCACCAGCGCGCGGCAGGCGGCATCGGTGTCGGCGTGGTCGATCTCGCCCAGCCCGGTATCGGCCCAGCGGTCCAGTTCGGCGGCCAGGTCGCGGTGCCGGTCTCCGAAGAACGGCCAGGTCAGGAAGGTCCGGTCAGCCATCTGCACCACTTTCTCTTCATCTTGCCGCAAAAACTCCCGCCGGAGGCATCCGCGCGCAGCGCGGATCACCCCCGCGCGGCGTCAATCTCCCTCGAATACCGGCTTCTCCCTGGCCACGAACGCCTTGTAGGCGCGTTCGAAATCGCCGGTCTGCATGCAGATCGCCTGCGCCTGGGCCTCGGCCTCGATCGCCTGTTCGATCGACATCGACCATTCCTGCGCCAGCATCGTCTTGGTCATCATATGCGCGAAATTCGGCCCCGCGGCGATCCGCTCCGCCATGTCCCGCGCCGCGTCCATCAGCCCGTCACCCGCCACCAGCCTGTTGTGAAACCCCCAGGCCGCACCCTCCTCGGCACTCATCGCCCGCCCGGTATACAGCAGCTCCGCCGCCCGCCCCTGGCCGATGATCCGGGGCAGGATGGCGCAGGCGCCCATGTCGCAGCCGGCCAGCCCGACGCGGGTGAACAGGAACGCGACCTTGGCCTCGGGCGTGGCGATGCGCAGATCGGCGCACATCGCAATGATCGCACCGGCACCCGCGCATACGCCGTCGATGGCGGCGATCACCGGCTTGCCGCAATTCACCATCGCCTTGACCAGATCGCCGGTCATCCGGGTGAAGGCCAGCAGTTCCTTCATGTTCATTCGCGTCAGCGGCCCGATGATGTCATGCACGTCCCCGCCCGAGCTGAAATTGCCGCCATTGGAGGCGAACACCACCGCCTGCACGTCGTCGCGGTAATGCAGATCGCGGAACCAGTCGCGCAACTCGCCGTAGCTGTCGAAGGTCAGCGGGTTCTTTCGCTCGGGCCGGTCAAGCGCGACCGTTGCCACCCCGCCTTCGATCCGGCACAGGAAATGCGTGGTGTTTTCAATGGCCTGTCTCATGTTTCCTCCCGCGCGGAAGCTTCGCCGCGCGCCATCATTTCGTCAATACCCCGGATCATGCCCTCGGCGGTGGCGATATCGAATCCCTCCAGCACCGTGTCGATCCAGACCTCGTGCGCCGCCGCTTGCCGGGCGAACTCGTCGCGCCCCTCGGCCGTCAGCCGCACCCGCGCCGCGCGGCGGTCGCCGGGCATCACCTCGCGGATCGCCAGACCGTCGGCGGCCAGCCGCTCGACAATGCCGGTGACATTGCCGTTCGATACCTTCAACAGCCCCGATATCTCGCTCATCTTCAGCCCGCCGGGGCGGCGGCTCAGCGCCGACATCACGTCGAAACGGGGCAGCGTGCTGTCGAACTCGCGCCGCAAATGGTCGCGCAGATCCGATTCGATGCCGCGGGTCAGCTTCAGCAGCCGCAGCCACAGCCGCAGCCGCGTCTTGGAGGCCGCCCCGGCGGGCCTTGCCCGTTCGCCCGGCATCACAGTTCGCCCCCCGAAAGGCTCAGCGCATGACCGTTGAGCGAGCGCGCCGCGTCGCTGCACAGCCACAGCGCCGCGCCGGCGACCTCGTCGGCGCCGATGAACCGGCCCTGCGGGTTGGCGGCCTTCAGCGAGGCTGCGGCCTGCTCGGCGCTCATTCCGGTGGTCTTCACGATCCTGGCGATCGAACGCTCCAGCAGCGGCGTTTCGATGAAGCCGGGGCAGATCGCGTTCACCGTGACGCCGGTTCTGGCCAGTTCGACGGCCAGCGCCCGTGCCATGCCGACGACCCCGTGCTTGGCCGCGCAATAGCCCGAAACATAGGGATAGCCCTTCAGCCCCGCGGTCGAGGCTATGGCGATCAGCCGGCCCCAGCCGCGTTGCTTCATCGCCGGAAAACACGCCTGCCAAAGATGGAACACGCCGCCCAGGTTGACCGACAGCATGGCGTTCAGATCCTCGCCGGTCATCCTGGCGAAGGGCACGCTTTGCGCCGCGCCCGCGTTGGCGATGGCGACATCCACAGGCCCCTGCGCCCCGCTGGCGCGCGCCAGCGCCGCATCCAGCGACGCCCGGTCGGTCACATCGCAGGTCTCGGCCCGCGCGCCGATGCGCTTTGCCACCCGCGCCAGGGGCTCTGCCCGCCGCCCCAGTATCGTGACCCGGGAACCGGCATCGGCGAAGGCCGCCGCGATCTCGGCGCCCACGCCCGTGCCCGCGCCCGAGACCACGACATGCCGGTCTGGGAGACTCATGCCCGGATGACCTCCTGCTCCGCCTCGCGGTCGGCCAGCCGCCAGGCCTGATCGCGCCCCGGCAGATAGGGCTTGGGCCAGGCTTCGGCCCGGTCGCCCAGCGCGGTGGCGGTGTGCAGCGTCCAGTAGGGATCGGCCAGATGCGGCCGCGCCAGGCACACCAGATCGGCCCGGCCCGCCATCAGGATCGAATTGACGTGATCGGCCTCGTAGATGTTGCCCACCGCCATGGTGGCGATCCCGGCCTCGTTGCGGATGCGGTCGGAAAACGGGGTCTGGAACATGCGGCCATAGACCGGCGCGGCATCGACCGAGGTCTGCCCCGCGGATACGTCGATGATGTCGGCCCCGGCGGCGGCGAAGGCACGCGCGATCGAGACCGCCTCCTGCGGCGTCACCCCGTCTTCGCCGGCCCAGTCGCTGGCGCTGATGCGCACCGACATCGGCTTTGCCTCGGGCCAGGCCGCGCGCATCGCCGCGAACACCTCGAGCGGAAAGCGCAGCCGGTTTTCCAGGCTGCCGCCATAGTCGTCGCCGCGCCGGTTGGACAGCGGCGAGATGAAGGACGAGATCAGATAGCCATGCGCGGCGTGAAGCTCGATCATGTCGAAGCCGCAGCGCGCCGCCATCCGCGTCGAGGCGACGAACTGGTCGCGCACGACGTCCATGTCGGCCCGGTCCATTTCCCGGGGCACCGCGTTGCCATCCGACCACGGGACCGCCGAGGCCGACATGACCGGCCAGTTGCCCGCGGCCAGCGGCGCGTCCATCTCTTCCCAGCCCAGCTGGGTCGATCCCTTGCGCCCCGAATGGCCGATCTGCATGCACATCTTCGCGTCGGTTTCGGAATGCACGAAATCGACGATGCGGCGCCAGGCGGTTTCGTGTTCGGGCGCGTACAAACCCGGACAGCCCGGCGTGATGCGACCCTCGGGGCTGACGCAGGTCATCTCGGCATAGACCAGCCCGGCGCCGCCCTTGGCGCGTTCGCCGTAATGCACCAGATGCCAGTCGGTCGGGCAGCCGTCCACCGCCTTGTACTGCGCCATGGGCGAGACCACGACGCGGTTCTTGAGGTCCATGGCGCGCAACCTGAACGGCGCGAACATCGGTGCGCGGGCGCTGTCGATGCCGGCGCGGGCGTTGAACCAGCGTTCGGCGCGTTCCACGAAACCCGGATCGCGCAGGCGCAGGTTCTCGTGGCTGATCCGCTGCGACCGGGTCAGCAGCGAATAGGTGAACTGGATCGGGTCCTGATCGAGATAGCGTTCGACATCCTCGAACCATTCCAGCGAATTTCGCGCCGCCGATTGCAGGCGCAGCACATCCAGCCGGCGTTCGTCCTGATAGCGTTCGAAGGCCTGTTCCATGGACGGTTCGGAATGCAGGTAGCTGGCCAGAGAAATCGCGCTGTCAAAGGCCAGCCGCGACCCCGAGCCGATCGAGAAATGCGCCGTCGCCGCCGCGTCGCCCATCAGCACCACGTTCTCGTGGTGCCATTTCTCGCAAAGCACGCGGGGAAAGTTGATCCACACCGCCGAGCCGCGCAGGTGACTGGCGTTCGACATCAGCCGGTGCCCGTCCAGATGCGCCGCGAAGATGCGCTCGCAGGTGGCGATGCTGTCCTCCTTCGACATATGCTCGAACCCCCAGGCATCCCAGGTCTCCTGGCTGCATTCGACGATCACCGTCGCGGTATCGGCGTCGAACTGGTAGGCGTGGATCCACATCCAGCCATGTTCGGTCTGCTCGAAGATGAAGGTGAAGGCGTCGTCGAACTTCTGATGCGTGCCCAGCCAGATGAACTTGCATTTGCGGGTGTCGACATCGGGCCTGAAATGCTCGGCATATTCGGCGCGGATGCGTGAATTGATGCCGTCGGCGGCGACCACAAGATCGAAATCGTGGCGATAGTCCTCGGCCGAGGCGAAGGGCGTTTCGTATTGCAGATCGACGCCCAGTTCGCGGGCACGTTCCTGCAAGATCAGCAGCATCCGCATCCGCCCGATACCGGCGAACCCGTGCCCGCCCGACACCGCGCGGGTGCCATCATAGACCACCGCGATATCGTCCCAATAGGCGAAATTCTCGCGAATGGCGGCGGTGCTGACCGGGTCGTTGCGCTGCATGTTCTCCAGCGCGTCGTCGGACAGGACCACGCCCCAGCCAAAGGTGTCGTCCGCCTTGTTGCGCTCTATCACCGTGACCTGATGGGAGGGGTCGCGCAGCTTCATGCTGATGGCGAAGTAAAGCCCGGCGGGGCCTCCTCCAAGACAAGCGACACGCATTCGGCATCCTCCCTGCCCGTCCTGCACGCGGGCTTGCAACCGGCGGTTTCGGCGGCAGGGTATTGCAGGCCGCAAGATATTTCAAGGTTAAAGCTTCAGGCTTCAAATAATCAGGAGCCCGGTTCCGAAGCCGCGCCACGGACGAAAATCGTCGTTGCGCCAAGGGTCGACCCGTTGCACCATCGCAAAAGTATCGCGAAGACACCGCCGACGCATCGACAGCATTGACCGACGGAGATCGACACGACATGACCGCGCATGCCGATATCCTCGACCTCAAGGCCCGCATGGGACAATCCATAATCGGCCAGCGCGATGTGATCGACCGGCTGGTCATCGGCCTGCTGGCCAACGGCAACCTTCTGGTCGAGGGGTTGCCGGGGCTTGCCAAGACCCGCGCCATAAAGGCGCTGGCCAGGAATATGGACGCCCGGTTCAGCCGAATCCAGTTCACCCCCGACCTGCTGCCATCGGACGTGACCGGTACGGAGGTGTTCACCCAGACCGACCGAGGCGGCACGTTCCGGTTCGAGCCCGGACCGATCTTTGCCAATATCGTGCTGGCCGACGAAATCAACCGCGCGCCCGCCAAGGTGCAGGCCGCGCTGCTCGAGGCGATGGAGGAACGCCAGGTCACGGTCGCCGGCACCACGCACCGGATGGAACCGCTGTTCATGGTGATGGCGACCCAGAACCCGATCGAGCAGGAAGGCACCTATCCCCTGCCCGAGGCGCAGATGGACCGGTTCCTGATGCATGTGAACATCACCTACCCGCCGGTCGAGGACGAGGTCGAGGTGATGCGCCTGGTGCGGGGCGAGGAGGTGGCGGCGCTGAGTGCTGCCGGTACACCCGATGGCGCCAGCCCGGCCGCGCCGCCCGCGGCCATCCCGCAGGCGGCCGTATTCGCGGCGCGGGCCGAGATCGGGCAGGTGCATGTCTCGGACGCCATCCAGCGCTATATGGCCGATCTGGTGCAGGCGACGCGTACGCCGGCGGCGCTGAGCGACGATCTGGCCCGCTGGATCGAGGTCGGCGCGAGTCCGCGCGCCTCGCTGGCGCTGGACAAGTGCGGGCGCACCCATGCCTGGCTGGAAGAGCGCGATTATGTCGATCCGCAGGACGTGCGTGCCATCGTCCATGACGTGTTCCGCCACCGCATTGCGCCGAGCTTCGAGGCGCAGGGCGACGGAATGCTCACCGACGATATCACCGACGAAATCGTGAAACTGGTCGCCCTGCCCTGATTGCAAAGCCACGCCCATGCCACGCCCGGACCCAGCCGCCCCGCCCGACCCGCGCATCCATGTCGACGCCGCCGGTCTGCGGCGGCTCGGCGCCCGCGCCGGCGCGCTGAGCCTGCTGCCGCGGCAACCGGCCAGATCGGTCCTGAACGGGCGCCACGCCTCGCGATTGCGCGGGCGGGGGCTGAATTTCGAGGAGTTGCGCACCTACCTGCCCGGCGACGATGTGCGCAGCATCGACTGGAAGGTGACCGCCCGCACCGGCACGCCTCATGTGCGGGTCTATACCGAAGAACGCGACCGCCCCGCCTTTCTGCTGGTCGATCAGCGCCCGTCGATGTTCTTCGGCAGCCGCGTCTACATGAAATCGGTGATCGCGGCCGAGGCCGCCGCCATCGCCGCGCACCGGGTACTGGGCCAGGGCGACCGCGTGGGCGGCATCGTGTTCGGCGATGCCGTAATGGCCGAACACAAGCCCCGGCGGCGCCCCGCGGCGCTGAACCGGATGCTTGGCTCGATCGCCGACGCAAACGCGTTGTTGCGCGCCGACGTCCGGCCCGGCGGCACGGTGACGCTGAACCAGGTCCTGCGGGAAACCGCGAGAATCGCGGGCAACAATGCCCTGGTGCTGGTGTTCTCCGATTTCGACGGGCTCAACACCGGAACCGAAGCGGCCCTGCGCCGGATCGCCATGTCGAACGATCTGATCCTGTTCAACGTCGCCGATCCGGCATCGGCCGATCTGCCCGACGCGCTGCGGGTGGCCGTTTCCGACGGCGCGATGCAGGCCGATCTGGACATGTCCGACAAGGTCCGGCGCGAGAGGTTGCAGACCGCGTTGCAGGGGCGGCTGGCCGACTTGCACCGCTGGTCGCGGCGCTATGGGTTTCCGGTGGTGCCGCTAAGCACCGAAACCGCGGCGCTCGATCAGTTGCTGCGCCTGTTCGGCCATGCGGGAGGCCGCGCATGACGCCGGATTACGAGGGTTTGAACCTGATCGAACTGCTCGATCTGCTGGAACCGACGCCGGAGCCGGACCCGATCGCGATGACCCCGCAGACGCCGGGATGGATCGTGCTGGGGATCGTCCTCGCCCTGGCGGCGCTTTGGGCCCTGCGCAAACTGGTGCGGCATCGCCGGGCCGGCGCCTATCGCCGCGCCGCCCTGCGCGAACTGGACAGTGCCGGCGACGATGCCGCGCGCATCGCCGATGTGCTTCGCCGCACCGCGCTGGCCGGGTTTCCCCGGGCCCAGGTCGCCGGGCTGTACGGGCGGGACTGGCTCGCCTTTCTCGACCGCACCGGGCCGGGCGGCTTTGTCGGCGACGCCGGCAACACGATGCTGAGCGCGCCCTATCGCGCCAGCCGCGCCGATCCGGCATTGGCGCGGCTGGCGCGCGACTGGGTGCGCCGGCACCGGCAGGGGGCGGTCTGATGCTGTCGCTGGCCTTTCCCTGGGCGCTGGTCCTGCTGCCTCTGCCATGGCTCATCTGGCGCCTTGTCCCGCCCCACCACGACCGGGTGCCCGCGATCCGCATCCCGTTCTTCCGCCAGGTGACCGAAGCCGCCGGCATCACGGCGCGCGAGGGGGCCGTCGTGCTGTCGCGCGGCCGGGTCCAGATGGCTGTTGCTGTCGCGGTCTGGGCTCTGATCGTGCTGGCGCTGGCGCGGCCCGAACGGCTGGGCAACCCGGTCGTGATCGAGACCGCCGCCCGCGACGTGGTGCTGGCGCTGGATATTTCCGGTTCGATGGACGAGCGCGACTTCACCGATACCGACGGCAACCGGCAGCAGCGGCTCGAGGCGGTCAAGGGCGTGATGCGCCGGTTCATCGCCGAGCGTGACGGCGATCGCATGGCCCTGATCGTGTTCGGCAGCCGCGCCTTCGTACAGGCGCCCTTCACCGAGGATCTGAAGAGCCTGGCGGGTTTTCTCGATCAGACGGCCGTGGGCATGGCCGGTCCGCATACCGCGCTGGGCGATGCCATCGGCCTGGGCATCCGCACCTTCGAGGCCAGCGAGGTCGAACAGCGGCTGATGATCCTGCTGAGCGACGG
>JAGRMG010000271.1 GCA_020441385.1 Paracoccaceae bacterium
GAACGCTGGACGACGACGCCGCTCTACCGACTCGATTTCGCGACCCGCGCGGCGCAGGCGCGCGCGCCGCTGCGGGTCACGTTCGAACGCGCCGAATTCGACGACGACCCCGACGACCAGACCCCCGAGGGCGTCTTGCGCCGCGAGGCGATGCGCGAGGCGTTCACGGTCGGCGAGGTCGAGGATGGCGAGGGCACGGGAATGAAGCCTTCCGAGGTCAGGTTGCGGTTGCATACGCTGGGGTTCGAGGATGAATACTGGATCGACACCGGCCTGTTCCGGCTGTGAGGGAGGGCGCAGGCATGAGCGATGACGCGCAGGAAAGACTGGGCCGCGAATGCGCGCGGATCGCGGACCTGACCGACCGGGCGCGCGCCTGGGTGCAGGATCCGGGCAATGCCGCGCTGGTGGGGGCCGAGGCGAAATCGCTGGTGCGCTCGATGCGGCGGGCGGCGCGCCGGGCGCGGCGGCTGGGGCGGGCGGCGCGCCGTCCCATGTCGGTCAGCGTGTTCGGCCCCAGCCAGGCCGGCAAGTCGTTTCTGGTCTCGGTGCTGGCGCGGCCGGAAAACGGCCGCCTGGTGGCCGATTTCGCGGCCAGCGGCGGTCAGCTGGACTATATCCGCCAGATCAACCCCGAGGGCGAGGGCGAAAGCACCGGGCTGGTGACGCGCTTTACCATGCAGAAGGACGCTACCCCCAAGGGTTATCCGGTCAAGCTCGTCCTGCTGGGCGAGGCCGACATCGCGCGCACGCTGATCAACAGCTTCTTCATGGACGGCGACCGTTCCGAACCGGCCCCGGATTCGGCGGCGATCGCGGCGCATCTGGATGCCTACAAGCCGCGCGCCGGCGCGGCGCAGCCGGGGCTTGACGAGGACGACGTTCACGACATCGCCGAATATGTCGAAACCGTGTTCGGCCGCGAGGCTTATGCCGCCGCGCTGAAGCCGTTCTGGGAGGAAGCGGCGCGGATCGCGCCGGGGCTTGCCGTTGCCGACCGGGCCGGGTTCCTGTCGCTGCTCTGGGGCGGACATGCGCCGTTCTCGGATCTCTACGGCCGCCTTGCCGGTGCGCTGGGCCAGCTGGGCCATGCCGGCGAGGTGTTCGCCGGGCTGGATGCGCTGTTGCCGCGGGAAAGCTCGATCATCGACGTCAAGACGCTGTCGGGCGCCGCCGATGCCGCGCCGCTGGAGATCGCCACCGGCGACGGGCGCACCGTGGCGCTGGCGCGTTCGGCGATCTGTGCGCTGGCCGCCGAACTGGTGCTGCCGATGCGCGATCTGCCCTCGGAGATGTTTGCGCAAACCGATCTGCTGGACTTTCCCGGCGCCCGCAACCGCTTCGAACAGGATCTGGCCACGGCATTCGCCAAGTCGGATGCGATCCTGCCCGAACTGCTGCTGCGCGGCAAGGTGGCCTATCTGTTCGACCGCTATGTGCAGAACCAGGAAATCACCTCGATGCTGCTGTGCATTCCCGACAGCAACATGGAAACCGTGGATCTGCCGGGGCTGGTGCAGAACTGGATCGCGGCCACGCATGGCGCGACCCCCGAACAGCGCGCGGGTCAGGACTGCGTCCTGTTCTTCGTGCTGACCAAGTTCGACAAGCATCTGGGCGACACGGCCGCCGAGGGCGGCGATGAAACCCGGTTCGAACGGCGCATGCAGGCGTCGCTGCTCGAGAAGTTCGGCAAGGGCGGCGACCGCTGGGTGTCGGAATGGGAACCGGGCCGGCCCTTCACCAACTGCTACTGGCTACGCAACCCGAACTACTACGTCGACGGGCTTATCGAATATGACGATGCCAAGATCGAACAGCGCATCCGCCCCGAGAAAGAGAACCGCGTGGCGGAACTGCGCGCCGGCTGTCTGCGCGCGGCCTCGGTGCGCCGCCACTTCGCCGACCCCGAGGCCGCGTGGGACGCCGCGCTGCGGCTGAACGACGGCGGCGTCAGCCATTTGCGCGCGCATCTGGCGCGGGTAAGCAGACCCGACAGCAAGCTGCGCCAGATCGCCGGGCAGCTCGAGCGCATTGCCGCCGATCTGGCCCGCTCGATCGCGCCGTTCCATGTTTCGGACGACGTGGAGCAGCGCATCGCCGACAAGCGGCAGGCCGCCGCCCTGGTCATCGACGATCTGGAAGAGGCGCTGCTGCGCCACCGCTTCGGCGCGGTGCTGGCCGCGCTGATGGTCGATCGCGACGAGATCGAGGGCCGGATTTCGCGGGTGCCGAGCTCGGTGCGGATCACCAATGCCGTGAGCACGGCGGCGATGGCGCCGGACCCGCAGGCGGGCCGC
>JAGRMG010000272.1 GCA_020441385.1 Paracoccaceae bacterium
GCCGTGCTGGCCCGCATTCAGGCGCTGGCGGCGGCATCGGGCGCCAGGGTGCTGGTTCTGCACACCGCCGCATCGCGGGTCGGCGCGATGGATGTCGGCGCCGTCACGGAAGGCGGCATGGAAGCCGCCATCGAGGGCGCCGAGGTGATCTACAACCTGGGCGCCGACGAGGTCGAGATCGAACCGGGCGCCTTCGTGATCTATCAGGGCAGCCATGGCGACCGCGGCGCGCACCGCGCCGACGTGATCCTGCCCGCCGCGGCCTATACCGAGGAAAACGGGCTGTTCGTCAACACCGAAGGCCGGCCGCAGCTGGCCCTGCGCACCGGCTTTGCGCCGGGCGAGGCGAAAGAGAACTGGGCCATCCTGCGCGCGCTCAGCGCCGAACTGGACGCCACGCTGCCCTATGATTCGCTGGCCCAGCTCCGCCAGGCGCTGGTGGCCGATCGGCCGCATCTGGGGCGCATCGACGAGGTGGCGGCAAACGAGGGCGAGGCACTGGAGGCCGCGCCGCTCGGCACCGCCGATTTCCGCCCCGCGCTCGCCGATTTCTGGCTGACCAACCCGATCGCCCGCGCCAGCGCGCTGTTGGCCGAGATGTCGGCCCGGGCCAAGTCGCGCAGGGCCGAAGGCATCGCCGCGCAATGATCCGCGCGGCGATCATATCGCCCTTGCTGCTGGCGGCCTGCGACACGGCCCAGCCGGACGGCGTGACGCGTTTCGCGCCCGATTACCGCGGCGTGCAGACCAGCCTGCTCGAGGGCGACCTGGTGCAGTTCCGGGTTGCCATGACGGGCGCGCGCGACGGGCGCGACGTGGACGACTACGCCGCCTGCGCCGCGGCGCAATACGCGCTGATCCGGGGCTATGGTTTCGCGCGGCATTTGCGCACAAAGGTCGATGAAAAGGGTGGCGTGTGGTCGGCAGATGCTGTTTACACCATCTCGCCATCGCTGCCCCGCGGATTGCGCACCATCGACGCCGAGGTCGTGGTCGCGGACTGCGCGGAAAACGGAATACCCACGGTGTGAGGACACATGGCTGAATTCTTTACCACCCCGGTCGGCATCGCCATCATCATCCTGGCGCAGGTGCTGGCCATCGTCGCCTTCGTCATGATCTCGCTGCTGTTCCTGGTCTATGGCGACCGCAAGATCTGGGCGGCGGCGCAGATGCGGCGCGGACCCAACGTCGTGGGGGCGTTCGGGCTGTTGCAATCGGTGGCCGACGCGCTGAAATACGTGGTGAAGGAGGTCGTGATTCCCGCCGGGGCCGACCGTACCGTGTTCATCCTGGCGCCGCTGACATCCTTCGTGCTGTCGCTGATCGCCTGGTCGGTGATTCCCTTCGCCGACGGCTGGGTGCTGTCGGACATCAACGTCGCGATTCTCTACATCTTCGCCGTGTCCAGCCTCGAGGTCTACGGCGTGATCATGGGCGGCTGGGCCAGCAACTCGAAATACCCGTTCCTGGGCAGCCTGCGCTCGGCGGCGCAGATGATCTCCTACGAGGTCAGCATCGGGCTGATCATCATCGGCATCATCATCTCGACGGGCAGCATGAACTTCAGCGCCATCGTGGCCGCGCAGGACACCGGCTTCGGCTTCTTCGGCTGGTACTGGCTGCCCCATTTCCCGATGGTGTTCCTTTTCTTCATCTCGTGCCTGGCCGAAACCAACCGTCCGCCGTTCGATCTGCCCGAGGCCGAAAGCGAACTGGTCGCCGGCTATCAGGTGGAATATTCCGCCACCATGTTCCTGCTGTTCATGGCCGGCGAATACATCGCCATCTTCCTGATGTGCGCGCTGACCTCGCTCTTGTTCTTCGGCGGCTGGCTGTCGCCGATCCCGGGCATCCCCGACGGCGTGCTCTGGATGGTCGGCAAGATGGCGTTCTTCTTCTTCATCTTCGCGATGGTCAAGGCGATCACGCCCCGCTACCGCTATGACCAGCTGATGCGGCTGGGCTGGAAGGTGTTCCTGCCCTTCTCGATCGCCTGGGTGGTGTTCGTGGCCTTCGCGGCGAAATTCGA
>JAGRMG010000059.1 GCA_020441385.1 Paracoccaceae bacterium
AGGCGCAATTCGAACAGGTCGCGCACCATCTTCAGCGTCACGGGCGAGATGACGTGACCCCGACGGGGCTGCGAGATGACGTAACCTTCCTGAACCAGCCGCCACAGCGCCTGCCGGATCGGCGCCTTGCCAAAGCCGTAGCTTTCGCAAAGCCGGGTTTCGCTGACCTCTTCGCCGGGGCGCAGGACGCACCAGACGATATCGGCATGAATCGCGCGGTAGGCGCGTTCGCCCAGCCCGGGCCTGGTGCTCTGATCGGGATCCAGCTTGTTCATGCCTTGCTTTCCACCTGCGCCCCGGCCGGGTCCATATGCCTGTGTTCAGACATTCGTACCGTGTTTCCGACACCTGGGAAAGATCATGCGACGCCACCGGCCCTGAGCATGTCGGCGATCGTGGTGAACTTGCGCCGCGGTGCCGGGCCGCGCGCGGCGGCGATTTCCGCCGCGTCCATGCGCAACCAGTGATCGAAGTTCGATGCACGAACGCCCTTGTCCGCCAGTCGCTCCGCCAGTGCCGAAAACCCGGGCGCGCCACTGGCGGTGCATTCCGCGACGATCCGTTCCGCGATGGCGTCGCCGTCCAGACGGTTGGTCGCGATCTTGCCCGAGGGGCCGCGCTTCAGCCAGCCGACCACGTAAAGCCCGTCCTCGATCCTTCCATCATCGTTGGCCAGCGCACGTTCGCCTTCGGCCAGCGGCAGGCCCGAGAACGGGCGCGCGCGATAGCCGATCGAGGCAATCACGATATCGGCGGGAATATCGAACTCGTCGGGTGCGGAGCGGAACAGCGGATCCTGCTCGGCCCGGGCAAAGCGCACGGCCTCGACCCGGCCGGTTCCGAGAATCGCGATGGGCCGCGCGAAAAAGCCGAACCTGATCCGACGCCCGGGCGCCCCGGGGTCGGATTGTGCGAAACGGCGGAAGCAATCGAGGTTCTTCGCCCTCATGCGCCGGTCGCGCGGCGGCAGCCCGTCGGGCAAATCTTCGGGGATCTGGCGGGCATCGGCAAGCGCGGTCGCGCCTTGCAGCGTCCCGATCTCCTGCAGCTCGACATTGGTGAATTTCGCCTCGCCCGGCCCGCGCCGGCCCATGACATTGATGTGCATCAGGCCGGAGCGCGCCAGCGCCTCGGCGGCGTGATCGGCGATGTCGCTGGCGGCGAGTTCTTCCTCGGTGCGGCTGAGGATGCGCGCCACATCCAGCGCGACATTGCCGTTGCCGAGGATGACGGCGGACCTGCCGGCCAGATCGGGCGCGAGACCGCTGAAGTCCGGATGGCCATTGTACCATCCGACGAAGGCGGCGGCGCCATGGACCCCGGGCAGGTCGGCTCCCGCGATGCCCAGCGGCGCATCCTCGGGCACGCCCGAGGCCAGAACCACGGCATCATAGGCGCCGCGCAGATCGGCCAGCGAAATGTCGCGCCCGATCTCGACATTGCCGATGAAGCGGACCGCCGGGTGCCTTGCAGTCTCGCCGAATACATCCTGGATCGACTTGGTGGTCTGATGGTCGGGCGCGACCCCGGCGCGGATCAGCCCGTAGGGCGAAGGCAGCCGTTCGAAGATGTCGATCCGGCAGGGCGTTTGCGAACCGGCGAGCGCGGCCGCGGCGTAAAACCCGCTTGGTCCCGACCCGACCACCGCTACCTGAAGGATGGGGTGTTCACTCATCCACAGCCCCCCGGTCACACGGGAATCGGGCATTTGGGGCAATCCACCTCGAGCGCCTTGACCTGGCGGATGAATTCGGCGGCACGCCGCACGGTGACGTCGAGTATCTTTTCGCCCTTCTGCGCGGTCGCGGCGGTCGGATCGGAATAGACGCCCCGGCCCTGGGTCTTGGCATGAAATTCATCCGCCGTGGCCTGGGTGAAGGCGATGTTCTGGTCGAACGGCGGATCCATGGGAAACACGGCCGAGAAGGCGGGCAACTCGCGCTCGGGCAGCTTTTCCATCCTGTCGGGGCGCACGAATTCGGGATGGGCATGCATCATGAAGGATGTTTCCACGTCACCGGCATGGTTCGAGGCGTCGCGCGCGTTGCCCGCCGCCTCGCAGACCTCGCGCCGGGCGATCAGATGGGTGTCGACGATCGCCGAAAAGGCGCCGGTGCGATAGCGCAGCTTGGTCATTGCGATCTGGAGCGGCGGCAGGTTCGCGATGCGGTTGCCGTTGACGAACACCACCTTGCGAAAGCCATGCGATATCAGGCTTTCCCCGACATCCAGCGCCACCTGCGTCAGCGTTTCGGCGCGCAGCGTGATGCCGCCGGGATAGGCCAGATGATGCTGGGAATAGCCGAAATGCATCGGCGGGGCGACCAGCACGCCTTCCTGGCGCGCGACCGCCTCGGACACGTCGCTGGCCCATGCGGTATCGACGAAAAGCGCGGTATGGGGGCCATGCTGTTCGGTCGCGCCGATGGGCACCAGGACCGTGTCGCCGGTCTTGAGGTATTGCGCGATGTCGGGCCAGAACATCTCGTGCAGCCAGACGCTGTCGGTCATGTCGGAAAGTCCTTTCTCGATCGGGCGCCGTCAGCGCGATGCGGGCTCGGGGCTGAACTGGTCCGCCAGCTTGCCCTCGACGTCGATCCAGTCGTCGGCGTCCTCGGGGATGTCGCCCGGCTCGCGGATCGCGGGCCAGAGGGCCGCGTATTTCCTGTTGAACGCCAGCCATTTCCCGGCCTCGGGCGCGGTGTCGCGGATGATCGCCTCGGTGGGGCATTCGGGGACGCAGGCGCCGCAGTCGATGCAGGCTTCGGGGTCGATCACCAGCATGTTCGCCCCTTCGTGGAAACAGGTGACCGGGCAGGACTGAACGCAATCCTGGAACTTGCAGCGGATACAGGCTTCGGTGACGATGAATGCCATCTTGTCGTTTCCTTGTCGCTGTTGCGATCAGCGTCGCGACGCCAGCAGCTTGTCGAGCCGCTCGCGGCTCGGGGCGAGGTCGGTGACGAGGTCGCGGATCACGGTCTTGTTTTCCAGCGGGGCGACGGTCGCCCCGGCGGGGGTCAGGCGCGCGGTGCAGGCGTATTCGACCTGGCCATCCACCATGACCGAACATTCCTTGCAGGCGTTGGCGTTGATGCAGCTGTAGCGGATCGCCAGGCTTGGGTCGGCATGGCCGCGAATCCAGATCAGCGCATCCAGCACGGACATGCCCGGCACGAAGGGCACGTCGAAGGACTGCGATTGCATGTCGTCGCGGTCGAGCCCGCGCATCACGGTGACGGGAACGGTCTGTTGCTCTTCGCCCTGCATCAGGCGGCCTCCTCTTCTTCGAAGCGGGCGGGGTCGATGCGGGTCAGCGCCACCCACTCGGATTCGAGCCGGCCATCGCGAAGCCGCACCACCTGGTTCCTTTCGAAGGACGGATCGGTCTGAACGTAATCCAGCCTTTGATGCGCGCCGCGGCTTTCGCGGCGGTTCAGGGCGGATAGTGTCACCGCCTCGGCGCATTGCAGCGCGCCGCGCAGTTCGAACCACTCCTCGACCACGCTGTTGAACCTCGCACCCCGCGCCAGGGTCAGGTCCGGCAGGGCGGCTGACATGGCGCGGATTTCGCCAAGCGCCTCGGTCAGGCCGTCTTCGGTGCGCATCAGGCCGACCTTGTCCCACATCAGCGCCTGAAGGTCGCGCCATGTCCGCGTGGTTTCGGCCACGGCCCCTTCGGGCGTGGCTTGGGCGCGGGCCCGGACCTGATCCAGCAAGGCCAGCGCGGGGGCGGCGGCGGCCTCGGTCCAGCCCTGCGCGGTGCCGGCGACGTCTTGCGCGGCCGTGCGGCCCGCGCGCTCGCCGAACACCATCGCCTCGCTCAGGGCGTTGCCCGACAGGCGGTTGGCGCCGTTGGCACCGCCCACCGCCTCGCCCGCCGCGTAAAGGCCGGGAACCGAAGCCCTGAGCCGGCCATCGACGCGCACGCCGCCCATGTGGAAATGCGCGATCGGCGCGACTTCGACGGCGTCCCTGGTCAGGTCGATCCCGTTCTTCAGCAGCAGGTCGATTGTCGGGCCGAAAGCGGCGCGAAGCTCTTCTTCGGGAACGTGGGTAAAGCTGAGATAGGCGCCGCCGGCGGGCGATCCGCGCCCGGCCTCGTTTTCCTTGACGATGGCATAGGACGTGATGTCGCGCGGCGCATTGTAGGTGCCGTCGTCGACTTCGCCATAGGTGTGCATGAACTCTTCCATTCGCCCGTTCAGCAGGCGCCCGCCCAGCTTGTAGCGGAACGGATCCCACATGATCGGATCCATGCCCACAAGCCGGGGCGCCAGGTGCCCGATGGGGAAGAACTGTGGAAATTCCATATCCACGAGATCGGCGCCGGCGCGCAGGGCAAGGGCATAGGCATCCCCGCCCATGTTGGTCGATGCGCTGTTGCGCTGGAACAGCTTGGTCAGCCCGCCCGCCGCGAGAATCACGGCCTTGGCGGCCACCGTCACGACGCGCCCGTCCTCGACGTTGACGGCAACGGCGCCGACGACGCGGCCACCGTCGCTTGTCAGATCGCGGACCGACATTCCCGACAGGCGGGTGACGCCCCTGGTGCGGCCGACGCGGGTGCGCAGGGTCTGCGCGATGGCCGGGCCGGTATCGAGAAAGTCCACATAGACGCAGCGTTTCGCCGAATGGCCCGGGGCCTTCACGCAGGCGATCCGGTCGTTGCCCGGGTCGCGGGCCCAGCCGACCTTCCAGCCGTCCATCTCGCGGATGCGGGCGGGGGCGTCGTGGCAGAGAATGGCCGAAAGCTCTTCGTTGCAGATGCCGCGCCCGGCCTTCAGCGTATCGTCCAGGTGGCGGCGCCAGTCGTCCTCGTCCTGTTCGCCCAGGGCCACGGCGACCGTCATCTGCGCCATGATCGTGGCACCGCCGCGGCCGATCAGGCTCTTGTCCAGCAACAGCACGTCGGCCCCTTCGCCCGCGGCGGCCATGGCGGCGTACATGCCGGCAGCACCCGCGCCGATTACCAGAACGTCGGTTTCCAAATGGGTCATCATGGCCTCTCTGTTTTGCGGTAACATTCTATTAACGACTAACTGACATGTCAATAAGCATATGCCTGAATTCCAACCCTGCCCGCGATCAGAAGGATACGCCGGAATAGAAGAGCGAAGGCAGCCAGATGGTCAGAACCGGGATGTAGGACACGATCATCAACGCAAACAGGCCCACGGCCATGAACGGCAACGCGCCGAGAATCGCCTCGCGATAGCTGACGCCGAGCCCGGTCGAGATGAACAGGTTCAGCCCGAACGGCGGGCTGAACATGCCGATCGAGGCGTTCACCGCCATCACGATGCCCAGAAGCAGCGGATCGATTCCCGCCACCTCCGCCACCGGCGAGATGAACGGCACCAGGATGATGACCAGAGAGATCGGATCGAGGATCATGCCGGCCACCACGACGATGGCGTTGATCGCGAGAAGCACCCAGATCGGATTGTCGCCAAGCAGCGAGAGGATTTCACCCACCGCCTGGGACAGGCCCGAGGTCGCGAGAAACCAGGAGAAGGCGGACGCCGCCGAAATGATGATCATCACCTGTGCCGTCGTCACGCCGCTTGAGACGGTGCAGGCCAGAAGCTGTCTGAAGGACATTTCACGATGCACCGCCATGGTCACGAAGATGGCATAGGCAACCGCGATGGCCGCGGCTTCGGTCGGGGTGAAGAAGCCGCCATAGATGCCGCCGAGAATGATCAGCGGTGTCATCAACCCCCAGATGCTGTCGCGAAGGGCCAGCCAGATCTCGCAGAGATCCCAGCCGCGCGTTCTGGCAAGACCCCTGGATTCGGCATAGAGGACGCAGATCAAGATGAAGACGGCCCCATAGACGATGCCCGCGCCGATGCCGGCCAGGAACAGCGCGCCGATGGAAACGCCGGTGACGGCGCCATAGACGATCATGAAGATCGACGGCGGAATGATGTTGCCGAGGCTTCCCGCGCTCATCAGCAGCCCGATCGAGAAGGGCCGGGAATAGCCGGCGGTTTCCAGGCTGGGCAGCATGATGCGCCCCACCGCGATCACCGTCGCCGGGCTTGACCCGGAAATCGCCCCGAAGAACATCGAACTCATGACCGTGGTCACCGCCAGACCGCCCGGCACGGGGCTGACGATGGCGCGGGCCAGACGGATCAGCCGCCGCGAAATGCCGCCCTCGGCCATGATGTTGCCCGCGGCGATGAAGAAGGGAATCGCCATCAGCGGAAACTTGTCGATGCCCGAGAACATGCGCTGGATCACCAGCACCGGCGGTGTTGCCGTGGTCGTGCCCAGCGTCGCCAGAACCGGCAGCAGAAGCACGAGGAAGACCGGAACGCCAAGCACCAGAAGCAGCAGCGTGCCGGTGGAAAAGAGAACGGGCATGGGATTTCCTCAGGCCGATGTTTCGGCGATGCTGCGGCGGCGCTCGTCGACCGACAGGAACAGCAGGTGTTGCAGGAAACGCAGCGACATCAGCCCGAAACCGATCGGAACCGCCAGGTAGATCGCCCACATGGGCCAGCGCAGCGACGGCGAGTGCTGGTTGAACTGGGCCATGTGCTGAACCAGCCTGGCGCCGTGATAGGCCAGCATGACGCACCCCAGCACCGAGATCGCCGCCGCGCCCTGCAACAGCCAGCGCGCGTGCCGCTCGGACAGGACTTCGCTGAACAGGTCGATGGAGATATGCGCCCCGCTGCGCGCGCCGACCGAGGCGCCGATGAACACCAGCCAGACGATGGCATAGCGCGTGAGTTCGGGCGCCCATGCGAAGGACACCCCGACGGTCGAGCGCAGCACGATATCGAGGATCAGGACGCTGACCGAGACGAGGAACAGCAGCACGATGGCCGCCCTTTCCAGAAATTCGAGGCCGCGGTCGGCAAGGCTCAGGGCGCGGGCGATGGAACGGATCAACCGAAGCCTCCTTTCGGCGAGATGACGGCGCGCGGCGCGGTCGCGCCCGGGCTTTCCCGGGCGCAAGCCTGATCTCATTTCGCCGACAGGCTCTGCACCTTGTCATAGGTGGCCTGGATCAGATCCGGGCCGATCTCGTCGGCGAATTTCGCGTGGACCGGCTTCATCGCCGCAAGGAAGTCGTCGCGCTGCGCTTGCGTCAGTTCGATGATCTCGGTCGAGCCCTCGGCGCGGATTTCCCCGAGGATCCGGTCGTTGAATTCGGCGGCGGCCTTGCGTTCGAAGACGGCGGCGTCATGCGCCGATTTCATCAGGATATCCTGCGTCTCGGGGGACTGGGCATCGAACCAGACCTTCGAAAACACGAACACGGTGCCGAGATATCCGTGATTGGACAGGGTCAGGTAATCCTGCACCTCGTAGAATTTCATCGCATTGATGGTTTGCAGCGGGTTTTCCTGACATTCCACGACACCCTGCTGCAAGGCGCCGTAAAGTTCGGAAAACGCGATGGGAATGGCCGTGGCGCCGACCGCTTCGAACTGCGCGATCAGCAGCGGGCTCTGCATGACGCGGACCTTGCGGCCCTCGTAGTCCGAGGGTTCGTGGATCGGGTGGTTGCAGGTCAGTTGCTTGAAGCCGTTCTCGAAGAAGGTTGCGCCGACAAAGCCGGATTCGGCCATGCCCTCGAGCAACTTGCCGCCCACCTCGGGGGAATCGAGCGTTTCATGGGCGATCTTTGCGCTTGGAAAGATGAAGGGCAGGTCGATGAGTTGCAGCGACGGGTTGAACGTCGAAAGCGCGGCGGTGGGAATGGGCGCGCCGTGGATGGCCCCGAACTGGATCTGCTGGGCGGCCTCGACATCATCGCCCAGCGCGTTGTTGGGATAGATTTCGACGTCGATGGCGTTGTTCGTGCGTTCCTCCACCAGACGCTCGAACTCCTTCAGGCCCTGGTAGGGCGCCGAATCCTGCGTCAGATCGAGGTGGATCTTCATCACCTCCTGTGCCCCCGCCGGCGCCGCGGCGATGGCGAGGCTCAGGACAAGCGGGCGAAAGACATGGTTGGGCATGGTAGGATCCTCACTGTTGCATGTGGCCGTTCCCGAAGCGCAGCGAGTCGGGCCGTTGGTTGGAAAATTTCTATTCACGAGAACTGAAATTGCACTGCATGTCAATTGACATGTTGGAAGGCCGAGCGAGCCGGTGCGGGGGAGCGCGGATTCATCTCGTCTTGTCAATGCGTTCCGATCGGTCGATTCGCAGCGACACGACAGATCGCCAGATGCCACGGAGCACGAGCGCCGAACCCCGGGGCCGTTTCGGTCAGCTTTTGCGGCACCGCGTGTTTCGCGCAGTCCATGCCGATCCGGCACCGGGGATCCTGCGCGTCGGGTGCGAACCTGCTGGCTCCCGGCCCGGCTTTGGCCTAACCTCGCGTCATACGGCCAGTCGGACAAGGCAACGGGGACAGCATGGGTTTTCAGGACGCGGTCCGCACCTGCTTGCGCAAATACGCCACCTTTTCGGGCCGTGCGAGCCGGCCGGAATACTGGTACTTCATGCTGTTCCTGTTTCTTGGCAATCTGGCGCTGGGCATCGTCGACGGCATCCTGTTCGGTGGCGAGGTCAGGGTCGAACCCGGTTCGCTCAGCGCCCAGGGCAACGGGCCGCTGGTCTCGCTGTTCTCGCTGGCGACGCTGGTGCCGTCTCTGGCGGCCGGCTGGCGGCGGATGCACGATACCGGGCGCAGCGGGCTGTTCCTGCTCTACCCGTTGATCGTGATGGTCGGGATCTCGCTGTTTCTCGGGCTGATGGCCGGTTTCGGAAACCTGGCCGCCGGCAATTTCGGCGCGCTGTTCGCTGTCCTGGGCGGCCTGGTCACGACGGGCGCATTGCTGGTGCTGATGATCTCGCCGCTTCTGGTGCTGTGGTGGCTGACCCGGCCCAGCCAGCCCGGCGCCAACGAATTCGGCCCGCCGCCGGGCTGACGCGATCGCGCGGTCAGGGGCCGCTCTATTGCGCGCCGCGATGCGATGCCAGGCGGCCGATGGCATGGTTGAGTGCAGCCGCCAGTATAAGCGCCGAGCCGAGGCCGAAGGCGGCCCAGATCACGACGAAGATCCACATCAGGTTGACGCCCGCCATGATCAGCGCGGGCACCGTATAGTTCGGCGCGGCCTTGATGTTGCGCTCGCGCATGGCTGTCTCCGACCGGAACGTCGGTATCAGTATAATACCCCTGTCACGAAAGTCAGGCAGATGTCGCGCCGCCCGGCAAGTTTCTGCCGCGTGCAGCCTCCAGCGCCCCGGGCAGTGCCGCCGCGAAGGCGTCCAGATCGGACTTGCGGCCGCAACTGACACGGATACAGCGGTTCTGGGGCGCCGCGAAGGGCATGCGCACGAAAATGCCCCGCTCGATCAGGGCGGCCACGACCGCCTGTGCGAAGGCGCCGTCGCGGCCGCAGTCGATGGCGACGAAATTCGTCGCCGAAGGCAGCGGTTCCAGCCCGTTCTCGCGCGCGATCTCGGCGATGCGGTCGCGGGCCTCGGCGATCCGGGTCTGAACATGCGCCAGCCAGCCGCGATCCTGCACGGCGGCCAGCGCGCCGGCCTGGGAAATCCGGCTCATTCCGAAATGGTTGCGCACCTTGTTGAAGGCCGAAATCAGCCCCGGCGCCCCGAGGGCATAGCCCACGCGTGCGCCCGCCATGCCGTGCACCTTGGAAAAGGTGCGCATCCGGATCACGCGCGGGTCGTCGGCTTCCAGGGCCAGCGCGGTGCCTTCGGGGGCGCATTCCACATAAGCCTCGTCCAGCACGAGAAGCGAGCCCTCGGGCAGGGCATCCATTGCCGCTGCGATGCTGGCGCCGGAATGCCAGCTGCCCATGGGGTTGTCGGGGTTGGCGAGATAGACGATCTTGGCATCCACCTCGGCCGCCCTGGCGAACAGGGCCTCCGGATCCTCGGCGTCGTCGCGATAGGGCACCTTGTGCAGCACGCCGCCATAGCCCGCCACATGGTAGTTGAAGGTCGGGTAGGCGCCATCGGATGTCACCACCGCGTCGCCCGGCCCGACCAGCAGCCGCACCAGATAGCCCAGAAGCCCGTCTATGCCTTCGCCGACCATGATGTTCTGCGGCCCGACCCCGTGCAGCGCCGCCAGCGCGCCTCGCAGGTCGTAGTTTTCAGCGTCGCCATACATCCACGTCTCGGCCGCCGCCGCCTGCATCGCGGCGATGGCCTTGGGCGAGGGGCCGAACACGCTTTCGTTGGCACCAAGGCGCGCCGTGAACGGGGCGCCGCGGCGGCGTGCCTGCGTTTCGGGGCCGACGAAGGGGACCGTGGCGGGCAGCGACCGGACAAGCGGGGTATAGCGCGGTTCTGTCATGACGCGCAGATAAGCCCAAGACCCGGGGCGCGGCAAGCCCCGGCAGCACCGCCCGTTCCCCCACGTCCTGCTGGATTGCCGCCACCATCCGGGGCAAGCTGCGCGCGCTCGGAACAGAAAGGGGGCCGTCATGGCGCGCGTATCCGTAGAATTCCGCGACAACATCGCCGAGGTCACGCTGACGCGCGGCGACAAGATGAACGCGCTGGACCCGGCGATGGTCAAGGCGATCCTCGCCGCCGGGCAGGAGGTCGCGGCATCGCGCGCCCGCGCGGTCGTGTTGTCGGGCGAGGGCAAGAGCTTCTGCGCCGGGCTCGATCTGGCCAGCTTCGCCGCGATGCAGACCATGGACGCAAGCGACTGGTTGATGACGCGCAGTCACGGCGATGCCAACGAGATGCAGGAACTGGCGATGCAGTGGCGCCGGATCCCGGTGCCGGTGATCGCGGC
>JAGRMG010000273.1 GCA_020441385.1 Paracoccaceae bacterium
ACCGCTGCGCGCAGCGTGGGCGAAATCCAGGTTCCCGCCGGCATCGCCTCGGTCCGCATGTCGATGGCGCGCATGTCCGGCAGGGCGGCGCCGAACCGCGCGGTCAGGTCGAGGCGAAGATACTTGCCTGCTTCGGCATTGGCCCAGCTTTCCAGGCTGGGCGTGGCGCTGGCCAGCACCGCCTGCGCGCCGCAGATCGAGGCGCGCAGAACCGCCATGTCGCGGGCGTTGTAAAGCACACCGTCCTCCTGCTTGTAGGAGGTGTCGTGCTCCTCATCCACGACGATCAGCCCGAGATCGCGGAACGGCAGGAACAGCGCCGAGCGTGCGCCCACCACCAGCGGCGCGTCGCCCTGCCCGGCCATGCGCCAGATGCGCCGCCGTTCGGTCAGCGTCGCGCCCGAATGCCATTGCGCGGGCCGCGCGCCGAATCGCGCCTCGACCCGGGTCATGAATTCGCCCGTCAGCGCGATCTCGGGCAGCAGCACCAGCGCCTGCCGCCCCTGCGCCAGGCATTCGGCCACCGCCTCGAGATAGACCTCGGTCTTGCCCGAACCGGTGACGCCCTTCAGCAGCGTCGTGGCATATCCGCCCCGTCTCACGGCGGCGCGCAGCGTATCGGCGGCTTCCGTCTGGTCGGGCGTCAGCGCCTTGCCGGGCCGGGCCGGGTCGAGCATCGGGAAGGGCAGGTCGCGCGGGCTGTCCTCCTCGCGCAGCGCACCGTGTTTCACCAGCCCCTTGACGACCGAGGCCGTCACGCCGGCCGTGTCGCACAACTCTCCGAGCGTGAAGGCGAGGCCGCCGAATTCCTCGAGCACCGCCAGCACCTTGCGCCGCGCATCGGTCATCCGATCGGGCCGCCCCTCGCCCAGCCGGTAGACCTTGCGCATCGACGGCGGATCGCCCAAGCCCGGCGCCCTGGTGGCCAGCCGCAGCATCGCCGGCAGGGGTGTCAGCGTGTAATCGGCCGCGCGCGCCAGAAAGACGCGCAGTTCGGGGCGCATCGGAGCGGCATCCAGCACCCGGATCACCCTGCGCGCCTTACCAAGATCGAACCCGCCCTGCCCCGGCCCCCAGACCACCCCCAGCACCGAACGCGGGCCAAGCGGCACCTCGACGAAGGCGCCGATGAAACAGCCGCCCTCGGGGGCGCGGTAATCCAGCGTCCTGTCCAGCGGTTGCGTGCTCAGCACCGCCACCAGGTCGCCTGCATCGAAGAATTCCGGGTCTGTCACGCGGGGCACACTCGCCGGGGGTTTCGGAGGGTCTGCGCATGGGGTAAAGCCAAGCCCGACCGAGGCCAACCCATCAAAGGACGCACGCCCATGAAATTCTTCGTTGATACCGCCGAAATTGCCGCCATCTCCGAACTGAACGATCTGGGCATGGTCGATGGCGTCACCACCAACCCCTCGCTGATCCTGAAATCGGGGCGCGACATCCTCGAGGTGACGCGCGAGATCTGCGATCTGGTCGACGGTCCGGTCTCGGCCGAGGTGGTGGCTACCGAAGCCGACGCGATGATCGCCGAGGGCCGCAAGCTGGCCGGGATCGCCGACAACATCGCCGTCAAGGTTCCGCTGACATGGGACGGGCTGAAGGCCTGCAAGGTGCTTTCGGGCGAGGGCCGGATGGTCAACGTGACGCTGTGTTTCTCGGTCAACCAGGCGATCCTGGCGGCCAAGGCGGGGGCCACGTTCATCAGCCCCTTCGTCGGCCGGCTCGACGACATCAACCTCGACGGGATGGAACTGATCGCCGATATCCGCACGGTTTATGACAATTACGGGATGGACACCCAGATCCTCGCCGCTTCCATCCGGTCGGTCAACCATGTCGCCGAGGCCGCCCGCATCGGCGCCGACGTGATGACGGCGCCGCCTGCCGTCATCAAGGCGATGGCCAGCCACCCGCTGACCGACAGGGGGCTCGAGGCGTTCATGAAGGACTGGGCCAAGACCGGGCAGAAGATCCTCTAGCGATCGGCCGGCAGGCCCGCGCTGCCACCGCCGCCGTCAAAAACAGACGCAAGGTTACATGCGGTCACTCTCCGGGACGGGGAAACCGGCGGCTTTGCCGCAGGCTTTCGCGGTCTGCCGCGCCGACCGGCGCCTCGGGCCAAGTCGAACATCCGCTGGGAGGAAAACATGCGACTGAATTACCTGACTTCGATATCGGCCGCCGCGCTGATGGCGGCCGGCGCCGTTCAGGCCGAACCGCTCAAGATCGGCGTTCTGGCGACGCTGGAGGGAACCTACACGGTTCTGGGCGAGGACAGCGTGCGCGGATTCGAACTGGCGCTCAAGGAATGGGGCGACAAGGCCGGAGGGCGCGAGATCGAATATGTCGTCGCCTCGACCGATACCAGCCCCGACAGCGCCGTGCGCGCCGCCCGCAAGGTGGTGGAACAGGACGGTGTCGATATCGTGATCGGGCCGCTTTCGGGGTCGGAAGGCATCGCCATCCGCGACTATTCCAAGACGGTCCCCGGCGTGACCTTCATCAACG
>JAGRMG010000060.1 GCA_020441385.1 Paracoccaceae bacterium
TCTGCCCCTCAAGGCGGGCCGTCAGGTATCGCGGCTGCCAGCCGGTTCCCGGCCCCACCGATCCGCTGTCCTCCAGCGCCATCAGGAACCGGTGCGTGGTGAACGGATCCACGGGGCGCCCGCCCCGGCCCGCCTCGGGGCAGGCGCAGGCGTCCCACTCCTCCGCCGCGATCCGCGACAGCGAGTCCGGCATCCCGATTTCGATCCGTGCCTGATCCATGTGTTCCCTGCCCGCCCCCTGACCTATGTGGCCCCGCGCCTTCGCGGATCAAGCCGGCAGGGCTGCAAGATAGTTTTCGAAGGTGATGTTGTCGGCATGTCGGCGCGCGGCGCGTTCCTGCCGGGGCGAACGGATGGTCCAGCACAGGACGGGGACGCCGCGGGCGCGCAGTTCGCCGACGCGCGGGCGGCCCAGGTCCGCGGCCTCGTGGCTGATGAAGCCGGCGCCGGTGCGGTCGAAATCGGCGATCGCGCGCAGCCGCGCGACCGTGGCGGGTTCCAGGCCGGCCCGGTCCTCGGGATCGTCCCATGAGCCGGTCACGAGGCCGCGCGCGGTGCCGGGCGCGATCCGCGCCATTTCCGCCACCGAATCGGGGTTGAAGGACATCACCGCCACCGGGCCGCCATAGCCGTCGAGCGCGCGCGCCGCCGCCGATTCCAGCGGCCCGATGCCCGGCCCGCCAGCCCGCGCCTGATCCTTGATCTCGATCAGCAGCGCCACCCGCCCCGCGACGATCCCCAACACCTCACCCAGGGTCGGGATGCCCTCGCCGTCGCCATCCAGCAGCGCCACCGCCCCCGCCTGCCGGGCGCTCAAGCCCCGGACCGGCCCGCACCGGCCGGTGAGCCGCGTCAGATCGGCGTCGTGAAACACCAGCGCCTGTCCGTCGGCGCTGACTTGCAGGTCGATCTCGATGCCGTACCCCGCCGCCACCGCGGCGCGGATCGCCGCGCGGCTGTTTTCGGGGCGCCCTTTCAGGCGATCGTGCAGGGCGCGATGGGCGATGGGCGCCCCGAGGAAGGCACCGGGCAGGGGCTGGATCATCGGATCTGGAAGATCCCTTCGATCTCGACGGCGACGCCCAGCGGCAGGGATGCCGCCGACACCGCCGAGCGCGCGTGCCGGCCGGCATCGCCCAGCGCCTCGACCAGGAAATCCGACGCGCCGTTGATGACCTTGGGCTGGTCGGTGAAACCGGCGGTCGAGTTTACGAATCCGGTCAGCTTGACCACCCGCACCAGGCGATCCAGATCGCCCTCGCACGCAGCGCGCACCTGCGCCAGAAGGTTGATGGCGCAGCGCCGTGCCGCCGCCGCCCCGGCCTCGACATCCATGTTCTCGCCCAGCTTGCCCAGGATCAGCCCGTTTTCGTCGGTCGAGATCTGCCCCGACACATAGACGATATCGTCCACCGTGACGAACGGCACATAGTTGGCCGCCGGCGCCGGGGCGTCCGGCAGGCTCACGCCCATCTTCTCCAGTCTGTCCTGAATGCTCATTCTTTCCGACTCCCCGTTATCCGCGATCTCCGGGGACGCTAGCCGCGATAGGGGGCGGCGAAAAGCCCCTCTGCCGGCCCCGTGGCGCGGATTCCCGCGCCCCGGTCGCGCCAGCACGCCGCTGGCGCGTCAGGATTCGCGGAACGCCCGTTTGAAATAGTCGGTCAGCGGCTTGACCAGATAGGTCAGCGGCGAACGGTCCTGCGTGCGGATGAAGGCCTCGACCGGCATGCCGGGCAGCAGGATCGTGCCTTCGGGCAGACGGTCGGTTTCACCCTCGTTCAACACGATCTCGGCGCGATAGAAGGACATGCCGCGGGACTGGTCATCGAACGCATCGGCCGAGATCTTGGAGACGGTCCCGTTCAGTTCCGGTGTCTGGCGCCGGTCCAGGGCCGACAGGTGAACGATCACCGGCTGGCCCACCGAGATCTCGTCGACATGCAGCGGATCGACCCGCGCCGCGATCACCAGCGGCCGATCCTGGGGCACCAGGAACAGGACCGGATCGGCGGCACGGATGACCGAACGCGGCGTGTGGACCTGAAGGCCATAGACGATCCCCGAAACCGGCGCCGTTATGTCCAGCCGGCTCTGCCGTTCGCGCAGGGACCGGCGCTGTTCGGCCAGCTCCAGCTCGCGCGAACGCAGGTCGCGCAGACGCGCGATCGCCTCTTCGCGCTCTGCCGATCGCTGTTTCAGAATCTCGATTTCGATCTCGGTGATGCGGCCTTCGGCCTGGGCCTTGCTGGCGGCCAGTTCGCCAAGGGTGCCGTCCAGATTGGCGGTGGTACGCCGCAGGTTCAGAACCGTCGCGGCCTGCGCCAGTCCGCGATCCAGCAGCGATTGCTGGTTTTTCAGCTCTTCCCCGATCAGCTCGAGTTGGGTTCCCAGCGAGGCCTGCTGGGCGACGATTCCCTCAATCTGGTTGCGGATCTGCCCGAGGCGCTTCTGCAGTTGCTCGATTTCCTTGGATCTGGAGTCGCGGCGCGCCTCGAACAGCCGTTTCTGCCCCTCGATCAGTTCGGCCACATCCGCGCGGGTGCCCGCTGCCGCGAGCAGTTCGGGATCGAAGGTGATGGTGTCGATGCCGTCGCGTTCCGCTTCTAGACGGCCGCGCCGCGCCATGAATTCGAAAAGCTGGCCCTCGACGATCAGCAGGTCGGAATGCAGCAGCTTGGAATCCAGCCGGATCAGGATATCGCCCTTCTCGACCACGTCGCCCTCTTCCACGAGGATCTCTTCCACGACACCGCCATCGGGGTGCTGCACCACCTGACGGTTGCGGTCCACCTCGATCCGGGCGCCGGCGACGATGGCGCCGGCGATCTGGGACATCACCGCCCAGGTGCCGAAGAACCCGACCAGTATCAGCAGCCCGAACAGGCCGAACAGGACCGGACCGCGCGCCGACCAGCTGCGTTCGCTCATCGCACGCCTCCGGCGGCCGCCTTTTGCAGCTTTTCGTGGTTCGTGACCATTTCACGCAAGACCTTGTCCTTGGGGCCGAACGCGGTGAGCGTGCCGTGATCCAGCACGATCAGCGTGTCGCATTCCTGGATCGCCGCCGGGCGGTGGGCCATGATCAGGACCGAGCGCCCCTCGGCCTTGATCTGCCTGATCGCGCGGTTCAGCGCCATCGAGCCCTCGTTGTCGAGGTTCGAGTTGGGTTCGTCGAGGATCACGATCACCGGATCGCCGTAAAGCGCCCGGGCCAGCGCGATGCGCTGCATCTGCCCGCCCGACAGCCGCCCGCCCCCCGCCTTGACCTTGGTGTCGTAGCCATCGGGGAATTGCAGGATCATCTCGTGCGCCGCGGCCTTCTGCGCCGCCGCCACCACCTTTTCCGCGTCCGGTTCGGGATCGAGCCGGGCGATGTTCTCGGCGATGGTGCCTTCGAAAAGCTGGACGCGCTGGGGCAGATAGCCGATATGCGTGCCCAGAACCTCGGGCGCGTACTGATCCAGCGTCGCGCCGTCCAGCCGGATCGAACCGCCGGCCGGGCGCCAGACGCCGGTAAGCGCCCGCGCCAGGGTGGATTTGCCCGAACCCGACGGGCCGATCACGCCCAGCGCCTGGCCCGGATCGACGCGGAAGCTGACGGTCTTGAGCTGCGCGCGCGTGTCGCCCGGCGGCACCACCGTCAGCGCCTGCACGTTCAGCCGCGCCTTGGGCTTGGGCAGCGCGGTGCGTTCGGTTTCGGGGGGAACCACGCTGAGAAGCTCCGCCAGGCTCGACCAGCCCTTGGCGGCGCGCTGCACCAGCGGCCACTGGCCGATGGTCAGTTCGATCGGCGCCAGCGCCCGCCCCAGCAGGATCGACGCGGCGATCATCACGCCCGGCGTCACCTCGCCCAGCAGCACCAGATAGGCGCCCAGCCCCAGCATCGCCGATTGCAGGAACATCCGCAGCGTCTTGGTCATCGTCGAAAAGGTGCCGCCGACATCGCCCGAGGCCACGCTTTCGACCAGCGATTCGTCGCGCTGTTTCTTCCAGCGCCGGAACGCGGCGTTGCGCATCCCCATCGACTGGATCATCTCGGATTCGGTGCGGATCTCTTCGGACATCAGCCCGGCGCGGTGCGACGACACGCTGGCCTTGAGCATCGGCCCGCGCGAAAACAGCTGGTTGAGCAGGGTGATGAAGATCAGGAACCCGCCCCCGCCCAGCGCCAGAAAGCCCAGCCAGGGATGGAAGATCATGATCCCGGCCAGGAAAACCGGCGTCCAGGGCAGGTCGAACGCCGCCATCAGGACCGGCGAGGAAATCAGCCTCTGGATCGATTCCAGATCGACCAGCCCGGTTTGGGCGTTGGGGTCGTTGGACACGGCCGACCGGCGGATCATCGCCTCGAACACCCGGCGATCCAGCGCGGCCTGGAACCGCGCGCCCACCCGGGCCATGATTCGGCCGCGGGAATAGTCGAGAATGCCCATCACGCCGTAAAGGAACGCCACCAGCAGCGTCAGCGCCACCAGCGTTTCCTCGGACCGGCTGCCCAATACCCGGTCATAGACCTGCAACATGTAAAGCGGGCCGGTCAGCATCAGCAGGTTGGCAAAGAAGCTGAAGGCGCCCACGAACCAGTAAAGCGGCCGGTGCTGCCGGCGGGCCCGGCGAAGTTCCTCGCGTCCGAATTTCGTGTTTGTCGCCACCATGACCTCTTACAAGCTTTCGCCGCAAACCGTCGCCATCGGCGGCAAGGCACAAATACGCCAAGATCGCCGGCGGCCTGTTTCAATACCGCCGCAAATGCAATATGTGAACGCCAATCTTGCTTGAACCGCTCCGCAGTTCTACAGGCGCGGATTCCGATGTTGAAGCCGGAAATGACGATTGGACCGGGAAACCGATGCACTTGAATCCACGATTTGCCTTGGCGGCCTGCGTCATGCTGGCCGCGTTCGTGCCGGGCGGCTGCGCCACGCCGACGCCCGAACAGAAGGCCAGCGGCGAGATCTTCGACCCCTACGAGAAGACCAACCGCCAGATCCACAAGGTGAACCTGGCCGTCGACAAGGTGTTCTTCGGCCCCGCCTCCAAGGGCTATTCCAGCGTCGTTCCGGCACCGATGCTGGACAGCGTCGGCCATTTCGCCGACAATCTGGGCATGCCGGCGGTTGCGGTGAATTCGCTGTTGCAGGGCGACCTGGAACAGACCGGCACCGCGGTTTTGCGTTTCGTCATCAACTCGACCGTCGGTTTCGCCGGGCTGGCCGATCCGGCGACCGCCTTCGACATTGCCCAGGCCGACACCGATTTCGGCGAAACCCTGCATGTCTGGGGCTTCGGCGAGGGCGCCTATGTGGAACTGCCGTTCTACGGGCCTTCGACGGCGCGTGATTCCATAGGCGTGCTGGCGGACTTCTTCACCAACCCGCTGACCTTCGCACCCCAGCGCCCGGTCGACAATATCGGCGTGATCGCCAGCGTCCTGCAACGCATGGGCGACCGGGGCCGCTACTCGGGCACCGTGGATTCGATCCTCTATGACAGCGCCGACAGCTATGCGCAGGCCCGTATCATCTATCTTCAGAACCGGCGGTTCGAACTGGGCGGGGGCGGGGGCGTCGATGCCGACCCCTATTCGGACAGTTCGAGCGACCCCTACGCCGACATCTACGACGATCCCTACCTGGATCCGTACAGCGAATAGCAAGCCATGCGAGGACGATCATGAAGACCAACCCGATGCTGCGCCGTTCCTTCCTGAAATCCGCCGTCGCCGCCGCGGCGCTTGCTCTGCCGGGGCTGCCGGCCATGGCGCTGAGCGAAGCCGGCGCGCACAAGCTGGTCGATGCGGTGGTGGCCGACATCAACCGGGTGATCGCCTCGGGCAAGTCCGAAAGCGCGATGATCCGGGATTTCGAGAAGATCTTCGTGCGCTACGGCGACGTGCCGATCATGGCGCGCTATGCGCTGGGGGTGGACGGGCGCCGCGCGACCCCCGCGCAGATGCGCGCCTTCACCCAGGCGTTCCAGGGCTATATCTCGCGCAAATACGGCAAGCGGTTCCGCGAATTCATCGGCGGCAAGATCGAGGTCCAGTCGGCGCGCCCGATCAAGGCGGGCTACGAGATCAGAAGCACCGCGTTTCTGCGCGGCGAAGCGCCCTTCGAGGTCACGTTCCTGGTGTCGGACAAGTCCGGCAAGGACAAGTTCTTCAACATGTATATCGAAGGCGTCAACATGCTGCTGACCGAACGCACCGAGATCGGCGCGATGCTGGACAAACGCGGCGGCAATATCGACCGGTTGATCGCCGATCTGGCCACGGCCGGGTAGCGCGCGCAGAATGATGGGGCAGGACAGGGAACGCGCCGCCGCCTGATCTTGCCGCCTGGCCGCCGTTTCGGTCTCGTGGCAGACCTGTGCGCCGTTATCGGTTGGGCGGCCGCACGGGCTTGCCCTGACCGCCGCCACCGCCCCCGAATATGTCCCTCAGGATCTGGTCGACCGCCGAACCGAGCCCGCCGCCGGCATCGCCGCCGGCCGGTTCCTGGCTTTGCGAGGGGCCGGTGGGTGCGCGCATCGGCAGCGGGCGCGGCTCGAGCCCCTCGTGCACACGCAGCATCGTCTCGTGCCAGATCTCGGCCGGAAGGCCGCTTCCGGTGACGCCTTCGAGCGGCGTGTTGTCGTCATAGCCCATCCAGACGCCGGTGACGTAATCCGCCGTGAAGCCGATGAACCAGGCGTCGCGCGCCTCCTGGCTGGTGCCGGTCTTGCCCGCCGCCTGCCAGCCGGCCAGTGCGGCCCGCCGCCCGGTACCTTCCGAGATCACCTTTTCCAGCATCCAGATCAGTTCTTCCGCGGCTTCTGTCCGGATCACCCGTTCGCCCATGCCCCCGCGCGCGCCCATCAGCGGCGCGTCATCGCCCATCAGGCGCAGTTCGACCATGCCGTAGGGTTCGACCGACGACCCGCCGTTCAGGATGCCGGCATAGGCGCCGGTCATCTCGATCAGCGTGCTTTCCGACGCGCCCAGCGCCAGCGCCGGCCCCGCCGCCAGATCGCTGTCGATACCGAAGGCGCTGGCCACCCGGCGCACGTTCTCGCGCCCGACCTTTTCGGACACCTTGACCGCCGGAACGTTCAGCGACTTCTTCAACGCCTCGGTCAGCGTCACCGGGCCGTAATGCTTGTGGGTGTAGTTGTCCGGGCACCACTGGCCCGAGCCGGGGATCGCCATGCAGAACGGTTCGTCCACCACCGTATCCAGCGGCGATGCGCCCAGATCCAGCGCCGTGGCATAGACGAAGGGCTTGAAGGACGATCCGGTCTGCCGCTTGGCCTGGGTGGCGCGGTTGAACACGCCTGACACCCGTGTCTTGCGCCCGCCGACCATGGCGCGCACCGCGCCGTCGGCCGACATCACCACGATCGCCGCCTGCGCCTTGGAGCCGTCGCGCACCTTTTCCTGAAAGATGAAATTCAACGCCTCTTCGGCCGAATACTGGATGCGCGGATCGAGCGTGGTGCGGATGATGACATCTTCGGTGGTGTTGCCGCCGAAATAGTCCGGCGCCTCATCCATCACCCAGTCGGCGAAATATCCACCCGCCCGCGCCGCCGCCGCCTCCGACAGCCGTGCCGGATGCTCGCGCGCCTCGCGCGCCTGCTGCGCGCTCAGATAGCCCTGGTCCTGCATCAGCCCGACGATCACATCGGCGCGGTTCTGCGCCCGCGTCAGGTTGTTGGTGGGCGCGTACCGGGTCGGCGCCTTGAGAAGGCCGGCCAGCATCGCCGCCTCGGCGGGCGAGACATTGGCCGAGGACTTTCCGAAATAGCGTTGCGCCGCCGCCTCGAAGCCGCGCGCCCCGGCCCCCAGGAAGGCGCGGTTCATGTAGATCGTCAGGATCTCGTCCTTGGAGTAGCGAGCCTCCATCGCCATGGCGTAGATGGCTTCCTTGCCCTTGCGCCAAAGCGATCCGCGGCGGCATTCGGCCTCGTACTCGGTCTCGGTCTGGCCCGATTCCGGCTCGAACGGCTCGCCCAGGCACAGCAGCTTGGCGGTCTGCTGGGTGATGGTCGATCCGCCGTGGCCCGACAACGGCCCGCGCCCCTCGGAGAGGTTGATGCGCACGGCACTGGCGATGCCCCGCGGGCTCAGCCCGAAATGGCTGTAGAAACGCTTGTCCTCGGTGGCGATGATCGCATGCTTCAGGTGCGGCGATACGGTTTCGGTCGTGACCACGCCGCCGAACTGGTCGCCGCGCCAGGCGAACACCTTGCCGTCCCGGTCGAGCAGGGTGACGGACCCGCGGGCGCGCCCGTCAAGCAGCGCGTTCATTTCGGGCAGTTGCGTATATTGATACCCGACCGCCAGGGCGATCAGCAGCCCCACGATCATCGCCGCGCGCCAGGCCAGCGCCCAGATCGCGCGCAGGATCCAGCGAAAGGCCGCCCGGATGGCGCCACGAAAGCCGCCGCGCCCGCCCCGTTTGCGTCTGGTCGGCGCCTTGCGGCGCGCGGTCGCTTTCGCCTTGGCTTTCGGCTTGGGTCCGGGCTTTTTGCCTGAGGAATAGCGTTTGTCCGCCACGAGGGGCGGTCTCCGCCGCCTGGAATCAGTCATGCCTTGACCCTGCCCGGTTCTGGTATTTTGCGCAGGTTACAGTGCCGCGCCGGAATTGTTGAGAGTCAGAAGCAGCA
>JAGRMG010000061.1 GCA_020441385.1 Paracoccaceae bacterium
GCCGCCTCCATGTCGCCATCGGTTTCGGTCAGCGCCTTCTTGGCGTCCATCATGCCTGCGCCGGTCGTGTCGCGCAGTTCCTTCACCATTGCTGCTGTGATTGCCATTGCTCGGCTCTCCTGTTTCGCAAATCTTCAACGGGTGCGGCGCGGGACCGGACCCGCGCCGTCTGTCGGCCCAGCCGTGCCGCCCGAACCGGCGGCCGCGGCCAGATCAGCCCTTGGCCGCCTTTTCCAGCGTCTTGGCGGTGGATTCGATATCCAGCGGCGCGTCCTTGGACATGGCATCGTCATGCACGGTCTCGGAAGACGCCTCGCCGACCTCGACGCCGGTGCTTTCGCTCACCGCCTCTTCGGCCGGGGCCTCTTCCATCGCGCCCAGATCGACACCGGCCGCGCCCAGCTGCGCCGACATGCCATCGAGCGCGGCGCGCGAGGCCAGATCGCAGTAAAGCGCGATCGCCCGGGCGGCGTCGTCATTGCCGGGGATGATGTAGTCGATGCCGTCGGGCGAACAGTTGGTATCGACCACGGCCACGACCGGGATGCCCAGCTTGTTGGCCTCGGCCACGGCCAGCGCCTCTTTCTTGACGTCGATCACGAACAGCAGGTCCGGCGTGCCGCCCATCTCGCGGATGCCGCCGAGGCTGGCCTGCAACTTGCCCTGGTCGCGTTCCATGCCAAGGCGTTCCTTCTTGGTCAGGCCCTCGGCGCCGGCTTCCATCGCCTCGTCGATCTGCTTGAGCCGGCTGATCGACTGCGAAACGGTTTTCCAGTTGGTCAGCGTGCCGCCCAGCCAGCGGTGGTTCATGTAGTACTGCGCGGATTTCTCGGCCGCCTCGGCGATCGGACTCGACGCCTGGCGCTTGGTGCCGACGAACAGGACGCGCCCGCCCTTGGCGACGGTGTCGCGGATCACCTGCAACGCCTGGTCCAGCATCGGGACGGTCTGCGTCAGGTCCATGATGTGGATGCCGTTGCGCGCGCCGTAGATGTAGGGCGACATGCGCGGGTTCCAGCGCTGGGTCTGGTGGCCGAAGTGAACGCCAGCTTCCAGCAGCTGACGCATGGTGAACTCGGGAAGAGCCATGCAGAGTTTCCTTTCCGGTTTGCGCCTCGGCGGGGGTTCAGAGCGTGCGCTCCAACCGGCGGTCTGCCGGGGATGTCTCCCCCGGACAGGCCCAAACCCCGCCTGCGGGTTTGAATGGCGCGCGTATAGGGCAGGAAACGACCGGGCGCAAGGGCCGGAATCGGGCGATGCGCGGCAAGGGCGCGGCTATTCCCCGGCCTCGTCCATCTTGGAGGCGTTGAGTTGGGCGAAATTCTCGGCCCCGAGCTTGCCGAACAGATCGAGCTGGGTTTCCAGAAAGTCGATATGGCTTTCCTCGTCGGCCATCAGGCGTTCGAACAGCGCCATGCTGACATAATCGCCCTCGTCGCGGCAGACCTCGCGGGCCTCCTTGTAAAGGGCGCGCGCGTCCCGTTCGGCGGCCAGGTCGCATTCAAGCGTTTCCTTCGGCGTCTGCCCGATTCGCAGCGGGTCCAGCTTTTGCAGGTTGGGATGCCCTTCGAGAAAGATGATACGCTCGATCAGCTTGTCGGCATGTTCCATCTCCTCGATGGATTCCTCGCGGCTCTTTTTGGCCATGTGGCCAAGGCCCCAGTCGTCCTGAAGCCGGTAATGCAGCCAGTACTGGCTGACCGCCGTCAGTTCGTGCCGCAGCGCCTTGTTGAGATATTCGATGACCTTGCCGTTGCCCTTCATGACCGGCCTCTCCCTTGCTATCCTCGCATCGTCCCAGATTGCCTGCCCGCGCGCAGATTGGCAATGACCGGGGGCACTTCGGTATCGGGGTTCCCGCGCATCTGCGACAGGAACAGCGGCAAGCAACCGCCGCAATCGGGCCGCTTGCCGAGCGCGCGATAGACCTTGCCCGGCGTGATCACCGTTCTGGGGTCGGCCGCGCGCATCCAGGCAATCGCGGTGTCGATGTCGTCATGGGTGATGCGCTGACAGTGACAGATGATCATCGGGGCCGGTCCGGGGCTGATTTGCACATGTTTCGTCAGTTATCTGACTACTTCTGTCGGATAAGTCAATCCCCGACATCCGCGCCCTGCCCGATCCGTGCCGCGTGACAGGCGCGGATACGGCGTTCGCATTCTGCGGCCAACGCCTTGCGGTCTGCAAAATCCGCCACCCGCAGCGGTTCGAGATAGGCCAGTTCCACCGCCCCCTGGCGTCGCGCCGCCAGCACCCCCAGCAGATGCAGGGCAAACGCCATGCTGCCCCACCATCCGTAAAACGCCGCCGGCCGGCCTGCCGGTGCGTGATAGATCACCGCCACCGGCTGAACCTGCATGAACTCGCGCAGTTGGTCGGAAAAGAACGCCTGAAACAGTGTCGGCTTGAACGGCAGCACCCGCAACCCGTCGCTCGATGTGCCCTCGGGAAAGAACAAAAGCTTGTGCCCGGCGCGCAGCCGTTCCTCGAACAGCCGCGTGTGCTGGCGCGCCAGGCGCGGGTCGCGGTCGATGAACACGGTGCCCGTGGCGCGCGCCAGCCAGCCGATCCCCGGCCAGCCCGCGACCTCGGACTTGGACACGAAATAGACGCGCTTGCGCGCATTCAGCGCGAAGATGTCCAGCCAGGACGAATGGTTCGCGACCACCGCGCCGGGTGCGCGCATCAACTCTCCGGTCGTTGAAAACCCCATGCCGAGCACGCGAAAGGCGTTGCGGCAGACGAATTGCGTGATGAAGGGGCTGACGGGGCGGCGAGGCGCGTAAAGCGGCCTCTCGACCAGCCGGACCAGCAGCAGCACCGCCAGACTGCCGAACACCAGCACCGCCAGCACCGCCCCGCGCAGCACCGCCAGCCCCCGGCCCGGCCATCCGATCGCCGTCGGCCCGGGTTCGTCGCCGCCCTGCCACGTCGCGTTCATCCCGGGCGGTTCCCGGCATAAAGGCGGCGCTGACGGTCATTCATCCGGGCGGTGTCGAGCACCAGACAGACATCGGTGGTGTTGAACGCGCGATCCACGAACGCGCCCTCGCCCACGAACCCGCCGAGCCGCAGGTAGGCCTTGATCAGCGCCGGCGTTTCCAGCACGGCGCGGCGGCGATCCAGCGCGCCGGGCGAAAGCAGGTCCATGCGCTGGAAATGCGGCGCGCGCGCCCGGACGCGCAGATCGGGCGGCGCCAGGTATCCGTGATGCAGCATCGACAGGGGTTGCGCCAGTGCCGCCGGATCGGTGCCGTGAAAGCTGGCCACGCCGAACAGGATCTCGGCGCCGCGTTCGGCGACAAGGGCCGCCAGCGCCGACCAGAGCCGGAACATCACCGCCCCGCCGCGATGGTCGCGGTGCAGGCAGGACCGGCCAAGTTCCAGCAGGGCGCGGCCGCTGCGCCTGAGCGGGGCGAGGTCGTATTCGGTCTCGCAATAAAAGCCCCCTGCCCGCGCTGCGCGCTCCCCGCTCAGCAGCCGGTAGACGCCCACCACCTGCCCGCTGGCGGTGTCGGTGGCGATCAGATGCTCGCAGAACGCATCGAACCGGTCGCGCTCCAGCCCTTGCGCATGATCCACCATGGCGCCGTCACCGCCCAGTTCGCGCACGAACACGTCATAGCGCAGCGCCTGCGCCGCGCGCAGTTCGGCCTGTGTGTCGGCGATCTTGACGATGATGGCGGGTGCTGTGTCGGGCATCGCTGTCGGGTGTCCGGGCGGGGTTCGTCGGCTGATACCGCATCTGCGCGCCGGCGCGCAAGCCGGAGCGAACCGGGTTGCCAACGCGGGTTTGATGAACGAGACTGGCACGCGCATGGGCAACCGGCGATGATCGGGCGCGACGGCCTTAGCGTTCATTGATGGAAATTTGTTGAAGATCGGGAATAAACACGAAGGCGAACGAACCGGGACAGAATGACCCACGATCCTCGGGCGCGGCACTGCGCTGAAAGGGCGCCGACCCGTTTCGCCCTGGCAGATACCGACGACCGTTCACTCGGCAGGCTCAATGTCTGCCTGGTCGATCTTTGCTATTCAACGCGGTATCCAAATCTCTCGGTTGGGTATCTGGTCAGTGCGATGAGGGCGTCGGATATCGGCGTTTCCGTCGTCTCTCCGCTTTCGGTCGGTGCCAAGGGGTTTGCGCGCGACCACACCGAGACCTGGCGCGACGATGTCTTGCGACGGATATACTTCTCGACTGCCCCCCTGTTCGCGCAAAGACATGATTCCCTCCGGGCGATCTGGCACAGGATGGTATACGGCCGCGCCGACCCCAAGATAGTCTCGGCGGTCAGGAACAGCCTGACTTCAAGGACCGTCGATCTTCTGATGGTATCGACCTACCTTGATCAATACCCGTCGGTGAAAGAGATCGGGGCCATGGCCCAGCGCATCGGGGTTCCGCTTCTGGTTGGCGGAGCGATGTTCAACCACCCCGATATCTCGCGTGCCTGGCTGGACATACCCGGCCTTGTTGCCATTGTCGGGGCGGAAACGGATTTTTCGATTGTCCGGATCGTGCGCGACGCGGTCGCGCGAAAGGACCTGTCCGCCAGACCGGGCATATTTCTGCCCGATGGCCGCTGCGGGCCAAAGCCGGCGCCCCTGGCCGACATATCCCGGCTTCCGCTGCCCGATTTCTCGGATTTTCCCTGGGAGAACAACGAGCATCGTGTCGTTCCGATAATGACGGGCCGAGGGTGTCATTGGGAAAAGTGCCTGTTCTGTTCCGATGTCACCTCGGTCAGCGGTACAAGCTTCAGATCGCGCGGGCTCGACAGTGTCTGCACGGAACTCCGAACCATCAGGAAACGGTACGGGGCCGATTCGGTGGTATTCCTGGACATGAAGCTGAACTCGGACTTGCGCGTCTGGTACGGGGTGATCGAACGATATCAAGGCCTGCTTCCCGGTGGGATGTGGATAGGCACGGTCCACGTCGACAGGCGCGACGACAACGGTCTTTCACCGGCGACCCTTGCCATGGCACGGAAATCCGGCATGCGGCGCATCAGTTGCGGGCTGGAGACCGGAAGTCAACGCCTGGCAAACCGAATGGCGAAGGGCGCCGATGTCGACAGGATGGGGCGCTTCCTCGAAGACGCGAAGACGGCGGGGATCTCCACCCGAACGACCATGATGCTGGGGTTTCCGGGGGAAACCGACAAGGATCTGGAACTGACCCTGCGGTTCCTGGAACAACACGCGAACGCGCTGGATCGTGTTCGCATCGGTCGTTTCAAGCCGATCCCGGGCACGCTTTTCGACAAGCAGCTTGCCAGGAAACCTGCCTTGTTTCCCGGGTTTTCGGGCGTGAACTGGAATTTCAGATACGGTCGCGGTTCGTACGAGTACGTTCCGGCGCGGGCGCGTAACTACAGACGCATGAAATCGCGCATTCTCGATGTCATCCATCAAATCAATTCTCGGCCCCTTCCCGACGAGGCCCGCATGTTCAACGGGCTCATGTAGGGCGTGCCCGTGCGATAGCGCACGGGCCTGGCGATGATCGGGCGCGGACAGGGTGTTGCACACGCCAGACAAATCGCACAGCCGCGCGAGGGCCTTAACCTTTCGTCAATCAGTTTTCCGGATCAAGGACGGGTATCAGCGCGATGCGGCTGCCGTCGATCACAAGCTTGCCCCGATCGGGAAAGTTGACGGTGATGCGGCCGTTGATGCTGGATTGCACCTGGCCGGTGCCCCAGTCCGGAAAATCGGGGTGGCGCACGAACATGCCGGGTGCGAGGATGGCGTTGAGGTCTGTCATGACGCAGGCTCCGACGGTTCACCGGGGCATCGGCCCCATCTGCGGAGGTATCGCATGGGCGAAAGCAACGTCAACCTCGCCGCGCTGATCGGCTCGCGCATCTGTCACGACCTGATCAGCCCGATCGGGGCGATCGCCAACGGGCTGGAACTGCTGGATCTGACCGGCACGGCGCCGGGGCCGGAAATGGCCCTGATCGCCGACAGCGCGGGACATGCGGGCGCGCGCATCCGGTTCTTCCGCATCGCCTATGGCGGGCCCGGGCAGCAATCCATGGGCCGGGCCGAGGTGGTCTCGATCCTGCACGATCTGGGCCAGGCCAGCCGGTTCCGGATGGATTGGGCGGTGCCCGACGCACAGCCCCGCGCGCAGGTACGGCTTGCCTTCCTGGCCCTGCAATGCCTGGAGACGGCGATGCCCTTCGGCGGCGATGCATCGGTCGGGATGGATGCGCAGGGCTGGGTGGTTTCCGGGCGGTCCGACAAGCTGAATGTCGACGCTGCGCTCTGGAGCCGGCTGAGCGGGCACGAACCCGAACCGGATTCCGGCGCCGATTCCGGGATTTCCCCGGCGCTGGTGCAGTTCGCGCTTTTGCCGGAACTGGCGGCCGAACTGGGCCGCGATGTGACCTGGGCGGCCACCGCTTCAGCAATCACGCTGCGGTTCTGAGCGTCGGGGCATGTCCGTTCGGTCGAACGCGGCCGCGCCGTTCATGGAAAGGCGCGCACCCTTCCCGGTGGATGAGTGATCGGATCCGCGCCGACCCGAACCGCGGCCGGGATCAGGCCGCCGGTTCCACGAACACGGCCACGGCGCGTTCGTAATCCACCACGATCCGGTCGCCCGGCTGGCGCGCCCTGGCGAACTTGCGCATCTCGCGCGGCACGGCGACGCGCAGGATGTCGCCCTCCTGGGTGCGGATCGTCGCCGTCCTGGCGCGCGGATCATAGGCGATGAAATCGACGACCACCGACACCGCCTCGAAACCCGCCGCGCCCGGTTTGGCGCCCTCGGGCGCCGCGACGCCGGCGGCGACCGCCTCGGGCTGGCCGGTATCGCCGGGCAGCGCCATCCCCACCGCCACCGATTCCTCGTATTCCACCCTGATCCGGTCTCCGACCTCGATCTGATCGAAGTTGCGCAACGTGTCGGTCGCCCGCAGCGTCAGGATCTGGCCATCGGCGCGCACGACGAAACGCCGGCTGGCGGGGTCTATCTCTCGCACGGTGCCGACCGAAGAGGTGGTCTTGTCGCGTTCGGCGCTCAGAATGTCGGTGTCGCATCCCGACAGCGACAGAAGGGCAAGGGCGGCGGCGAGGAAGGCGGGCCTGATCATGCAAGCTCCTGTTCGGAATTGCGATGGCACCGCGATGTTGGCCGCCCGGTCGGCGGTGTAAAGGTCAACTCTCCCCGCCCGGCTTGCGCCCGCCCGCAATCGGCGGCACAACACCGCCCATGAGCCGCGAACCCGCCCCGCAGATCCTGTGCATCGGCAGCGTCCTGTGGGACGTGATCGGCCGTTCGGCCAGCCATATGCGGCAGGGATCGGACGTGCCGGGGCGCATCACGCGCCTGCCGGGGGGCGTGGCGTTGAACATCGCCATGACGCTGGCGCGTTTCGGCCTGACCCCGGTTCTCCTGAGCGCCGTGGGGCGCGATGCAGAAGGCGACGAACTGATCGCCGCTTGTGACGGGCTGGGCATGATCACCGATCACGTCTACCGCTCCGACGATCTGCCCACCGACCGCTACATGGCGGTCGAGGCGGCCAACGGGCTGATCGCCGCGATCGCCGATGCGCATTCGCTGGAAGCCGCCGGCGAGAAGATCCTGCGTCCGCTGATCCATGGCCCGCTGGGCCGCGTGCAGGCGCCTTACCGCGGTACGATCGCGCTGGATGGCAACCTGACGCTGGCGCTGCTGGAAGGGATCGCGGCCGACCCCGCCTTCGCCGCCGCCGACCTGCGCGTCGCGCCCGCCTCGCCGGGCAAGGCCGCGCGGCTGCTGCCGTTCCTGGCGCATGGCCGCGCCACGCTGTACGTCAATCTCGAAGAGGCGGGGCAATTGTGCCAGGATGAATTCGCCGGATCGGCGGAGGCGGCGCGCGCCCTGGTGAATCGCGGCGCGATGCGGGTTCTCGTCACCGATGGCGCGCGCCCGGCCGCCGAGGCCGACGCCTCGGGCCTGCGCACGCTGACCCCGCCCGAGGTGCTTGTGACCCGCGTCACCGGGGCCGGCGACACCTTCATGGCCGCCCATATCGCCGCCGAGGCGGCAGGCTGTGACCGCCAGACCGCCTTTGCCCGCGCCCTGCGCGCCGCCGCCGCCCATGTAGCCGGAGAGACCCCGCTGTGATTGAACCGATCCTGTCCGCCGAAGTCTGCGCCGCGCAGGACGGCGCCCGCCCTCTCGTGGCGCTGGAAAGCACCATCATCACCCACGGCATGCCCTGGCCGCAGAACGTGGAGGTCGCCGCCCGGGTCGAGCAGGACATCCGCGAGGGCGGTGCCGTGCCCGCCACCATCGCGGTGCTTGAGGGGCGTCTGCATGTCGGGCTGGAGCCGGAACAGCTGCGCGCGCTGGGCCAGGCCCGCAATGTCGCCAAGCTGAGCCGCGCCGACCTGGCCGCCTGCCTTGCCACCGGCGGCACCGGCGCCACCACCGTCGCCGCCACCATGATCGCGGCCAGGTTCGCAGGGATCGAGGTTTTCGCAACCGGCGGCATCGGCGGCGTTCACAGGGGGGCCGAAACCAGCTTTGACATTTCCGCCGATTTGCAGGAACTGGCGCAAACCCCGGTGACCGTCATCGCCGCCGGGGCCAAGGCCATTCTCGATATCCCCAAGACGCTTGAAGTGTTGGAAACGCTGGGCGTTCCGGTGATCGCCTACGGCCAGGACGCGTTTCCCGCCTTCTGGTCGGCCGCCTCGGCCTTGCGCGCGCCGCTGCGCATGGACGACCCCGCGACCATCGCCCGCGCCCACGCGATGCGCCGTGCTCTGGGCCTGTCCGGCGGTCAGCTCGTCGCCAACCCGATCCCGCGGACCGAGGAGATCGCCGCCGGCACCATGGCCCCGATCATCGCCGAGGCGCAGGCCGAGGCCGACCGGCAGGGCGTTGGCGGCAAGGATGTCACCCCGTTCCTGCTGGCGCGCATTTTCGAGGCGACCGAGGGCCGGTCGCTGTCGGCCAATATCGCGCTGGTGCGCAACAACGCGCGGCTCGGGGCGCGCATCGCGGCCGAACTTCACGAGATGATCCTTTGACCCCGCCCGCGCAGGGTGCCCATTGTAGCGACCGGCCAAAGCACATATTTTGCCGCTCTGTAGGGCCGGATGTGCAATGAACAAACCATCTGAGAACGATCCTTTCGACGACAGCAAGAGGCGGCGCGGGCTGGGGGGCAGCCTGCGCGCATCCTTCCTGACCGGAATCGTAGTGATCGCGCCGGTGGCGCTGACCATCTGGCTGATCTGGTCGGTGATCGGCTGGATCGACGGCTTTGTCCTGCCCTTCGTGCCGGCCCGGTTCCAGCCGGAATCCTATGTCGGGATCAACCTGCGCGGCTTCGGCCTGCTGATCTTCCTGGTGTTCACCATCATCGTCGGCTGGGTCGCGAAGGGCATCATCGGGCGATCCATGATCCGCTTTGCCGAGGGGCTTGTGGACCGGATGCCGGTGGTGCGCTCGATCTATTCCGGGATCAAGCAGATCTCGGAAACCGTGTTCGCCCAGTCCGACCGCAATTTCGAGAAGGCCTGCCTGATCCAGTATCCGCGCAAGGGCATCTGGGCCATCGGCTTCATATCGACAACCGCCCGCGGCGAAATCGCCAGACGGGCCGAAACCGGCGGCAGGCTGATGAGCGTGTTCCTGCCCACGACACCGAACCCGACCTCGGGCTTTCTGCTGTTCCTGCCCGAGGAAGACGTGATCGAACTGGATATGAGCATCGAGGACGCCGCCAAGCTGGTGATCTCGGCGGGGCTGGTCTATCCCAACGGCAAGAAGCCCGACGAATAGGGCATGTTGCGCCAGATTGCCGTCCCTGCCGGGCAGGCGCCGTCTTTTTCCGGCAGCGAAGCGATCCGGCGCGTATCGCGGTCATTCGGATGGCGATATTCACCCGCCGGGCCGTGGCAGCGCCTTCAGGGAACGACGCATTCGGCCCGACGGGTGAATTCGATTGAACGCGACATGGGCTGGATCAGGCCCGACATGCGGGATCAGGATTGGGGGCCGATGCCGGCCGCGCGGCGAAAACCGGCATCTCCGCATGAATTTCGCCTGTCAGTCCATTGTTTTCAGGCCGCTTTCACCGCCGCTATCGACGCTTCGAGGATGTCCATCGCCTCGGCAAGGATCGCGTCGGGGATGGTCAGCGGGGCAAGGAAGCGGATGACATTGCCGTGAACGCCGCAGGTCAGCAGCACAAGACCGCGGTTCAGCGCCTCGGCGCGGATCGCATTTGCCATCTCGGGGTTGGGCGCGCGCCCGTCGGCGGTGTTCAGTTCCATCGCCACCATGAAGCCCGGGCCGCGGATTTCGGCGATCTCGGGGGTCTGTTCGCGGATCGATTCCAGCCGCTGCTTCAACCGCGAACCCAACTCGTTGGCGCGCGCGCAGAGATCCTCCTCCTCGATCACGTCGAGAACCGCGTTGGCCGCGGCGATGCCCAGCGGGTTGCCGCCATAAGTGCCGCCCAGGCCGCCGGGATGCGCTGCATCCATCAACTCGGCCCGCCCGGTCACGGCAGCAAGCGGCAGCCCCCCCGCCAGCCCCTTGGCCATGGTGGTGATATCGGCCCGGACATCGTAGAGTTCCATCGCGAACAATCGTCCGGTGCGTGCGAAACCGGTCTGCACCTCGTCGGCGATCATCACGATGCCATGATCGTCGCAAAGCTTGCGGATGCCGCGCATCAGTTCGGCGGGCGCAGGATAGAAGCCGCCCTCGCCCTGCACCGGCTCGATGATGATCGCGGCGACCCGGGCCGGGTCCAGATCGGCCTTGAACAGCCTTTCCAGCGCCCCGAGCGAATCCGAAACGGAGCCGCCATGCAGCGCGACCGGGAACGGCACATGATAGACATCGGGCATCATCGCGCCAAAGCCCGCCTTGTAGGGCGCGACCTTGCCCGTCAGCGACATGCCCATGAAGGTGCGCCCGTGAAAGGCCCCGCCAAACGCGATCACCGCCGGGCGCCCGGTGGCGATGCGCGCGATCTTCACGGCGTTCTCGACGGCTTCGGCGCCGGTCGTGACAAAAACCGTCTTCTTGGCGAAATCCCCCGGCACCTTTTCGTTAAGTCGCTCGGCCAGACGGATGTAGTTCTCGTAGGGCAGCACCTGATGGCAGGTATGGGTGAAGGCGCCGGCCTGCTCCTGGACCGCCTGCATCACTCTGGGGTGGCAATGGCCGGTGTTGACCACGGCGA
>JAGRMG010000062.1 GCA_020441385.1 Paracoccaceae bacterium
GCCAGCGTGCCCAGCAGATCGTGGAGCAGCGAATTCAGCCCGAACGACAGCACGGCGATCAGCACCAGCCCCGCGAGCAGCCGCCAGGGCTGGCAGGCGGCGCGCGCCGGCGCGACCAGCCGCTCGTGCGCACGGTAGGCCGGCGGGTTACGCATCGTCCGGCCCCGCGCCTGCAAGCGGACCCGGCGGCGCATCGGCGGGCGTGGCAAAATCGGCCAGGTTGATCTGCGCCATCTGCAACATCTCGGTGGCGCCAGTCAGGTGGCGCGCCATCTCCTCGAGCAGGCGCAGCGCGACCTTGGCATCGCTTGCGATCACGGCGCGGAACTCGTCGGCGCCGATACGCAGGAACCTGGTCGGTTCGACCGCCACCAGATCCAGCATCCGGTGGCCGCCCGCAATCACCGCCAGATCGCCGATCAGCCGCCCCGGACCGACGAAATAGACCGGCGGATCGCCGGGTTTCGCGTTCGGCAGGCGCATCTCGGCCCTGCCCGAGAGGCACAGGTAGACGGCATCGGCCGACTGCCCGTGACTGAACACCGCCTGCGCCGGCGCGGCGTCGAACCATGCGGCACTGAACGCCAGAAGCCGCCGGTTGCGCGCATCGAGCGCCCCGAACAGATCGGAGTCCGACAGGATATCGAGCTTGCGATCCAGATCGGCGGCCCCGCCCGCGGATGCGGCGGGCCGCAGCCGCGCCGCCCCGTCGATCCGCCCGTCGCGGAGTTCGACGAACATGTCCCAGGCCTGCGGCTCGTCGAATTCGTCTTCCAGAAAGATCATCGTCGTTTCGGGAAAGATCTCGCGCAGCCGGCGCGGCAAGAGCCTGCGGTCGGCGGCGGCGTGGGCGGCCAGGATACCATCCATGATCAGGATATCGGGCCGCTTGATCGCCGCGCGCCCGAACCCCGCGCGCTGCTGGAACGCCGGGGGCAGGTTGGTGCCGCCGAGCCCGGCAGACATGTCAAACACCAGCGACACGATCTGGCGCCGCAAGCCATGCGCGGTCAGGGTTTCGGCGACAAGTTCCTCGATTGCGTCGGCGCGCCCGCCGGTTGCCATGGCCATCCGGCCATAGACCGCGTTTTCCAGCAGCGTCAGGCGCGGAATGTAACGGTCTTCCCGGAAGGGGACGAACATGTCGCCGGTCTGCGCCAGCAGCCTCGCGGCGTGGGATTTGCGGATCGCCAGTATCCGGTCCTTGTATTCATCGGCAAAGCCCGGCCCGATCTGTTCCGCGCTCATCAGGAACACCACGGTCAGCAGCAGCGCCCGGTCGGCCGCGCTCAGCTTGCTTTCGCCCGCAAGGCGGCGCCGCTGCACGATCCCGGTCAGGCGGTGATAGGTCGTCTCGTCTATGCCCAGCCGGCGGAACAGCGGATGGCCGGTATCGTCCTGCCCGAACGTCCGGTTCAGCGTCTCGACCACACCCGCGGCGATCTCGACCCCCTGTTGCGCGATGCCCAGGTCGTCCAGCATCGCGAAGAACCCGGCCTCGCGCGCCAGCCCGTCCTGGGTAATCTCGCGCGAGGGCGAGGCGAACAGCAGGTTGCCGCCCAGCGGAATGGCCGGATTGAAGCCCTCGGGGTCGAACCGGTGTACCGCATCCATCAGACCGGCGGCGCGCAGACGCCTTGCGATCTCGGGGCGCAGCCCCACCACGGCCCCGGCCAGGTCGGAGTGACGCACCGTATCGAGCCGCGCCCGCAGGTTGCGGCGAAAGGCGTAGTCGTCGGCCTTCATCACCTGTATCAGTTCATACCACAGATCCCGCACCTGCTGCATGTCGGCCAGGCCCGCGATCGCCGGATCGGCCCAGTCGCCATCCGCCAGGTCGGTGCTGTTGCCGGCGCGCGCCGCTTCGTCGCGCAGACGCGCAAGACGCGGGGAATCGGCGTCGGCCCGGCCGGGCCGGATCCGCAGCGGCATCAGCAGATTGTCGCCCAGCGTGCCGTCGAACAGGTAGGGGCTGGAATGGGCGTACCCGATCCGTGCCGCGATCACCGCCTGGTGCAGCCGGTCAAGCCGCTGGCCGGCCAGCGTCACCCGCCCGCGCGTCGGCAGAACCTCGCGCACCAGCAGTTGCGCCAGGGCCGCGCGTTCGGCGCCGCGGTGGCTGCGGATCGCGACGCAGCCGCCTTCCGGGATGGTCAGGTCGATCTCTTCCAGCACGGGCGTGCCATCCTGATCGGCCACCGTGACGTTGGCGATCTCGATCGGGCCGCGCAGATGGGGAATGTCATCGGGCGTTCCCTCGACAAGGGTTTCGGGAATCATGTTCGGCGGCGCGAAACGCTCCATCATGACATCCCAGCGCAGCGCCATCTCCTGCACCTGGTTGTAGAAGGTCAGCAGATCGCGCCACGGGCCGCTCAGATCCTTGTAGGCGCCCAGCGCCGCCACCAGCGCGCCCACCGTGATCTCGCCGCGGATCGCCAGATACCCGCCGATCAGGTAGAACAGGAACGGCGTGATCTGCGTGATCAGGTTGTTGAGAAACTTCATGAAGTATTTCTTGCGGTAGATCAGGAACCGCAGTTCGAACAGGCGGCCCAGCCGGTCGGTGAACTGCGCCAGCCGGTAGGCCATGCCGCCATTGGCGCGCAGATCGCTGATGCCGGCGGCGGTCTCGCCGATCTCGGAGGCCAGGTGCCGGACCTCGACGATACGGTCCTTGTTCAGCAGGTTGATCTGGCGTTGCAGCATCGGGATCAGCCAGGCCTGCAACGGGATCAGCGCCACCGCCGCCAGCCCGAACCAGACGCTTTGCAGGAACAGGAAGCCGACGATCGTCATCATCTGGCCGAACTGGAACACCGGCTGGGCGATGGCGTCGCCCATCAGTCCGCCCATCGGTTCGGCCTCCGAGGCGATCATCGCCACCAGTTCGCCCTGGCTGGTGGTGCGGAAATACGGGCGCGGAAACCGCAGCATGCGATGGATCAGCCGGTAGCGCAGCCGCCTCAGCATGCGTTCCGAGAGTATCCCCTTGCGGGTGTTCAGATACATCTTGAGCAGCCCGCCGATCAGCACCGTGGCCAGGAACAGCCCGCACAGGATCACCAGATACTGGACCTGGCCGATGCGCATCCCGAACACCGAGACGGTGGCCGACACGGACCCGATGGCATCGTTCACGATCATCTTGGGCAGTTGCAGCGAGGCATAGAGAAACGGAAACGACATCAGCGTGACCAGCAGCAGCCACATCTGCTGTCGCCGGGAATGCTTCCAGATGAATGCGAACAGGGTGGGTTCCATGGCCGCGAACCTGCCCTCCAGCGCTCGCCCTTTGCGAAACGGCGGCTCGTGAGCAATGGCGCCCTGCCGGCCAGTTCAGACCGTAGGCACCGGGGCGCGCGATTTCAAGCGGCGCGACCCCGCCCCGGGCGGTCGGGACAGCGGCGAAAACCCCGCGCCGGCGAACTAAATCGCCGCAATCCGCAATTGCCGGTTTATTTCGCCGAAACGGTTTCGCTAGAGTATCGCAAGATCGGCGGGCGTTATGGCACCGACGGCGACAGGTGGGATATGGGCAGGATACTGGATCGGCTGTTTCACGCGCGCGCACTGGGCCGCTGGCGCCGGGCTGCCCGCCGGGCCGGCACCGCCACGCTGGGCGATCTGCGCCTTCAGCGCAACCAGGCGCGCCAGCTGCGCACGCATCTGGACCGGCTGATCCATGTCGCCGACGGCCGCCTGGCCCTGCCGATGATCGGGTCGTCCTTCTTTCCCCGCCCGCACGGCACCGACTGGTCCTGGCGCCCGGAACTGTGGCGCGGGCCGCTGCCGGTGCCGGGCCTGTCCTCGGTGCCGACCAAATCCATGCTCGGCGGCGAGGTGACGCTGTTCCACGACTGCGCCTTTTCCGAATTGACCCTGCGCCAGCTGCGCAACACCCGCGAGCGCGACCTCGCCCCCTTCGGGCTGCGCATGGACGTGTTCAAGTTCGACGGTTCGTTCCTGTCGCTGGTCATCGACCTGCCATCGGGTGCGACCCAGGGGCTGACCCGCGACCACCTGCTGCGGGTGGACACCATCATCGAGACGGAAAAACCGCTGGAGATCTTCGCGCGGCTCAACATCCGGCACGGTCCGAACACCGAACAGATCGTGCGCGAACTGCCGCTGGACCAGCAGGACGTGATGGTCGAGTTCGACCTTGCCTATTCGCGGATGAACGAAAAGCGGGTCGAGAAGATCTGGCTCGACCTGATCTTCGAAGCGCCCGACATGAACCAGGTGGTGATCCGCGATCTGACCTTTTCCCGCCACCGCCGCGCCGCGATCTGAGAGGCCCGCCATGAGCAATCTGACCCTGACCAAGATCCGGATGCGCAACGGCGTCTGGGAGGGCCGACTGTCGGGCGCGCAGCAGGACATCAAGCCGATCGTCGGCGTGCGTTACCTCGACCGGTATGTCGAGGGCGTGAGCCTGAGCGCATGCGACGAACCCGGCTGCTGGGATGTCGCCATCCCGATCCCGGCGGAGGCGGTGGCCGACGGGGTGCACACCTTCGTGATCAGCGACGAGGTGGACGATGCGCGGCTGGGCGATTTCACGCTGATCGCGGGCGAATCCGTGGCCGACGACCTGCGCGCCGAGATGGAACTGCTGCGCGCCGAACTGGACATGCTGAAACGCGCCTTCCGCCGGCATTGTCTTGAAACGATGTAGGGTTTCGCACGGATCCCCCGGCCGTGCCGGTTCGTCCGGCCCGGACCACGGGCAACGGGGGTCCGGCGGCCCCTACTCCTTGGGCCCCAGCGCCGAGAGGCCCTTGAGGATGTCGATGGCATAGGCCAGCTGATAGTCCTTTTCGCGCAGTTCTGCCGAAGCCTCGGCCTTGGCGCGGTCCTCCTCGATCTGGCGGATCTCGTCCTCGGTCAGGCTGTCATTGTTCAGCCGGCCGCGCAGGTCGGCTTCGGAACGCGACTTGCGGGCCTTGCTGCCGTCGTCCTCTTCGGCACCGGGCCGGGTGCGCGGCTGCTGCACCACGATGTCGGGCGACACGCCCAGCGCCTGAATCGAGCGCCCCGACGGCGTGTAGTAGCGCGCCGTGGTCAGGCGCATCGCGCCCTCGCCGCGAAGCGGCATCACCGTCTGCACCGAACCCTTGCCGAAACTCTTGGTACCCACCACGATGGCGCGGCGATGATCCTTCAGCGCGCCGGCGACGATCTCCGAAGCCGAGGCCGAACCGCCGTTGATGAGCACCACGATCGGCTTGCCGTCGGCCAGATCGCCCGGGGTGGCGTTGAAGCGTTCGCCATCCTCGGGGTTGCGGCCGCGGGTGCTGACGATTTCGCCCTTTTCCAGGAACGCGTCGGCGACCTTGATCGCCTGGTTCAGCAGACCGCCGGGATTGTTGCGCAGGTCCAGCACGAAGCCGTCGATCTTGTCCATGCCACCAGCTTCCTCGACCTGCTTTTTCAGCCCCTCGATCAGGTTCGGCGTGGTCTGTTCGTTGAAGGTGGTGATGCGCAGCACCACCGCATCGCCTTCGTTGCGCGAGCGTACCGCCGTCAGCTTGATGGTGTCGCGGATGATGGAGACGTCGAAAGGCTCGGCCTCGCCCTCGCGCACCACGGTGATGACGATCTCGGAACCGACCGGCCCGCGCATCAGATCCACCGCCTGATCGAGCGTCAGGCCAAGCACGCTTTCGCCGTCGACATGGGTGATGAAATCGCCGGCCTCGATTCCGGCTTCCTCGGCCGGGGTGCCGTCGATCGGCGACACCACCTTGACAAAGCCTTCCTCCTGCGTGACCTCGATGCCCAGACCGCCGAATTCGCCCCGCGTCTGCACCCGCATGTTGGCGGCATCGTCCGGCGACAGATAGCTCGAATGCGGATCGAGCGAGGTCAGCATGCCGTTGATCGCCGCCTCGATCAGCTTCTTCTCGTCAACCTCCTCGACATATTGCGCGCGGATACGTTCGAAAATGTCGCCGAACAGGTCGAGCTGTTCATAGACCGTGGAGTTGCGCGCGCTTTCCTGGGCCACCAGCGGACCGGCGATCTGGGTGGTCGCCACGATGCCGGCCACGGTGCCGCCCAGGGCGGCCATCACGAATTTCCTCATGTCTTGCTATCCATCCTTGTCGGTTCGGAACCATGTCTCGGGATCTACTGGGCGGTTTCCTTCCCGCACCTCTATATAAAGCGTTTCTGACAATGCGGAACCAGACTCCTCACCCGATGGTGACAGAATTGCCCCGGTTTCCGGTGCCGCGCCCCCCATCAACCCCACCGGCGCGCCCGCCGGGATCACCTGGCCGGCCTCGCCATAGACTTCGCTGAGGCCGGAAAGCACGAATAGAATGTCCGCTTGCGGTTCGAGAATCACCACGTTGCCCAGATCCAGCAGCGGCCCGCGATACCTGATCGTCGCGGCGGTGGGCGACGTGACCAGCGCCCTCGGGCGGGCGGCGAGGATGATGCCCTCGCGCCTGATGCCGGCGGCGTCCGCTTCGCCCGCCCGGCGCAGCAGCACCCCCTGCACGGGCAACGCGATCCGGCCCTTGCTGGCGCTGATGTCGGCCTGGCTCCCCTCCTCCACGCCGCCTTCGGCGATCTCGGAAAGGCCGCTGGCGAACCCGTCCAGCGTTTCGGTCGAGGAAATGAGAATGGCGGTACGCACCGGATCCTCGGTAAAGCGGCGCGGCAGGTCGGTGCGTTCGGCGACCGCATGGCTCAGTTCGGCCCGGGCCTTCTGGATGCCGCGCAGGCCATCCTCGAGCGTTCGCGCCGCACTTTGCTGCAACAGGCGCAGCGTGCGCACCTCGTCCAGTTCCTGGCGCAACCGGTCGGCGTTGGCAGCCAGCGCCGGCGTCACCTCGGCCAGCATCATCGCCGAGCGGGCGCTGCCCAGCGGCCCGGCGGGATGCACCAGCAGCACCGGCGGCGGCGAGGTCTCGATCGTCTGGAGCACGCCGAGCAGCCCGGCGATCTCGTCCTCGCGGGCACGCAGACGCCGGCTCAGCTGCGCTTCGCGGATCGACACGCGGCGCAGCCCGTCGCGCATCGCCGCCAGCCCGGCTTCGAAGGCGCGCACGGTTTCCGTCAGCGCGCGCACCCGGTCGCGGGCGCCTTCCGCCTCCTGCAACGCCAATGTGGCCTGTTCCAGTTGCTCGGCCGCGGCAAGCGCCGCCTGCGCCGGATCGCCTTGCTGGCCAAACGCGGCGCCGGCCCACAGCGCCAGGCCCACGAAGGCGGCGCGCAGTCTCATGACAGCAGGCTCTGCCCGGTCATTTCGGGGGGCTGGGGCAGGTGCATCAACTCCAGTATGGTCGGCGCCAGATCGGCCAGCCGCCCGTCGCGCAGCCCCCTGCCCGCCGGCCCGCCGAGCAGGATCACCGGTACCGGGTTCAGCGTATGCGCCGTGTGCGGCCCTCCGGTCGCCGGGTCGATCATGCATTCGCAATTGCCGTGATCGGCGGTAACGATCATCGCGCCGCCGGCCTTTTCCAGCGCGGCGACGGCGCGTCCCAGGCCCCGGTCCACCGCCTCGCAGGCCCGCATCGCGGCCGCCAGATCGCCGGTATGGCCGACCATGTCGGGATTGGCGTAATTGACCACGATCAGGTCATAGCCGTTCCCGATGGCCTGCACCAGCCTGTCGGTCACTTCGACCGAGGCCATTTCCGGTTGCAGATCGTAGGTCGCGACATTGGGCGATTTCGGCATGTAGCGGTCCTCGCCCGGTTCCGGGTCTTCCCGGCCGCCGTTCAGGAAGAAGGTGACATGGGGGTATTTCTCGGTTTCGGCCAGGTGGAACTGGCGCAGGCCATGCGCGGCGACCCAGGCGCCCAGCGTGTTCACGATCTCGGGCTTGGGATACATGGTGGTCATGTAGCCGTTGTGCCGGTCGGAATACTCGGCCATGCCAAGCAGTGCTGCCAGATGCGGGCGCGCGCCGGTATCGAAGCCGTCGAACTGCGGATCGCCGATGGCCGCCAGGATCTCGCGCACCCGGTCGGCACGAAAATTCAGGCAGAACAGCCCGTCGCCCGCCGCCATGCCGCGATAGCTTCCGATTGCCGTGGCAGCGATGAATTCGTCCGTCTCGCCGCGCCCGTAGGCGTCGGCCACCGCCTGCGCGGCGCTGTCGGCGTGCAGCCCTGCGCCGCGCACGATCGCGTCATAGGCCTTCTCGACACGGTTCCAGCGGTTGTCGCGGTCCATGGCGAAATAGCGCCCGATGACCGTGGCAATGCGCGCGTCTGCCGGCAACTGCGCCTCAAGCCCCGCAAGGTAATCCCGGGCCGAGATCGGCCCCACGTCGCGCCCGTCGGTGATGGCGTGCACGACCACGGGCACGCCCTGGCCGGAAATCTCGCGGGCGGCGGCAAGCATATGGTCCATATGCCCGTGCACGCCGCCGTCGCTGACCAGGCCCAACAGATGCGCTGTGCCGCCGCTGGCCCGCATCCGGGCGATGAAGTCGCGCAGCGCGGCATTGGTGACGAAACTGCCATCCTCGATCGCCAGGTCGATCTGGCCCAGATCCATCGCCACCACGCGCCCGGCGCCGATATTGGTGTGCCCGACCTCGGAATTGCCCATCTGCCCGCTTGGCAGCCCGACATCGGGGCCATGCGTCACCAGCCGCGCCTGCGGCCCATGCGCCATGATCGCATCGAAGGTGGGGGTATGCGCAAGATGGGGGGCGTTGGCCTCGGTCACATCCGACAGGCCCCAGCCATCGAGGATGCACAGGACGACGGGCTTGGGGACGGGCATGCTCGGGCCTCGGTTTTCGCTCAACTCAGGCGCCTTCTACCGCCTCGCCGCGCGAGGGTGAACCGCCTTTCGCCGCCGCATCCCGTTTCCGTCGCGAATTTCCCGCCCTCGTAGCCTCGCTCGCGCCGCCGTCCAGGCGCCGGACAGCGCCGGCCGCCCGGATTCAGGCCACGTCGGACACGTCCTGCGCCCTTGTCCGGTCGAACCAGGCTTCCAACGCGCCCAGATCGCCCGGCAGCCGCTCGGCCGATCCCTCGGTGAAGTCCAGGAACTTGTCCTCGTTCAACCCGTTCACCCCGGCGATAACGGGAATGCCGCGAACCAGCGCATCGCCGATCAGCGGGCGGAAACCGCGCCCGTCGGCCTCGTGCTTGCCGAACTTGTTGACGATCAGCAGTTCCGGCCCGTCATCCAGGCTGGCGCCCACCAGCGCCACCGCCTGTTCCAGCGCCGCCGGATCCAGCCGGCAACCGCGCGACCATTCGCCCAGGGATTGCGATATGCGGATGGTCTCGCCATCGGGCAGAACCTGCACATCCATGTCGCACTTGGTGCTGTCGGCGCATTCGGTGTTGGTCTGGACCACGCCGGCCAGGGCAACGCCACGAAGCTTGAGCCGCGCGGCCAGCGCGCTCAGCAGACGGTCGGTTTCGCCTCGGGCTTGGCAGATCACATAGGCCAGGTTCATCGCGTCTTTCCTTGTAGCGTGCGCCGTGGGGCGGCTTGCTGCCTAGCATTTCGTTTCCGCCGCGGCCAGAGCGCGAATGGCCGCGCCTGCGGGCCTGTCCGCCATCAGGGCAGCGGCGACACCCCGATCACATATGGATGCAGCCACAGCAGAATTCCATAGACCGCCGCCGCGGCCAGCAATATCGCCGGCGACAGGCGCAGATGGCGCAGCCCCCCCGGCGACAGACGCCCGGTGTTGCGCGCCAGTTGCGCCCACGCATCCTGCCCCATCTCGCGGCGGCGGCGCCGGTCGATCAGCGCCATGCCGGCGGCCGCGAAACCGGCGAACAGGCCAAACAGGATGACATGCGCCAGATCGCCGTTGGCCAGCATGTGCGCGAAGGCCCAGACCGCCATCGCCAAGAGCAGCGGATGGCGCGTTAGCCCGAGAATGCCGGGATGATCCGGATCGAACCTTCCCCGGCCCAGCCCGCCGAAGGACAGCGGATTGACCGCCGCCAGACCCGCCACCCCGAGCCAGCAGGCCAGCGGCATCGCCAGCAGCGGCACCCACAGCAGGACCGGATGATAGGGTATCACGGGAATGAAGGGCGCCCGCGCGGCGGCCACGATCAGCCAGACCAGAACCGCGATCGACAGCACGCTGTAGGCGGCGAAATAGCCGCGCACCCCAAGCCGCGCGATCAGCCAGGGCCGTACCGGGGGGCGCACCGGAATCATGTGGCTCAGCATGAAGACCGCAAGCGCGGCGATGAATTCCAGCCATCCAGTCATGTCAGTTCCTTTCTTGCCGACAGGCGCAGACCGGGCAGAACCTCGCTCAGCGCGCCCAGCACGATCAGCGCCGCGCCAAGTGCCTGCCACGGGCCGAAGGGTTCGTCCAGCAAGAGAACGCCCGAAAGGACGCCCACGACGATTTCGGCGGTCAGAAGAAAGCTCAGCGTCGCCGGGGCCAGGCGCTGCGCGCTCCAGACCGTCAGCGCCAGCACCGGCAGGATATAGCCGATGCCAAGCCCCGCCCCCTGCGTCATGGCCCAGAGCGGGCGCGCCGGCGGCAATGCGGTGCCGGCCAGCCAGACGAAGACCAGCCCGGTCGCCACCGCGCTCAGGCTGGTGAACACACAGAGAACGGCGGCTCCGGTGCGGCCGCCGGAAAAGAGCAGCGCCGCCCCGATGGCCCAGGCCAGACCCGAGGCCAGCGCCAGCACTTCGCCCGGTCCGGCCCGGAGCGCCGTTGCGTCGCCGCCCAGGATCAGCGCCGCACCGCCCAGCGCCGCCCCCAGCGCCAGCGAAGACGGCCAGCGCCACGGCAGGCCGAGAAACGCCCATTCGATGATCTTGCTCCAGGCCGGGGCGAGGTAGAACAGCAGCACCACCCGCACCACGTCGCCATGGTTGAGGGCGGCCGAATAGAGCGTGACGCCAACCCCGACCAGCGCCGCGCCCAGCGCCGCCCGGGCCGGGGGACGCACGGGCGCGCGCAGAACCAGCACCCAGGCGGCGCTGGCCGCGAACGCGCCCGCATTCATTGCCAGGCCGGCCATCGCGCCGCCCAGGCCAAGCCCGTCCAGCCAGCGGATCGGCATCCACCACAGACCCCAGAGGACGGCGGCGAGAAAGGCAAGCGATACGGGTTTCATGTCGCCCCCTTCCTGTCACCGACGCCGGCTTGCTACAAGCCCAATGCGCGCCGCCTTTCCGCGGCAAAGCCCTGCACGATCCGGTCGGCCAGCAGTGCGAGGATCGCCATCGCAGCACCGGCCGACACGCCCAGCCCGACATCGGCCTGGCCCAGCGCCAGATAGATCGACTGGCCCAGCCCGGTGGTGCCGATCAGCGCCGCGATCACCAGCATGGCAAAGGCATATAGGATGGTCTGGTTGAGCCCCAGAAGGATGGTGGGCGCCGCGTAGGGGACGCGAATGTCGCGCATGATCTGCGCGTCCGTCGCGCCGGAGGCGGCCGCCGCCTCGATCAGGTCGGGCGGGGTCGAGACCAGCCCGTGGCGCGTATAGCGGATCATCGGCACCACCGCATAGGCGCAGATCGCCAGGAAGGCCGAGAATTCGCCGATCTGGAAGAACATCAGCACCGGGATCAGGAACACGAACAGCGGAATGGTCTGGAGCATGTCGCAGAGCGGGCGCACCAGCCGCCAGGCCAGCGGGCTGACGGCGGCAAGCCATCCCACCGCGCCCCCCACCAGCGCACAGGCGAACACTGCCGCCCCGCTGAGGTAAAGCGACATCAGCGCGCGCCCGAACAGGCCCGACAGCAGGATGCTGGACAGCAGGACGAGCGAAAGCAGCGCGAGCCGCCAACCCGCCGCGACCCAGCCCAGCGCGGCGGTCCCGATCAGCACGAAAGGCCAGGGCAGATCGGCGATCCCGGTTTCCAGCATTCCGGCCGCGATCATCGCCATCAGCCCCGCCGCCGGCCGGCCCCGCCAGATCAGCAGGAGGCACAGAACCGCCGCAACGGCGAACAGCGCCCAACTCATCGTGCCGGTCCAGGCAAAGCCCCAGGTGAACGGCAGCACCGCCTGATCCAGACCGATGCGCAGCGGCAGCAGACCGAAGAACATCGCGTTGTTCTTGATGGCGTCGAGCGTCGCGCCATTGGCGATGGTAAAGGCGGTCAGGCTCCGGTCCACGGCCTCGGCAACCGGGGTCAGAACGTGAAAGGTGGCGGCGTCCGCCAGGCTCGACCAGAACAGTGCCGTCAGGACGACGCTCAGCGCCAGCAGCAGATAGACCACGCGCCGATCGTGGCGGCGCCGCTCGCCGGCAAGGGTGCCGCTGTATCGGTCGATCACGACGGCGAAGACCACGATCACCAGCCCCGCCAGCAGCGACTGGCCGAACTGCGCCTTGCGCATGGTCAGCAGCACCTCCCAGCCGATATCGTTGAAACCGCCGATCACGGCGGCGATGATCACCATCGAAAGCGCGGCCATCAGGCACTGGTTGACGCCGACCATGATCTGGGATGCCCCCGAGGGAATTTCGACCTGAAACAGCTGCTGCGCGCGGGTGGCGCCCGACATCACCGCGGCCTCGCGGATTTCGGGATCGACCCGTTCGAGCGCCAGCAGGACATTGCGCGCCATGGGCGGCGCGGCATAGATGGCCGATGCGATCAGCCCGACCACCGGACCAAAGCCGAACAGCAGCATGAGCGGCGTGAGATAGGCGAATGTCGGCACCGTCTGCATCACGTCGAGCAGCGCCTGGACGGGCGGTTTCAGGCGCGGCATCTCGTTGGCCAGAATGCCGATGGCGCCGCCCACGACCAGCGCCAGCGGCACCGAGACCGCGACCAGCGCCAGCGTGTTCATGCTTTCTGTCCAGTAGCCCGAGGCAACCACGAAACCGAGGCCGACAGCCCCCAGTGCCGCCATGGCGAACCCGCCCAGATACCAGCCCAGCGCGGCGGTAACGCCAATGGTGATCGGCCAGGGCGTCGCGTGCAGGGCCAGGTTGGCCCAGTCCATCGGGTGGCGCATCAGCGCCGAGAACTCTCTGGCGAGCGGTTTGATCGCCTCGAGCAGCCAGGTCACGGCGGTTCCGGCCCATTGGGTCAACGGCAGGGTCCAGGCATCCGGCCACTGGCCCAGCCAGGCGAACCGGGGCGCCAGCGCCAGGCAAAGCGCCCCCGCCAGCAGCGCCACCAGCGCCGCCCGCACCCCGGGCGCCGCCATGGCGCGGGCGGGCCGGCCGTGTGCGGCGGTCATGTGTCTTCGACCTGAAGGGCCGCGGCCAGGTCGGCGGGATTGACCGCACCGACACAGGCGCCGCGATCGTCCCAGACCGGAACCGGTTCGTAAAGATCCATGCAGCGCGCCAGCGCCACGTCCAGCGTCATGCCCTGGCGCAGCCCCGGATCGTCCGGGCCGGGCCGGCACCGGTCCGTCGGCTGCATGACCGATGCGACCCGGGCGTGCCGCCCCTTGGGCACGTCCCTGGAGAATTCGCGCACATAGTCATCGACCGGGCGCAGCACGATGTCGGTCGGCGTGCCGATCTGCACGATGCGCCCGTCGCGCATGATGGCGATGCGGTCGGCCAGCTTCAGGGCCTCGGCGATGTCGTGGGTGATGAAGATGATGGATTTGCGCAATTTTCCCTGGATGTTCAGGAACTCGTCCTGCAACTGGCGCCGGATCAGCGGGTCGAGCGCCGAAAACGGCTCGTCGAGAAACCAGATGCCGGGATTGACCGCCAGCGACCGGGCGATCCCGACGCGCTGGCGCTGGCCGCCCGACAACTCGCGCGGATAGGCGCCTTCGCGGCCCTGCAGGCCGACCAGCGTGATGACCTCCTGCGCGCGGGCGCGCCGCCGCTTGCGGTCCACCCCCTGCACGCGCAGCGGATAGGCGACGTTCTCGGCCACGGTCATATGCGGAAACAGGCCGAAATGCTGGAACACCATGCCCATCTTCTCGCGCCGCAGCCGGGTCAGGCGCTGTTTGCCCGCACCGACGACATTCTCGCCCTCGATGGAGATTTCGCCGCTGGTTCCTTCGAGAAGCTGCGCGATGCAGCGCACCAGCGTGGACTTGCCCGACCCCGACAGCCCCATGATGACGAACAATTCGCCCTCGCCAACCTCGAAGGTCGCATCCTGTACCGCCGGGATCAGCCCGGCCGCGCCCAGCAGGCCGGCGGCGGCCTGCGGATCCCCGCCCGAGCGCGCGAGCGCGTCCGCCAGCGCGGCCTTTGCATTGGGGCCGAACACCTGCCAGACGTTCTGGCAGGCGATGACCGGCGGCGTCGCCCTGCTCACGCGTCCGGGCTCACTTGGTCGCGGCGTCCACCACCGGGCGCCACTTGTCCTCGTTCTGCGACATCCAGGCGGCGACGACATCCTCGACCGAGCCGCCATCGACGTCGATGGCGCCCATCATCGGCTGCTGGTCCTCGACGGAAAGCTGGTAGTTGGTCAGGATCTGGTAGGCCGCGGGCCACTTTTCCTCCAGACCGGCCCAGCCGCCCTTGAAGATGCGCGAGGGCGCGAAATCGCAATCGTGGGTGGCGTCAGGGTTCACGCCCCAGGCCGGATCGTTGAAGCATTCCTCGTTGCCCACCGGCAGATCGACGAATTTCACGTCATAGGCCGACATCGCCCAATGCGGCTGCCAAAAGGTGATCAGCAGCGGCGACTTGCGCTCGCTGGAGGCGCGCAACTCGGCGATCAGCGCGCCCTCGGACCCGGCCGGAACCGCCTTGAACGGCAGGTCGAACCCGGCCATCCTGTCGGCGCCCGGCGTGCCCCAGTCGGCCGGATAGTCGACCAGCCGGCCCAGGGGAATGGTGTCGGCGGTGGCAAAGACCTGGGCGCAGTCCTTCAGCGCCTTCCAGTCCGGCAGGCCGGGGCAGAGATCGGCGACATGCGCGGGATAGGCGATGCCTTCCTTGGCGTCGAGGCCGAGATCGCCCAGTTCCACGACCGTGCCCTCGGCGACCTTCTTGGCGTATTCGTCGCTGACGTTGGACGACCAGATTTCCAGCGTCGCGTGAATGTCGCCATCGGCAATGGCCTGGAACTGGTTCATCATTCCGGCGGTGACGTATTCGACCTCATAGCCGGCGGCCTTGAGCATTTCGCCCGCGACACGGGTGGTCACATGCTGGCCGGTCCATTCGTTGATCGCCAGCTTGATCGGTTCGCCGCTGGCGCCCAGTTCCGCCGCGCTGGCACCCCCGGCAAACGCCGCAACCGCTGCGGCGGCCAGTCCAGGATAGGCTTTTCTCATCGTTTCTCTCCCTGTCGTGTTGTCGTTGGCTGACCCGTCGATATAACCTTCCCGGCAACCCGGCAACCGTCTTCGCGCACGGGTGCCGGACGCTGCGGGCCTGCCGCTCGTCGCGCTATTGCGCCGATGCCGCCTTGATCCTATCATCAAATCCACGCCATGTATTGCCGCCCGTCTGTTGCCGTCACTCCTTCCCGCGCCATCCCATGCGCGCCGCCGCATCCCGGCGCGATGAACCGCCCCGACAATGCAGGCAAGGGACAGGAACGCAAAGGACCGCCGCCATGACCCGACGCCCCACCGATGCCGAATTCGCCGCCATCGCCCAGGGCTACGACCCCGATCCGGCCAGGTCGCTGTCGTTGCGCAGCGATGCCTATACCGAGGCCGCCTGGCACCGCATCGACCGGCAGGCCATCATGGCGCGCAGCTGGCAATGGCTGTGCCACGCCGAGAAGCTGCGCGATCCCGGCGATTTCGTGACCGCCGACATCGCCGGGCAGCCGGTTGTCGTTATACGCGGCCGCGACGGCATCCTGCGCGGGTTCTACAACGTGTGCCGGCATCGCGCGCACATGTTGCTGACCGGCGAAGGCAACACCACCCGGATGCTGTGCCCCTATCACGCCTGGGTGTATCGGCTGGACGGCAGGCTGGCGCGCGCGCCCCATACCGAACATCTCGAGGATTTCGACGCGGGCAGCATCTGCCTCGAACCCGTGCAGGCCGAGGAATTCTGCGGCTTCGTCTTCGTCAATCTGGACGCCGATGCGCCGCCGCTGGCGCGGCAGGCGGGCGATCTGGAAACTGAGATCCGCCACTGGGCGCCCGACATCGAAACCCTGACCCACGGCCACCGCCTGACCTACGACATCCGCGCGAACTGGAAGACGGTGGTGGACAATTTTCTGGAATGCTATCACTGCCCGACCGCGCATCGCGATTTCTGCACCCTGATCGAGATGGACACCTACAAGGTGACGACGCACGGCATATGGTCCAGCCACATGGCCGAGGCCGGCAACAGCCCCAACAGCGCCTATGACGTGTCCAACGCCACCGTGCGCACTCATGCGGTCTGGTGGCTATGGCCCAACACCTGCCTGATGCGCTATCCCGGGCGATCCTCGATGATCGTCATGAACGTGCTGCCCGTGGCCGAGGACCGCACCTTCGAGACCTATGATTTCTTCCTCGAAACGCCCGAGCCGGACGCCACGGAACGCGACGCGATCCGCTATCTGGACGAGGTGTTGCAGGCCGAGGACATCGCACTTTGCGAAACCGTGCAGAAGGGCATGGCCAGCCCGGCCTTCACCCAGGGCCGGATCGTCGCCGACCCCGACGGTTCGGGGCTTTCCGAACATGCGATGCACCATTTTCACGGGCTGGTTCTGGACGCCTATGCGCAGGCGGCGCGGGCGTGAGCGCGGGCGCGCTGGCGGGCCGGGTGGCGCTGGTGACGGGGGGGCGCGGCGGCATCGGGCGCGCGGTCTGCGCCCGGCTGGCGCGCGAGGGCGCCACGGTCTATGCCGCCGATCTCGACGAGTGCGGGGCGCCAGACGACGCCCCGCGCCCTCTCACGCTTGACGTGACCGACGAGGACAGCGTGCGCGCCGCGATTGACGCGGTATCGGAACGGCGGCTCGACATTCTGGTCAACGCCGCAGGCATCGAGATCGAGAAGACCGCCGAGGACACCTCGCTGGAGGAATGGAACCGGTCCTTCGCCGTCAACGTCACCGGCACGTTCCTGGCCAGCAAGCACGCGCTGCCGCTCATGCGGGCGGCGGTCGCGGCGCGGGCGGGCGCGGGCGGCGGCACCGCCAGCATCGTCAATTTCGGATCCTATGACGGGTTCATCGCCGATCCCGGCCTGGCCGCGTATTGCGCCACCAAGGGCGCGGTGCACGCGCTGACCCGCGCCATGGCCTGCGATCACGGCCCCGAGGGCATAAGGGTGAACGCGGTCTGCCCCGGATATATCGACACGCCGATGCTGCAGAGCTTCTTCAACGGCGAGGGATCGGGCGGAGCGGGGCGCGGCATCGGCGCATTGCGGCAGGCGGTGCGCAACATACACCCGATGCGCAGCTACGGCACGCCCGAGGATGTGGCGGGCCTGGTCAACTGGCTGGCGGGCGACGAGGCGCGCTATGCCTCGGGTCAGCTCTGGGTGCTCGACGGGGGGCTGACCGCGCAGGTCCAGCAGATGCGCCCATGAATGCGGCGGGCCAGTTGCGCGGCAAGCGGGCGCTGGTCACGGGCGGTCGGCAGGGCATCGGGCGCGGCATCGTCGAGGCGTTCCTGGCCGAGGGCGCCGAAGTTCTCGCCTGCGGGCGCGGCGGGCGCGGCGATCTGCCCGCCGCCTGCACATGGCACCAAACGGACGTGGCCGATGCCGCAGCGGTGGAGGCGCTGGCGGTAGCCACGGGGCCGCTGGACGTGCTGGTCAACAACGCGGGCGTACAACTGGAAAAGACGGTCGCCGATAGCAGCGACGACGATTGGGACCTGGTGATGGGCGTGAATGCGCGCGGCGTCTTCAACACCTGCCGCGCCTTCATTCCACGCATGCGCAAGCCCGCATCCATCATCAATATCGGCTCGATCTCGGGCCGGATGGCCGACCCGCGAATGGCGCTCTACAACGCGTCCAAGGCGTTCGTTCACGGGCTGACACGCTCGATCGCCGTCGATCACGGGCCCGACATACGCTGCAACGCGATCTGCCCGGGCTGGATCGAGACGGGGATGCTGGAGGCGGCCTTCGAACTGGCCGCCGATCCGGGCCGGGCGCGGCAGGACGCGCTGGCCCGCCACCCGGTGCGCCGCTTTGGCCAGCCCGCCGACATCGCGGCGATGGCGGTCTGGCTGGCCTCGGACGCGGCCGCCTTCGCCACCGGGCAGATGTTCACCGTCGATGGCGGGCTGACGGCGGCCTCGCCGCTGCGGCCGGGGCTGTCCTGACCCGCCCGCCCCCGGTTCGGGATCAGAGAAAGCTGCGCCCCGGCCCCCCGGCCGGCACGCCCAGATGCGCCGCGATGCTGGCCGCCACATCCGCATAGGCCACCTGCCCCACCGATCCCGCACCCCTGCCCGCCACCAGGACGGGCACCCGTTCGCGGGTGTGATCGGTGCCCGTCCAGGTCGGATCGTTGCCGTGATCGGCCGAGATCAGCAGCATGTCGCCATCGCGCAGGATTTGCAGGAATTCCCCGACACGGCCATCGAACCACTCAAGTGCCCGCGCATATCCGCTGACGTCGCGGCGGTGGCCGTAAAGGCTGTCGAATTCCACGAAATTGGCGAATGTCAGGCTGGCGTCGTCGGCCTCGCGGATGTTTCGCATCAGGTGATCGGCAAGTTCGCGGTCCGTGCCCTTCACCGAGGTGTCGATCCCCTGCATCGAGAAGATGTCGCCGATCTTGCCGATGCCATGCACCGCGCCGCCGGCCCGGCTTACCCAGTCGGTCAGCACCGGGCCCGGCGGGGCGATCGCGAAATCCCGGCGGTTCGTCGTGCGAACGAAACCCGCCTGCGCATCCCCGAGAAACGGGCGCGCGATCACCCGGCCGACCCGCATGTCGTGCAGCATCGGCGCCAGGTCGCGGCACATGCGCAGCAGCCGCCCGAGCCCGAAACGCGTTTCGTGCGCGGCGATCTGGAACACGCTGTCGGCGGAGGTATAGCAGATCGGCCAGCCGGTCTGCATGTGTTCGTGCCCCAGCCGCTCGATGATCGCAGTGCCCGGCGCGTGACAATTTCCCAGAATGCCCGCCGTGCCCGCGGCCCGCACCGCCGCGCGCGTCACCTCGGGGGGAAAGCAGGGGGTCGTATCGGGGAAATGGGTCCAGTCCCAGGGCACCGGCAGCCCGGCCAGTTCCCAGTGGCCCGATGGCGTGTCCTTGCCGTTGGATATCTCGCTTGCCGCCCCCCAGAGGCCGCCGGGTTCGGCCTCGAGCCCCGGCGTGGCCGCGCCCGAGGCCAGCCGCACCGCCGCCCCCAGCCCGAGACCGTCCAGATGCGGCAGGCGCAACGGGCCGCTGCGCCCCTGCTCGGCCCGGCCCTCGGCGCAGGCCTGCGCGATATGGCCGACCGTGTTGGCGCCGGTATCCGGGGTCGTTCCGTTGAAGAACCGGCCGGCATCCGGCGCCCCGCCAATCCCCACCGAATCCATCACCACCAGGAAGGCGCGCGCCATCAGCCTACCCTCTCGCGGATCAGGTCGGGCACCGGTGCCGGATCGGGCGACAGCGTGATCGCGGCCCGCACCGCCGCCACCGCCGCCTGCGCCGCATCCTCGCGCGCGGCATGGACCAGCGCCAGCGGCTGACCCGCCTCGACCCTCTGGCCCAGGCGCACCACCCGGTTCAGCCCCACCGAAGGGTCGATCGTATCGACCTCGATCTGGCGCCCGGCGCCAAGCGCCACGACGGCAAGCCCCAGCGCCTCGCCGTCCATGGCGGTGACAAAGCCGGCCCTAAGCGCCGCGGCCTCGCGGATCACGTTGGCTTCGGGCAAAAACCGCCGCCAGTTCTCGACAAAGCCGAGCGGCCCGCCCTGGCCCGCCACCATGCGCCCGAACCGGTCGGCGACGCGCCCGTCGCGCAGCGCCGCCAGGATCCGGTCGGCCCCGGCTTGGGCGTCGCTGTCCAGCCCGGCCTCGGCCAGAACGACGCCACCCAGCGCGGCGGTCAGCTGCGTCAGCGGGCCGCCCTCCCGCCCGGTCAGCACCGCCATCACCTCGGCCACCTCCAGCGCGTTGCCAAGGGCGGGCGCCAGCGGCTGGTTCATGTCGCTGACGATCGCGGCGGTCCTGCACCCCGCCGCCCGGGCGCTGCCGACAAGCGCGTCTGCCAGCGCGCGGGCCTCTTCGTCGGTCTTCATGAAGGCGCCGCTGCCGGCCTTCACGTCGAGCACCAGCGCATCGAGCCCCGCCGCCAGCTTCTTGGACAGGATCGAGGCGGTGATGAGATCCAGGCTTTCGACCGTCGCGGTGACGTCGCGAATGGCATAAAGGCGCCGGTCGGCCGGGGCGATCCCGGCACCGGCTCCGACAATGGCGCAGCCCGCGCGCGCCAGCATCTCGGCCAGGCGGTCGCGCGCAACCGCCGTACTCACGCCGGGGATGGCCTCCATCTTGTCGAGCGTGCCACCGGTATGGCCCAGCCCGCGCCCAGAGATCATCGGCACATAGGCGCCGCATTCGGCCAGCGCCGGCGCCAGAATTAGCGACACGCAATCGCCCAGCCCGCCGGTGGAATGCTTGTCGATCACCGGCCCGTCCAGATCCCAGCGCAGAACCTCGCCGCTGTCGCGCATGGCCAGGGTCAGCGCGGCCCGGCCCTCGGCCCCCAGCCCGCCCTCCGGCTCCAGCATGCAGACGGCCATCGCGAAGGCCCCGGCCTGCGCGTCCCCGACCGTGCCGTCGGCCAGGCCTTGCGCGAACCAGCGCAGTTCCTCGGGCGAAGGTATCTGGCGGCGGCGCAACCGCGCGATGACCCTGCGCGCGTCCATGCGCGTCAGCGCCCCGCCATGTGGTCTTTGTTGAAGGCCCCGGGCAGCAGTTCGTCCAGCGTCATCACCAGCTGCGCGCCCTGAAGCGTCACCATCGTCACGGGCACGTCGCCCCTGCCGAATTCGGCCAGTTTCTGACGGCAGCCGCCGCAGGGCGACACCGGCACCGGGCTGTCGGCGAATACGCAGACCTCGGTCAGTTCGGTTTCGCCCGCGGCCACCATGGCGGCGATGGCGCCCGCCTCGGCGCAGGTGCCTTCGGGGTAGGATACGTTTTCGACATTGCACCCGGCATAGACCGCGCCCGACCCCGCCCGCAGCGCGGCCCCCACCTTGAACCCGGAATAGGGGGCATGGGCGTTTTCGCGCACGGCGGCGGCGGCGGCTTTCAGTGACATCGCGGTGATCTCCCGGCTGTTCCGCGCAATCTTGCGGCAACACCGGCAGGATGCAAGCCCGCCGGTTGCGCGGCGGTGTTTCGCCGCCTGTCCGCAAATCACCGGTTCCCACCGCGCCAAAACTAGTTTAACGCTAAACTATATTCGCGGGAGAGTTGGCGACATGTCCGAAAAAGAAAGCCTGCGCCAGGCGGCGCTGTTTTATCACGAGTTTCCGAAACCCGGAAAGCTGGAGATCAGGGCCACCAAGCCGATGGCCAACGGCCGCGACCTGAGCCGCGCCTATTCCCCCGGCGTGGCCGAAGCCTGCCTCGAGATCCGCGACGATTCCGCCAATGCGGCGCGCTACACCGCCAAGGGCAACCTGGTGGCGGTGGTGTCCAACGGAACCGCCGTGCTGGGCCTGGGCAATATCGGCGCGCTGGCCAGCAAACCGGTGATGGAAGGCAAGGCGGTCCTGTTCAAGAAATTCGCCAATATCGACTGTTTCGACATCGAGGTGAACGAATCCGACCCCGAAAGACTGGCCGAGATCGTCTGCGCGCTGGAACCGACCTTCGGGGCGATCAACCTCGAGGACATCAAGGCGCCCGATTGCTTCATCGTGGAAAAGCTGTGCCGCGAACGCATGAACATTCCCGTGTTTCACGACGATCAGCACGGCACCGCCATCGTGGTGGGCGCGGCGGCCACCAACGCCCTGCACGTCGCGGGCAAGGCGTTCGGCGATATCAAGATCGTCTCGACCGGGGGCGGCGCGGCGGGCATCGCCTGCCTGAACATGCTGCTGAAACTCGGCGTGCGGCGCGAGAATGTCTGGCTTTGCGACATTCACGGACTGGTGCATGAAGGCCGCGAGGTCGACATGAACCCGCAGAAGGCGGCTTTCGCGCAGAACTCGCAGCTTCGCACGCTCGATCAGGTGATCGACGGCGCGGACCTGTTCCTGGGCCTGTCCGGCCCCGATGTGCTGAGCCCCGCGATGGTGGCCAGAATGGCCGGCCGCCCGATCATCTTCGCGCTGGCCAACCCCACCCCCGAGATCCTGCCCGATGCCGCCCGCGAAGTGGCCCCGGATGCCATCATCGCCACCGGACGCAGCGATTTTCCCAACCAGGTCAACAACGTGCTGTGCTTTCCGTTCATCTTCCGGGGCGCGCTGGATGTCGGCGCGACCGAGATCAACGACGAGATGCAACTGGCCTGCATTGCCGGCATCGCCGATCTGGCCCGCGCCACCACCAGCGCCGAGGCCGCCGCCGCCTATCGCGGCGAACAACTGACCTTCGGGCCCGATTACCTGATCCCGAAACCGTTCGACCCGCGGCTGGTCGCTGTCGTGTCATCCTCGGTCGCCCGCGCGGCGATGGAAAGCGGCGTCGCCACGCGGCCGATCGAGGATCTGCCCGCCTATAAAGAGAAACTGAACCAGACCGTGTTCCGTTCAGCCCTTCTCATGCGTCCGGTCTTCGAGGCGGCCCGGGCCGCGTCGCGCCGGATCGTCTTTGCGGAAGGCGAGGACGAGCGCGTGCTGCGCGCGGCGCAGGCGATTCTGGAAGAGACAACCGAGACCCCGGTACTGATCGGCCGCCCCGAGGTGATCGAGACCCGCTGCGAACGCCACGGCCTGCGCATCCGCCCCGGCGCCGATATCCAGATCGTGAACCCGGAAAACGACCCCCGCTACTACGACTACTGGACCAGCTATCACGATCTGATGCAGCGCCGCGGCGTCACGCCCGACATCGCCAAGGCGATCATGCGCACCAACACCACCGCCATCGGCGCCATCATGGTGCATCGCGGCGAGGCCGACAGCCTGATCTGCGGCACCTTCGGCGAATTCCGCTGGCACCTGAACTATATCACGCAGGTCCTGGGCACGGCCGAACTGCGCCCGCACGGGGCATTGTCGCTGATGATCCTGGAAGACGGGCCGCTGTTCATCGCCGACACCCACGTTCACCAGCTTCCGGGCCCCGAACAGCTGGCCGAGATCGCCATCGGCGCCGCCCGCCATGTGCGCCGCTTCGGGCTGGACCCGGCCATCGCCTTCTGTTCGCAGTCGCAATTCGGCAACCAGGCCGAAGGGTCGGGCAAGCGGATGCGCCAGGCGCTGGCGATGCTCGACAGCGAACCGCGCGATTTCGTCTATGAGGGCGAAATGAACGTCGATGCCGCGCTCGATCCCGAACTCCGCGCCCGGATCTTTCCCAATTCGCGCATGCAGGGCGCGGCCAACGTGCTGATCTTTGCCCA
>JAGRMG010000063.1 GCA_020441385.1 Paracoccaceae bacterium
CACCGGAGCGCGCTGTTGCAGCGCCGCCGCGACCGGCGCGGCCTTCTCTTTCAGGCCGGCAAGCAGGCGCGGCCAGAGCCAGTCGGGCATGTCCAGCCGTTCGGCATCGCCTTGGGGCGCACGCCCGTCGCCGCGTTCCGTCCCGCTCAGCGGTTCGGGGCCATGCAGGACGCCGGCAAACACCTCGGCCGGGTCGGGGCCGGAGCGGCGGCACAGCCCCAGCATCAGGCCGCGCCCGGTCTCGGCACCGCCAAGCGCCGCCAGCGAACGCCTCGATCTCAGCGCGTCGAAGACATGATCGCGAACCGCAGCGCGATCCTTCGCGCCGGCGAAACGGCTGCGTCTGGCCCAGTTGGTCAACGCCTGTTCGGCCGGTTTTCCGGCCAGCACCTCATCGAGAACGGCAATCGCCGCCGCCACCCGCGCGGCCGGCGTCACGGCCCCGGCCTCATGTGAGAAACACCATGCAGACCGTTGAATTCAAATGCTTACATGACACGGTAATTGGGGCTTTCCCGCGTGATCTGAACATCGTGCACATGGCTTTCCTTGAGCCCCGCGCCCGTGATGCGCACAAAGCGGCAGTTGCGCCGCATCTCGTCCACCGTGGCACATCCGGTATAGCCCATCGCCGCGCGTAGGCCGCCGATCAGCTGATGCACCACCGCGCCGGCCGAGCCCTTGTAGGGCACCTGGCCCTCGATGCCCTCGGGCACCAGCTTGTCGCTGGCGGCATCGGCCTGGAAATACCGGTCGGCCGAGCCGCGCGCCATCGCGCCGAGGCTGCCCATTCCGCGATAGGCCTTGAAGCTGCGCCCCTGATAGAGGATCACCTCGCCGGGGCTTTCGTCGGTTCCCGCGATCATGCTGCCGACCATGGCACAGGAGGCGCCCGCCGCGATCGCCTTGGCGAAATCGCCGGAATACTTGATGCCGCCATCGGCGATCACCGGCACGTCGCCGGCAGCGGCCGCACAGTCCATGATGGCGCTCAGCTGCGGCATGCCGACCCCGGCGACCATGCGCGTGGTGCAGATGCTTCCCGGGCCGATGCCGACCTTGACCGCATCGGCGCCGGCGTCGATCAGGGCGCGCACCGCCTCGCCCGTGGCGACGTTGCCGGCCACGATCTGCACCTCGTTCGACAGGGCCTTGGCACGGGTCACGGCGCGGGCGACGCCCTCGGAATGGCCATGGGCGGTGTCGATCACCACCATGTCCACCCCGGCCTCGACAAGGGCGGCGGCACGTTCGAAGCCGGCATCGCCCACCGTGCTGGCCGCGGCCACGCGCAGCCGGCCCAGCCCGTCCTTGCAGGCGGTCGGGTTCAGCACCGCCTGTTCGGTATCCTTCAGGGTCAGCAGCCCGGTCAGCCTGCCCTGCGCGTCGGTGATCAGCAGCTTTTCGATGCGCCGCGCCTTCATCAGGCTGATCGCCTCGTCCCGGTCGGCCGGTTCGCGCAGGATCGCCAGGTTCTCGCTGGTCATCATCGCCCGTACCGGCGTGCGTTCGTCGTTGGCGAAGCGCATGTCGCGGTTGGTCACGATGCCCACGACCCGCCCGTCGCCATCCACCACCGGAAAGCCCGAAACATTGTAGCGCGCGCGAAGTTCCGCCGCGTCCGCCAGGGTCTGATCGGCGCGCAGCGTGACGGGGTTGTAGACGATGCCGCTTTCGAAGCGCTTGACGCGGCGCACCTCTTCGGCCTGATCCTCGATGCTCAGGTTGCGGTGGATCACGCCGATGCCGCCGGCCTGGGCCATGGCGATGGCCATGCGCGATTCGGTGACCGTATCCATCGCGCTGCTGAGCAGCGGGATGTTCATGGCGATCTGGCGGGTGACGCGGGTGGCGGTGTTCGCGGTGGAGGGCAGCACCGAGGAAGCGGCCGGAACCAGAAGAACGTCGTCGAAGGTGAGCGCCTCGCGAATCTGCATCATGTCATCCCCGTGCATGAACCCGTTTGGCGGCAACCCTATCGCATGGATGGCGCGCAGGGGGAAGGGGCGCGATGGAATATCGCCCGCCCCTGCCGCACCCGGCGCCCTGCGCGCTCAGCGCATGGCCTGCGTCAGATCCTCCAGGGCCTGCAACGGGTCGTCGCTGGCCCAGATCTCCTCGCCGATGGCGAAGAAATCCGTGTGCGGCGCGAGTTCGCGTACCAGCGCGGGGCTCAGACCGCCCTCGGCTACCACCGGCAGTTCGATCATTTCCGACCACCACCGGAACAGCTCGATCCCCGCCGCCGCCCCGTCGCCCAGCGCGCCCGCGGCGGCGGGACCGAAAGCGATGTAGTCGGCACCCGCCTCGCCGGCGGAGATCCCGTCGTGGCGCGAGGCGCCGCAGAAGGCGCCGACGATGGCATCCGGCCCCAGCGCCCTGCGCGCGGCCCGCACCGAGCGCGCGCCGTCGCCCAGATGCACGCCGTCCAGGCCGAGGCGCTGGGCCAGAATCTGGTGATCGGCGATCACCAGCGCGATGTCGCGGGCATGGGCCACCTCGCGCAGCGCGTCCGCCGCGCGCAGCACGCCATCCTCGTCGCGCCCGGCGAGATGCAGCCGGATGCAGGCGATCTCGACGGAATCGAGCACCGGCGCAAGGCGCTGGCAGAAGCTGTCCGGCTCGAACGCGAGCGGCGTGACGAGGTAGATCTGCGGCTGTTGCGGACTGTCCATGATTGCTCCCCCGTTCCGATTGCGCCGTGGTTTAGCGAAACCGGGCGGGGATGCAAATTCGTTTCGTCCGGATTCGAGTATTTGAAACCAGAAAGAAGCGGGTCCGGCTTGCCCGGCCCGGGCCGGGGCGCTAGAGCGGGGCGGCTTGCAGTCGAGGAACCATGCCCAGCGCCCGCCCCCAGCCCGTTTTCGTCCTGACGCGCCCGCAGATGGGCGAGAACATCGGCGCCGCGGCGCGCGCGATGTGGAATTTCGGGCTGGACCGGATGCGCATCGTCGCGCCGCGCGACGGCTGGCCCAACCCGGCGGCGTCGGCGATGGCCAGCGGCGCCGGGCGGCTGCTGGACGAGGCGGCCGTTCATGACGATCTGGCCGGCGCGGTGGGCGATTGCAGCTTTGTTCTGGCCACCACGGCACGGGTGCGCGACCTGACCAAGCCGGTCTACAGCCCCGAACGCGCCATGCGGATCGCCGCCGGCAGGATCGCCGCGGGCGAACGGGTGGCGGTGCTGTTCGGCCCCGAGCGCGCCGGGCTGGAGAACGCGGACATCGTGCGCGCCAACGCCATCGTTTCGGTGCCCGTCAACCCGCAATTCGCGTCGCTCAACCTGGCGCAATGCGTGCTGCTGACAGCCTATGAATGGCAGCGCCAGAGCGCGCCCGTGACCCACGAGCGCAGCGATCCGGGCGGAGACGGCTGGGCCAGCGCGCTGGAGATCGAGAAACTGGCGCGCCATTACGAGGACCGGCTCGAGGAGGCCGGGTTCTTCTTTCCCGAGCGCAAGGCCGCCAGCATGAAGCTGAACCTGCGCAACCTGTGGAGCCGGATGCGCCTGACCCGGGCCGATGTGCGCATGCTGCATGGCATCATGCGACAGATGGTCCGCTGGAAGATGCGCGGCGGAGGCGGCTGACGGCTGGACGGCGCGCCTTCACTTGGCTAGCTTCCGGGCAGGTTTCGAGACGAGGTTCCCATGTCAGCGCAGCGCAGCATCTTCGAAGAGGTTTCCGGCGACGGGCGGACCCGGCCGGCGCCGGAGCCCGGGGCGATCGACCGCGGCCGGGGCGGCGCGCGGCGCGGCATAAGGACATGGCTGATCGTCCTGTTCGTGCTGCTGGTGGCGATGATCGTGGTCGGCGGGCTGACGCGGCTGACCGACAGCGGGCTGTCGATCACCGAATGGCGCCCCGTCACCGGCGCCATCCCGCCGCTGAGCGAGGCCGACTGGCAGGCCGAGTTCGACAAGTACAAGC
>JAGRMG010000064.1 GCA_020441385.1 Paracoccaceae bacterium
CTTCTGGCCAGCATCGCCGGCGTGCTGGTCGGGCTGAGCGGCCGGACGATCCCAGGGCCGGTGCTGGCGCCGCTCTCCATGCTGGCGCAGGCGGCCCTGCCGATCGCGCTGATTTCCATCGGCGCGACGATGAACTGGGGCGCGCTGGCGCGGCTGACGCGGTTTGACGCCTATATCTGCGCCACCAAGCTGGCCGCCCTGCCCGCGCTGACGTTTGCCGGCTGCAAGCTGCTGGGCGCCGATCCGGCGATGGCCTCGGTGCTGATCCTGTTTTCCGCCCTTCCGACCGCCTCGGCGGCGCATGTTCTGGCCTCGGGGTTCGGGGCCGACCGCGAACTCGTCGCGACCCTGATCGCGCAATCGACGCTGCTTAGCGCGATGACCCTGCCGCTGTGGATCCTGGCCGCCGAACTCGGGTTCTGACGCGTCGGGGCGCCGGCAGGCTTGTTTCCATGCCACGAACGATCCGCCATAAAACCCCGATATTATCCCAACGGCGCCGCGATCTCGCCCCTTTTGGCGACGATACCCTGACCAAGACAGAACAAGCAGGATATCGAGCATGGACCGCCTGACCGAAATGGAAGCCTTTGCCAATGTCGTGGACCAGGGCGGATTCACGGATGCGGCGAAGAAGATGGGCATTTCCAAATCTGCCGTGTCCAAACATGTCTCGAGTCTTGAGGCACGCCTTGGGGCGCGCCTGCTGAACCGCACCACACGGCGCGTATCGCCCACCGAAATCGGCCTGGCCTACTATGACCGCGCCCGCCGCGTTCTGAACGACGCGGGCGAGGCCGATGCGCTGGTCACATCCATGCAATCGGCACCCTCGGGTCTGCTCAGGATCAGCGTCGCCACCGATTTCGGCGTCAACCACCTGTCGCCGGTCCTGTCGGAATTTTTGGCGGAATTTCCCGACATCACCGTGAACATGGTGCTGAACAACCGCTATGTCGAACTGATTTCCGAAGGCTTCGACCTGGCCGTGCGCATCGGAGAGCTGGAAGACAGCACCCTGCGCGCGCGCAAGCTGACCGAAACCACCAAACGGATGATCGCGGCGCCGTCCTATTTCGCCAAATACGGCCGGCCCCAGAAAATCGACGAACTGAACGACCACAAGCTGTTGCACTATTCCAACCAGTCCAGCGGCAGCGTGTGGAAACTGACCGCACCGTCGGGCGAAAAGCGCCAGGTGCGGACCGCGGGCTGGTTGTCGGTCAATGACGGGCAGTCGCTGCTGAACGCCGCCATCTCGGGGCTCGGCATCGCCTATCTGCCCAGCTATCTCTACTATGACGCCATGGCCAAGGGCCATGTCGAAGACGCGATGCCGACCCTCCCGGTCGAAACGCAGGGCATTTTCGCGGTCTATCCTCCGGGCCGCTTCACTCAGCCCAAGGTGCGCGCCTTCATCGACTTTCTCGTGCATTCCTTCGCCGAGAAGGGGCCGACCGACTGGTAGCGGCCGGCCCGGTTTCCACGTTGCTTTCCCTGGCAACCCCACTGCCCCCGTGTTCGCGCCAATCCGGACACGGGGGCATTTTCGGCCTGCTTCCAGCGGGTTGCGGCTTGCCCGGTTGCCTGGCTCGTTCGCGCGTCTCCCGCGGATCCCGGCTATCGGATGACGTTGCCGGCCCTTGCACGGCTCATGGCTCGCCCTGCCGCCCCGTATTGTCCGCCGTTGTCTGGATCTCCTGAACATAGGCGGCGGTGGGGCTGACGCTGACCAGAAGGCTCAGCGCGCCGTCCTCGCCGCGGATGGCCGACAGGAAGCGGAAATCGCGCAGGTTCACATACATGGCAGGGGCCGGCGCCACGTCGATGGCAAAGCGGAAATCGAAGCCCCCGCATTCGGTGTCGGCGCATTCGAAGATGATCTCGTAGCCATCGGCGCGAAGCTGTTCGCGCAGCGGCGCGAGGATCTGCAGCGCCGTCCCGACAGCGCCCGACATGCTCCAGGTGCGGCGTTCAAGCCGGCCTTCGAACCGACGTGACGGCACGCCGGACCCGGCGAAGGCGGCGACCGGCAGGTCATAGCTGTCCAGCGGGCTCGACCAGTCCGACAACAGCCGCGCCCCCTGCGGCAACGCCAGGTCCGCCGTGAGTGTCGTGGGCAGCACCAGCGCGGCATTCAGGGCGAGTATGGCGCGAATCATCTGAATTGCGCGTGATACTCCTCGTTCGGCCGCATCGCCGTGGCGCTTGCCACGCGGTTGGTCATGTTGAAGAACCCGGCGACATTGGCGATATCCCAGATGTCGCGGTCCGAGAAACCGACATCGCGCAGCGCCTGACGGTCGGATTCCTCGATGGTTGCGCTGGCGGTGGTCATCAGCGCGGCGAAATCCAGCATCGCGCGCTGGCGCGCATCCAGCGGCGCGACGCGATAGTTCATCACCAGCATCTCGCCCAGCGTCGGATCGCCCGACAACTGCCGCACCGCCGCGCCATGCGCCACCAGGCAGTAAAAGCACTTGTTGATCGAGGATACCACAACCGCGATCATCTCGCGTTCCAGCTTGCTCAACCCGCTCGGTGCAAGCATCAGGTCGTTATACATCGCCGTGAAGGCGTTCAGCTTGTCGATATTGAAGGCGTTCGCCTTCAGGACATTGGGAATCATGCCCAGTTTCTCGGTGCAGATATCGAAGTACTTCTGCGTCGCTTCGGGCAGCGGGTCGACCATCGGAAGGTCGAGGGCGGTGGGCTGTTTCTGGTCGGTCACTGGCTGTCTTTCTCTGTGGTGTCTCGGCGATAGTGGTACTGTCCCACAACCGCCATGCCGAGGGAAGCATAGAGCGCGTTGGCCGCGGCATTGGCGCGGGTGCAGACGGCGGCAAGCGTGCCGGCGCCATTCTCGGCCGCCCAGAAAGCCGCGCCGCGCACCATCCATTTGCCCAGGCCCTTGTTGCGCTGATGCGGCAGGATTTCCAGCGCGTGCAGCATCGCGGCGCCGTCGTGAACCGCCACGAACGCCGCGCCGCCGGGTTTTTCGTCCCAGCGCCCCAGCAACCCCGTCTTGGGCCCCTCTGCCCGCTCCATCACCGCCAGGCGCGCAGGCCCGATGCCGCCCGCTGCCCAGATTTCGCGCATGATCGCGAGCGGCTCCCAGATGGCAAAGGCGGTGACACGGGGCAGCGGAATGTCGGTCAGTTGCGCAACCGGGCAGGCATAGGCGATCACCGGATCGAAAAGTTCGTATCCGCGCGCATCCAGTTGTGCATCCAGCGCCGCGTCGCCGGGCCGGATCATGAAAAGCGGAGTCTGATCCATGTTGTACATCGCCGCTTCGGCGGCGTCGATCTGCACCGGTTCGATCCCGCCGGCATCGGGCCGGGCGGGGTCGGTGTTGTCCACGGTCGCCGCCGATACCCGGCTGCCGCCGCCGCGGCCCTCGCGCAGCGTGAAGGGGCCGACCTTCTCATAGCGCGCCGCCGGCCAGGTGGCGTCCATCAGCGCGGCAAGGTCCGGATCGGCGCGGCTCACGCGCCCAGATCTTTCGCCAGCCGGGTCATCGCGGCGCCGACTCGCGCCCCGTCGTCGCCGCGCACCACGACATTGGCCCCGAACGCGCCGTCCTTCTGGAACGGGTAACACCCGATCGAAAGGTCCGGAAAATCGGCTGCGACGGCCGCGAGATTGGCCGCGATGTCGCCCTCGCCGCGCATCACCCGCAGGGTCTGGGACAGCAGCGGCGCGCCGCCGGTCAGGGTGGGCAGCACGCTGGCAAGCATCGCGCGGAAGATCGCCGGCACCCCGGCCATCACATGCACGTTGCGCAGGGTGAAACCCGGCGCGGCCGAAACCGGATTGTCGATCAGTTCGGCACCCCGGGGAATGCGCGCCATGCGCAGCCGCGCCTCGTTCATCGTCATGCCCGTCTTTTCGTAATGCGCCGCCAGAATCGCGCGCGCATCGTCGCGCAAGCCGATCTGCACGTCGAACGCCGCGGCGATGCTGTCGGCGGTGATGTCGTCATGGGTCGGCCCGATGCCGCCCGAGGTGAACACATGGTCATGGCTGTCCGCAAGCGCCCGCACCGCGGCGCCGATC
>JAGRMG010000065.1 GCA_020441385.1 Paracoccaceae bacterium
GGTGACTTCGACCTCGAAGGTGCGCGTGGTCGGATCGGCCGACCGGCTGAGGAACGTGACCTCGCCCATGACGCGGCGCCCCGAGACCAGCAGCGCGCCGGCCCTGGCGCCGACCTTGACCTGGTCGACCTCGGTTTCGGGCACATAGCCGACCAGCTTGACCGGGTCGAGCTGGATCACCGTGGCGCACAGGCTGCCGGGCTGCATCAGGGTGCCCAGTTCGGCGGCGTCGGATTCCAGCAGCCCCGGAAACGGCGCGACGATGTCCAGCCGCTCAATCTCGCGTTCGGCGGCGGCAACGGCGGCGGTGGCGGCCTCGATGCCGGCCTCGTTGGACTTGAGCCCGGTCTCGGCGGTGGCCACGGCGGCCTCGGCCGAACGTACCGCGGCCTCGGTCGCGGCCAGCCGGGTTTCGGACGCGTATCCGCCCTGGATCAGCTTCTTGGCCGCCCTGAAGTTGATCTCGGCCTCGCTCAGCCGCGCCCTGGCCTCGTCCAGGCGGGCCTGCGCGGCGGGCATGCCGCTTTGGGCCTCGGCCAGCCGCGCGCGCGTTTCGGCCAGCGCGGCGTCGCGGGTGCCGGGATCGAGCTTGCACAACAGCGCGCCCTTTTGCACGAACGCGCCCTTGCGCAGCGGTTCAGACATTACCGTCGCGGCGGTCTCGGCGCGCACCTCGACCTGCCGCGCCGCCTGGGTCTGGCCGCGAACGATCACGGCGCTGTCCACGGTGCGCGCCTGCGAGCGCAGCACCACGACCCGGACGGCATCCGTAGCGGCCGGCACCGTGGCCACCCCATCCGCGCCGCCCGTTTCGGTTTCGGGCTGCTGCGCGCCCGCCTCGCCCAGCGCGAAGGCCAGCATCGCGTCGCGCTGAAAGACGGCAAGATACAGCACGACCGTCACCAGCAGCGCGGTGAGGAGGGGGATCAATCGCATCTTGCGCCTTTCCGTGAACGCGGCTTGTCTGTGCGGGGCGCGGCCGTCCCCCTGTTGCGCACTGACATGGCGACTGACATGCGCGCTGTCCATACTGAACCGACCGGTTCAGTTTATTTTTTTGCGCCAAGGGTTTCAAGTCGGGCCGGATTGTGGCCCTGGCGACACTTGGCTTGTCGCCTCTGGCGCGCTAATAGGGTGCAATTCGCCGGATTTGGCGCGAAGACCAGGATCCCGGAGGGTTCGGTCCGAAGGGCCGGTGCCGGGTATATACCGGGGGCAGGGCATGAGCGATATCGACCACTTCATCGAGGAAGTCACCGAAGAGGTGCGGCGCGACCGCCTGTTCGCGCTGTACAAACGCTATGGCTGGATCGCGGCGCTGTTGGTCGTGCTGCTGGTGGGCGGCGCCGCCTTCATCGAATACCGCAAGGCGCAGGCAGTGGCCGAGGCGCAGCGGCTGGGCGACGACCTGATCGCGGCGCTGGCGGCGGACGATGCGGCGGCGCGCGCAGCGGCGCTGATCGGGGTCGAGGCCGAAACGCCCGGAGCGGGTGCGGTGGTGCAGTTGGCGCAGGCGGCCGCGCTGGCCGATTCCGGCCAGACCGATGCGGCGGTGGTGGCGCTCGAGACGATCGCCGCCAATGGCGAGGTGGCCGAGATCTACCGCCAGATCGCCGCGTTCAAGGCGCTGACGCTGCAAGCCGACAGCTTGCCGGCCGACGACCGGCGGCTGCGGTTCGAGGCGCTGGCCCGGCCCGGCACGCCGCTGCGCCTGCTGGCCGAGGAACAGCTGGCCCTGATCGACGTCTCCGAGGGCGAAACCGAGGCGGCGCTGACGCGCTTGCAGGCGATTTTGCAAGACGCCGAGACCGGGCGGGACTTGCAACAGCGCGCGAGCCAGTTGATTGTGGCGCTGGGCGGCACCCCGCAACCGCCGCCCGGCAACCAACAGGGCTGATCCGGGGCCACGCCCCCGGCGCGAATTTCGGCAGGACACAACAGGACAGCAGGCAGGACCGGATGAACACAGCGTTTTCCCTCTCGCGCGCAGGGCTGGCCCTTGTGGCCGCTCTGATGCTTGCCGCCTGCGCCGAACCCGAGATCATCCTGCCGGGCGAGCGCGAGGACATCCGCCCGGGCGAGGAAACCGAAGCCGCACTGACGGCGGGCAATGTCAGCCGCGCCATCGCCCTGCCGGGCCAGACCGTCAATGCCGAATGGGCGCAGGCGCCCGGAACGCCGGCCTACCGCATCCCGCATCCGGCCCTGCGCGTCGTTCCCCAGCGCATCTGGTCGGCCGATATCGGTGCCGGCGATGCGCGCCGCCAGCGCATCACCGCCGCGCCGGTGGTGGCGGGCGGCCTGATCTACACGCTGGATTCTGCGGCCCGGGTTTCCGCCGTCACGCCCTCGGGGCAGCTTGCCTGGAGCACCGATCTGGTCCCGGCCTCGGACAAGGAAGGCCAGGCCACCGGCGGCGGCATGGCCTATGACGGGGGCACGCTCTATGTCTCCTCGGGCTATGGCCGGCTGACGGCGCTCGATGCCAGGACCGGCGCGGTGCGCTGGCAGCAACGGCTGGAAGCGACGGGGTCGGGCGTGCCGACCATCTATGACGGGCTGATCTATCTGGTGGCCGGAGACGATACCGGCTGGGCGGTGAAAACCGGCGACGGCCGCGTCGCCTGGCGCATCCAGGCCACGTCGAGCGTGGCCAACGTGCTGGGCGCGCCGGCGCCCGCACTGACCGACAAATACGCCGTCTTCGCCTTCGGATCGGGCGATATCTATGGCGCCTTCCGGCGCGGCGGGGCGCGGCGCTGGGCCGCGTCGGTGGCCGGCCAGCGGCTGGGCCGCGCCGCATCGCGCATCGGCGACATCACCGGCAGCCCGATGATCGTGGGCAGCCGCGTCTATGCCGGCAACCATTCCGGGCGCATCGCCGCCTTCGAATTGGAAAGCGGCGAGCGCATCTGGACCGCCCGCGAAGGCGCGCTGGGGCCGGTCTGGCCGGCCGGCGACAGCATCTTCGCCATCACCGACCGCAACCAGCTGGCGCGTTTGGACGCCGCCTCGGGCGAGATCGTCTGGGCCGTCGATCTGCCCGGCTTCGTCAAGGACAAGCCGAAAAAGCGGGGCGCGGTCTATGCCCATTACGGCCCGATCCTGGCCGGCGGGCAGATCGTCGTGGCCTCCAATGACGGCTTGTTGCGCTTCTTCGCGCCCCAGGATGGCAGCCTGACCGGCACGGTCGAGGTGCCCGGCGGCGCCACCACGGCGCCGGTCGTGGCGGGCAAGACGCTTTACGTCGTGGGCACCAGGGGCGAACTGCACGCTTTCCGTTGATGCCGGGATGCGCTAAATGGCGCATCCGAGCCATCGAAAGCTGAAATCCAATGTCCTTCACCCTGGCCATCGTCGGGCGGCCCAACGTGGGCAAGTCCACCCTGTTCAACCGTCTGGTCGGCAAGCGGCTGGCGCTGGTCGACAACCAGCCCGGCGTGACCCGCGACCTGCGCGAGGGCGCGGCGCGGCTGGGCGATCTGCGCTTTACCGTGATCGACACCGCCGGGCTGGAGGAGGCCACCGACGATTCGCTTCAGGGCCGGATGCGGCGGCTGACCGAACGCGCCGTGGACATGGCCGACATCTGCCTGTTCATGATCGACGCGCGCACCGGCGTCACGCCCAGCGACCAGGTCTTTGCCGAGATCCTGCGCAAGCGTTCGGCGCATGTGATTCTGGCGGCCAACAAGTCCGAAGGGTCCGCGGCCGATGCCGGTGTGCTGGAAGCCTACGCGCTGGGGCTGGGCGAACCGATCCGCATGTCGGCCGAACACAACGAGGGGCTGAACGATCTCTATTCCCGGCTGATGCCGCTGGCCGACGCCTTTGCCGAGCGTGCCGCGCAGGATGCGCCCGATACCGATGTGGACGTGGACGCGGATGGCGGAGAAATCGACGAACCCTTCCGCGTGCCGACAGTGGAAAGGCCGCTCCAGGTGGCCGTGGTCGGGCGGCCCAATGCCGGCAAGTCGACGCTGATCAACCGCATTCTGGGCGATGAGCGACTGCTGACCGGCCCCGAGGCCGGCATCACCCGCGACGCCATCAGCCTGCCGGTCTCATGGGCGGGGCCGGACGGAACGCCGGTTCCGATGCGCATCTTCGATACCGCCGGCATGCGGCGCAAGTCCAGGGTGCAGGACAAGCTCGAGAAGCTGTCGGTCAGCGACGGGTTGCGCGCGGTCCGGTTCGCCGAGGTGGTAGTTGTCCTGCTGGATGCCGCCATGCCGTTCGAACAGCAGGATCTGCGCATCGCCGATCTGGCCGAACGCGAGGGCCGCGCGGTGGTGGTCGCGGTCAACAAGTGGGATGTCGAGGACAACAGGCAGCAGAAGCTGCACGCCCTGAAGGAAGCGTTCGAGAGGCTGTTGCCCCAGTTGCGCGGCGCGCCCCTCGTCACCGTTTCGGCCAAGACCGGCAAGGGGCTTGACCGGCTGCATGGCGCGATCATGCGCGCCCATGAGGTGTGGAACCGCCGGGTGCCCACGGCGGCGCTGAACCGCTGGCTGAGCGGCATGCTGGAACAGCACCCCCCGCCGGCGCCGCAGGGCAAGCGCATCAAGCTGCGCTACATGACCCAGGCCAAGACAAGGCCGCCGGGTTTCGTGGTGATGTGTTCCCATCCCGACAAGATGCCGGAAAGCTATTCACGCTACCTTGTCAATGGCTTGCGGGACGACTTTGACATGCCCGGAACGCCGATCCGCCTGCATATGCGCGGCCAGGGCGACCGCAACCCCTACAAGGGCCGCAAGACGAGCGGCCCCAGCAAGCTGCGCAAGCATATCAAGGGGCGCGGCTGAGGGCTCAGCCCGGCCTGCGCACCCGGCCCAGCGAGAGCGGGATCAGCACCGTCAGGATCAGGAGCCGCAGGATATGGCTGGCGGCGACGAAACCGGGGCTGGCGCCCATCGCGGCGCCCAGCGCCACCATCGTCTCCAGCCCGCCGGGCGCGAACGACACGACCACATGCGCGGCGGGCATGTCCAGCACCAGCGCCACCGGCAGCGCCGCCAGCACCGCCATTGCGACCGCGATCGTCGTCACCGCAAGCCCCGCCACCAGCGAGGCGCGGAACTGCGCCAGCGTCATGCCGGAAAACCGCGTGCCGATCATGCAGCCCATGACCACGAAGGCCGGGACGGTCAGCCAGCCGGGCAGGACGCCCGGGCTCAGCCCGCTGACCTGACCGGCCGCCGATACCGCGAGCGGGCCCAGCAGCAGCGGCGCGGGCACCGAGAGCCGCCGCAGCGCCAGCCCCAGCAGGATGCCGAGCCCGGCCAGCACGACCACATGCGCCGCCGCCGCCGGTACGCCCGGCGGCAGCATCGCCGCGCGCATCCGGTAGCCCAGCGCCAGCGCCACGAAGGGCACCGTGACGCTGAGCGCCAGCAGACGGATGCTTTGCACCACGGCGATCCGGGCGATGTCGCCGCCGGTATCCGCCGCCAGACCGATGACAAAGCTCAGATGCCCCGGCGCCGCCGCCAGCGCCGCGCTGCGCCGGTCGAAGCCGAAGCCGCCCTCAAGCACCGTGCGGCCCAGCCAGAGCGTCGCCGCCAGCATTGCCACCAGCATCGCGAAAGCCAGCGGCCACTGCAGGATCGCGCCACCGGCCTCGGCCGTGAAACCCGAGCCGATGCCGATCCCCAGAACCACGAAACAGGCATCGCGCACCGGGTCGGCGACGCTCAGCCGCATGCCGCGCAGGCCGGCCAGGCTGACCAGGATCGCCGGACCGATCAGCACCGCCGCCGGAAACGCCAGCGCCCATGCCAGCGCCGCGCCAAACGCGCCGATGGCGAGCGCGCGGGCGGTGGCGGTCAGGTCGGTCGCGATCGTCGGGCGTTGCATCGCCAGAGCCATAGCACCGCCGCGCGGGGGCGTCCATTTCCCGCGATCCGGTTTGCTTTCGCCGCATGGCCGGGTCGCGCAAACGCCGCCTTGCGGCAGCATCGGATTTGCGCCAAGGACATGCGGTGGAAAACGGGACGGGAGGGCCGGCCGAATGGACAACCTGCGCGGCGCGGCTCTGATGACCCTGGCCATGCTCGGCTTTGCCTTCGAGGACATGTTCATCAAGCTCATGGCCGGGGCCATGCCGACCTGGCAGATCATCGGCGCGCTCGGCATCGGCGGCGCGGCGGTGTTCGCGGGCATCCTCGTGGCCCGGCGCCAGCGCTTTCCCGGCCGCGCCTGGCTGGCCGGTCCCATCCTCTTGCGCAATGCCGGCGAACTGATCGGCACCTGCGGTTTCGTCACCGCCATCGCGCTGACACCGATTTCATCGGCCTCGGCGATTCTTCAGGCCACGCCCCTGGCGGTAACGCTGGGGGCGGCCCTGTTTCTGGGCGAGCCGGTCGGCTGGCGGCGCTGGAGCGCGATCCTGGCGGGCTTTGTCGGCGTGCTGCTGGTCATCCGGCCGGGCATGCAGGGCTTTGATGCGCTGTCGCTGTTTGCGGTGCTGGGTGTCGCGGGCCTGGCGCTGCGCGATCTCGTCACCCGCCGGGTAGCGCGCGACATCTCGTCCTTCCAGCTGAGTTTCATGGCGTTTCTGACACTGATCCCGGCGGCGGGGGTGCTGTCGCTGTTCAGCACCGCCCCATTCGTGATGCCCCATGCCGGGCAGTGGGCGATGCTGGCCGGCGCCGTCGGGCTGGGCACGCTGGCCTATTACGCCATCGTTGCGGCGATGCGGGTGGGCGAGGTCAGTTTCGTCACGCCGTTCCGCTATTCCCGCATGATCTTCGCGCTGATCGTCGGCATGGTGGTGTTTCGCGAACGGCCCGACCTGCCGATGCTGATCGGATCGGCAATCATCGTCGGGTCGGGGATCTATACCGTCTGGCGCGAGCGCAAACTGCGCCCCGCGACCTGACGGCACCTTTTCCTTGGCCCGCCGCCCCGCTATGACACCGCCGACCCATTCATTCGGAAGGCTGACATGAGCACGATCATCGACATCCACGCCCGCGAGATTCTCGACAGCCGCGGCAACCCCACCGTCGAGGTGGACGTGATTCTTGAAGACGGCACCATGGGCCGTGCCGCGGTGCCTTCGGGCGCCTCGACCGGGGCGCACGAGGCGGTGGAACGGCGCGACGGCGACAAGGGCCGCTATTTGGGCAAGGGCGTTCTCGAGGCGGTGGCGGCGGTCAACGGCGAGATCGCCGAGGAACTGGCCGGAATGGACGCCACCGAACAGGTCGCCATCGACATGGCGATGATCGAACTGGACGGCACCGCCAACAAGGGCCGGCTGGGCGCCAACGCCATCCTGGGCGTCAGCCTCGCCGTGGCCAGGGCGGCGGCGGATTTCACCACCCAGCCGCTCTATCGCTATGTCGGGGGCACTTCGGCGCGCATCCTGCCGGTGCCGATGATGAACATCATCAATGGCGGCGAACATGCCGACAACCCCATCGACATCCAGGAATTCATGATCATGCCGGTTGCCGCGACCAGCCTGCGCGAGGCGGTTCGCATGGGATCCGAGGTGTTCCACACGCTCAAGGGCGAACTTTCGGCGGCCGGCCTGGCCACCGGCGTCGGCGACGAGGGCGGCTTTGCCCCGGCCATCAGGTCCAGCCGCGATGCGCTGGATTTCATCCTGAAATCCATCGAGAAGGCAGGCTACAGGCCGGGCGAGGACATCTTCCTCGCGCTGGATTGCGCCGCCACGGAATACTACCGCGATGGCCGCTATGTCCTGTCGGGCGAAGGCGTGACGCTGAGTTCGCAGGAAATGGTCGGCTATCTCAAGGCGCTGGTTGCGGACTATCCCATCATCTCGATCGAGGACGGCATGGCCGAGGACGACTGGGACGGCTGGAGCGCGCTCACCGACACGCTCGGGGCAGGGGTGCAGCTGGTCGGCGATGACCTGTTCGTGACCAACCCCGACCGGCTGGCACGGGGCATAAGGCGGGGCTGCGCCAACTCGATGCTGGTGAAGGTCAACCAGATCGGCACATTGACCGAGACCCTGCGCGCCGTGGACATGGCCCACCGCGCCGGTTTCACCAATGTGATGAGCCACCGCTCGGGCGAGACCGAGGACGCCACCATCGCCGATCTGGCGGTCGCCACCAATTGCGGCCAGATCAAGACCGGCAGCCTCGCGCGCTCGGACCGGCTGGCGAAATACAACCAGTTGATCCGGATCGAGGAAACCCTGGGCGAGGTGGCCGAATATGCGGGCCGCTCGATCCTGAAAGGCTGACACGCCATGTCCGCCGCGCCTTGCGGGGCGCGGCGGCGGGCGATCCGTGCCCTACGGACAGGGTGCCTCGTAATAGGTGCCGTCGCCGCGCGCGTAGGCGCAGGTGCCCCTGTCGGCGTTGCGCGCCACCATGGTCCCGGCGGCGGCGCCGCCAAGCGCGGCCACCACCTTCCAGTTGTCGTTGGCATCGAAAGCGTCGGCCAGCAGCAGCCCGGCCGCCGCGCCGCCCGCCGCGCCGGCGGCCGCCTGCTGCCCGGGGGTCATGTCGTCGCATGCGCCAAGGCCCATCGCTCCGGCGCACAACGTTGCGATCATCCAGGTTCTCATCAGGCTCTCCTTTGCTGTCATCTGCACTCGCGCGTACCGCCCGCCCGGCCGCAAACGGCCCAGGCGGGCGAACACCTACATAGCGCACAAACGCGGCCCGTGGCGGCGGGGTTCCATGCTTTGCCCGCGATGCGCGGAATGGCGCCTGAACCGGCCCGCATCCGCGCGGATCGGCGCCGTCACCCGCCGGGCGGCCCCGGCGTCAACGCGCAACGGCGCCCACGCTCCGGCGGATGACTTCGCTCGCGCGGCCCGCGTCAAAGACGCCGGCTCATCAGCATGTACTCGCTTCGCGCCGCAAATCCGGCGCGAGCGTAAAGCCGCCGTGCCGCCGCGTCGCCGCGCTCCACCTCCAGATGCAGCGCCTTCACACCGGCGCCCGCCAGCGCCCGGGGCAGGGCGGCCAGCACGTCCGATGCGATGCCCCGCCCGCGCACGGCCGGGCGGACATAGATCTCGTCGACGATCGCATCCATGCCGCCGAACTCCACCGACCAGCCGAACGTGACCACGACATAACCGATCGGCGCAAGCGCCGGACCGACCAGGTAGAACACGCCGTGCGCGACCCCCTCGAGCAGCGGCGCAATGGCCCCGCGCCGCGCCTCATCGCTCAGCACGATGCCCCGTTCGCCGTGGAACGCCGCCACCAGCGCCGTGGCGCGGCCCAGATCCTGCGGCCCGGCAAGATGCAGCGCCGCGCTCACAGCCTCGCCAGCCGTTCGGTCAAAAGCGCGAAGAACCCGTCGGCGTCGATATCGCCCATGAACATGGCGTTGGGCGCGCGGTCGGTCACGCCCCACCAGTCGGCCACGGTCATGCCGAGCGTCAGCTCCGATCGCGTCTCGATCTCGACATTGATGAAACGCCCGGAAAACAGATCGGGGCGGATCAGATATGCCGTCACGCAAGGGTCGTGCAGCGGCGCGCCGTCGCTGCCGTATTTCTCCTTGTCGTGGCGCTCGAAGAAATCGGTCATCTCCGCCACCGCCAACCCGACCGGCGTGCCCAGCGCGCGGAACGCGTCGTTGCGCGCCTTGCTCACCAGCGCCTTGTGCGTCACGTCAAGCGGCATGACCGTCAGATCGGCGCCGCTGCCGAACACGATTTCGGCGGCATCGGGATCGGCATGGATGTTGAACTCCGCCGCCGGCGTGATGTTGCCGACCTCGAAATAGGCCCCGCCCATCAGCACGATCCCGCCCACCCGGCCGATGATGTCGGGGGCCCGCGCGAAGGCCGTGGCGATATTGCTCAGCGGTCCCAGCGGGCACAGCGTGACGGTTCCCGGCGCCTCCCGCCGCAGGGTGTCGATGATGAAATCCACGCCGTGCATGTCCCGAAGCGGCATCACCGGGTCGGGCAGGACCGGGCCGTTCAGGCCGGTCGGCCCATGCACATGCTCGGCCGTGACCGGCGCGCGCCGCATCGGCCGGTCGCAACCGGCAAAGACCGGCACGTCCGGGCGCCCGGCCAGTTCGCAGACGATGCGCGCGTTCCGCGCGGTCAGCGCCAGCGGCACGTTGCCGGCAACCGCGGTGATGCCAAGCACCTCGATCTCCTCGGGGCTGGCCAGCGCCAGCAGGATGGCGACCGCGTCGTCCTGGCCGGGATCGGTGTCGATGATGATCTTGCGCGCAGCCATTCCGGCCCCCGTTTCCCGCCCCCTTCAACCACCCCGCGACAGTGGCAAGCGCGGCCCGGCTTGTCCACCGCCCCCGGCTTCTTTCTGGTGGCAAATACTCTCGCCGAAGGCATGCGCCGTCAGGCGCATTCCCCGCCCGCCGCGCCGGCCTTTTCCTCGGTCTTGACGGCATCCCACAGCGCGTCCATCTCGGCCAGGTCGCTTTGCCGGGGCGTCTTGCCCAGGGACGCAAGCCGCGCCTCGACCGCCTCGAAGCGGCGGATGAACTTGGCATTGGCGCGGCGCAGCGCGGCCTCGGGTTCGACCCCCAGATGCCGGCCCAGATTGACCATCACGAACAGCAGATCGCCGAACTCCTCCTCGATCGCCTCCGGCCCCAACCGCTCGCGCGCCTCTTGCAGTTCCCCGGCCTCATCGGCGATCTTGGCGATGACATGGGACGTATCGGGCCAGTCGAACCCGACCCGGGCGGCGCGTTTCTGCAACTTGTGCGCGCGCAGCAGCGCCGGCAGGTTCGCCGCCACCCCGTCCAGCGCGCCGGTCTGCCTGCTCTCGGCGCGTTCGGCGGCCTTGATCGCCTCCCAGTCGCGGGTCTGCTGGGCCGCCGACTTGTCGCGCGATTGGTCGCCGAACACATGCGGATGGCGCGCCACCATCTTGTCGGCGATGCGCCCCACCACCGAGCGGAAGCTGAACAGCCCGGCCTCTTCGCCCATCTGGGTGTGATAGACGGTCTGAAGCAGCAGATCGCCCAATTCGCCTTCCATCTCGTCCCAGGCGCGCCGTTCGATGGCATCGGCAACCTCGTAGGCTTCCTCGATGGTATAGGGCGCGATGCTGGCGAAATCCTGCTCGATATCCCAGGGACAGCCCCGTTCGGGATCGCGCAGGCGGCGCATGATCTCGAGCAGACGCTCGATACCGGTGTCGCTCCGGCCGGTCGGCGGGACTTCGGGCATTGCGGCTCCCCTCGCTCTCGTGTCAGATGCATAAACCCCGAGCCGGCCCAAGGAGTCCACCCCCCGTGCCCGTCGTCAACCGCATCGCCGAATTCGCCGCCGACATGACCGCCTGGCGCCGGCATCTGCACGGCATTCCGGAACTGGGGCTGGATTGCCCCGAAACGGCGGCTTTCGTGGCCAAACGGCTGCGCGCTTTCGGCGTGGACGAAGTGCATGGCGGTATCGCGAAAACCGGCCTGGTGGCGATCATCGAGGGGCAGGGGCCGGGGCCGACCATCGGCTTGCGCGCCGACATGGACGGGTTGCCGATCGCCGAGGCGACCGGGCGGGCCCATGCCTCGCGCCACGAGGGCCGGATGCACGCCTGCGGACATGACGGGCACACCGCCATGCTGCTGGGGGCGGCGCGCTATCTGGCCGAAACGCGCAATTTCGCGGGCCGGGTGGCGCTGATCTTCCAGCCGGCCGAGGAGGCGGGCGGGGGCGCCGGCGTCATGATCGGGGAAGGGATCATGGATCGTTTCGACATCGCCCAGGTCTACGCGCTGCACAATGTCCCGGGGTTCGATCTTGGCGCGTTCTACACCGCGCCGGGGCCGATCATGGCGGCGGTGGACGATTTCCACATCCACGTTCAGGGGCTTGGCGGCCACGGCGCGATGCCCCACGAGACCCGCGACCCGGTGATGGCGGCGGTGGGTATCGCCCAGGCGATCCAGACCATCGTCAGCCGCAACCATCATGCCCTGGGCGATCTGGTGGTCTCGATCACGCAGATTCACGCCGGCAGCGCCGACAACGTGATCCCCGACACCGCCTATCTGAACGGCACCGTGCGCACCTTCGATCCGGCGGTGCAGGCCATGGTGCAGGACCGGATGCGCGCCATCGTGGCCGGTCAGGCCGCCAGCTTCGACGTGAGCGCGCGGCTGGATTACGAGGTCGGCTATCCGGCCACCGTCAACGACCCGGGCCGCACCGCCTTTGCCGCGAGCGTCGCCCGCGAGGTGGCCGGCGACAATCGCGTGATCGCCGATGCCGGGCGCGAGATGGGGGCCGAGGATTTCGCCTACATGCTTCAGGCCCGGCCCGGCGCCTACCTGTTTCTGGGCGCGGGCGAGGGCGCGGGGCTGCATCATCCGCAATACGATTTCAACGACGAGATCGCCCCGATCGGCGCCTCGTTCTTCGCGCGTCTGGTCGAACGCGCGCAGCCGATCGCCTGAAAGGAGGCGGGAACATGGCACTGGAAGATGCGAAAACCCAGGTCGATCAGGCATTTACCCGCGAAACCCTGACCGGGCCGTCGTTCGAGAACACCTTTGGCGGCGCCACCTCGTTCCTGCGCCGCCGCTATACCAAGGATCTGGCCGGCGCCGATATCGCCGTCACCGGCATCCCGTTCGACCAGGGCGTCACCAACCGGCCGGGCACGCGGCTGGGGCCGCGCGCGATCCGCGAGGCCAGCGCGTTGCAGGCGCCCGACGAACCCTATGGCTGGCCGCACGCGCCGCTGGCGAATCTGGCGATCGTCGATTACGGCGACATGGCCTTCGACTATGCCGACGTGCCGGCGTTTCCCGACCGCGTCACCGATCATGTCCGCACCATACTGGCCGCCGGTGCCGCCCCGGTCACGCTGGGGGGCGACCATTACATCAGTTTTCCGATTCTGAAGGCCCTTGCCGAAAAATACGGCCCGCTGAGCCTGTTGCAGTTCGATGCCCACACCGACACCTGGGCGGATGACGACCTGTCGCGCGTCGATCACGGCACAATGTTCTACAAGGCGGTGAAATCGGGGGTCGTCGATCCGGCGCGCTCGGTCCAGGTGGGTATCCGCACCACCAACGAGGATACGCTGGGCGTGCATGTCATCGACGCCGCCGAGGTGCACGAGATCGGCCCCGGCGAGACCGCGCGCCGCATCCGCGACATCCTCGGCGATCGTCCGGTCTATCTGAGCTTTGACATCGACGCGCTGGATCCGGCCTTCGCGCCGGGCACGGGCACGCCCGTCTGGGGCGGGCTGGCCAACTGGCAGGCGGCGGCGATCCTGCGCGCCATCGCCGGCATCGACATCAAGGGCGGCGATGTGGTCGAGGTCAGCCCGCCATTCGACACCACCGGCGCCACCGCCATCGCGGGCGCCCATGTGGCCGTGGAAATCGTCAGCCTCATAGGCTGGAATCTGCTGAAATAGGCAATTGGGCGACCCGCCGGACGGGTCGCGGCAACAGGGCCGGGGGCACGATGAGACGTGGGATCGCGTGGCTTTGGGTCGGTTTGGCCATCGCGGCGGTCGCGCTGGGCTATGTCAGGCTGGCGCCGAGCGGCGTGGCCGACTGGCATGTCGCACCGCCGGCGGGCGAAACCGGAGCGGTCGAAAACGGCGTCCTTCGAATGGCCCGGACCGGCCCGGACGGACTGGCCCGGTTCGATCGGATCGCGCGCGCCACGCCGCGCACGCGGGTTCTGGCCGGATCGGTCGAAACCGGCATGCTGACCTACATCACCCGCAGCGCGGCAATCGGCTTTCCCGACTACACCACCGCCCGCCAGGATGGCGACCAACTGGTGATCTGGGCCCGGCAGCGGTTCGGCCGGTCAGATTTCGGCGTGAACCGCAGGCGGGTCGATGGCTGGCTTGACGCTTTGCAGGCGCGATGACAGACAGCCCTGTCGCACCTCGCGCCACATCGGAACGTTCAGCGACATCTGGCATTGCGCCATGAACATGCGCCCGTCGACCATCAGACAGATCGTCTCGCCCAGTTCGATCCGCCGGCCCTGCGTGTCGGTGCAATAGCAGTCGCGAACCTTTCCGCCCGGACCGATCACGTCGCCACGACCGGGCGTTGCCACCGACAGGGCGTTCAGCAGGACGGCCATGACGATCAGGCGGTTCATGCCGCCATCCTAGCATGGTCAGCCTCTTGACCAAAGCGCCGCGATGTCACAAACCGCGCGGATGGTTCCCCAAGAGCGCCTTGACCAGATCATCCAGAGGTTCCAGTACCTCGAAGCCGCGATGGCGCAGGCCGCCGGCGGCGAGATCGCGGCGCTGGCCCGGGAATATTCCGATCTCCGTCCGGTGATCGACCAGATCGGCGAATGGCGCCGGCTGCACGCCGACCTGGCCGGGGCGCGCGCCCTGCTGCAAGACCCGGACATGAGGGCCCTGGCCGAAGAGGAGATCGCGGATCTCAAGGCGCGCCTGCCCCAGGCCGAACAGGCGCTGCAACTGGCGCTGCTGCCCCGCGACGAGGCCGACACCCGCCCCGCCATCCTCGAGATCCGCCCCGGCACCGGGGGCGAGGAGGCGGCGCTGTTTGCCGGTGATCTGCTGCGCATGTATCAGCGTTACGCCGAAACGCGCGGCTGGACGTTCGATATCGTCGGGATGCAGGCCACCGAACTGGGCGGCATCCGCGAAGTCCTTGCCCATGTGAAGGGCGACAATGTCTTTGCCCGCCTGAAATACGAAAGCGGCGTTCACCGGGTCCAGCGGGTGCCGGCGACCGAAAGCGGCGGGCGCATCCATACCAGCGCCGCCACCGTGGCGGTTCTGCCCGAGGCGCAGGACGTGGACATTCGCATCGACCCCGCCGATCTGCGCATCGACACGATGCGCAGCAGCGGCGCGGGCGGCCAGCACGTCAACACCACCGATTCGGCGGTGCGCATCACCCACCTGCCCACCGGCATCGTCGTCACCAGTTCCGAAAAGTCCCAGCACCGCAACCGCGAGATCGCGATGCAGGTGCTCAAGACCCGGCTTTACGATCTGGAACGCCAGCGCCAGCACAGCGAACGCTCGGCCAGCCGCGCCGCCCAGGTCGGCAGCGGCGACCGGTCAGAGCGGATCCGCACCTACAATTTTCCGCAGGGGCGCGTCACCGATCACCGCATCAACCTGACCCTCTACCGGCTCGACCAGGTGATGGCCGGCGATCTGGACGAGGTGATCGACGCGCTGAGCGCGGACGAGCGCGCGCGGCTGCTGGCCGAGATGGACGCATGACCGGCGCCGTCAGCGCGGCGCAGGCGATGGCGGCCGCGGCCGCA
>JAGRMG010000066.1 GCA_020441385.1 Paracoccaceae bacterium
CTAGGCGGCGTCTTCATTCAGGCGAGCCAAACCATTGCACAGGCGAGGGATATGAATGATCGGAACGACGACACGGTCTTTTCGCAGCGTAATGCTATCCGGCGGAAACGTTTGATCCTGTTGAAGAAACATTCGACCAAATGGCGTTCCTTGTAGAGCACCCAGTCGATAGTTTGCTTCGCGGTGCGTGTCGGATTCTGCTTGATCTGAGCCGCTGCCCCAAGATCGTCAGCGATGAACTGGCGGAGGTCATTGGCATCATAGGCGGCATCCGCCATGACGTGGCCGACGCCGGTCATGCCCGCGATCAACCCTTGCGCCTGCGGACAGTCGCCCCACTGGCCGGGCGTGATGGCAAAGCGGATCGGCAGCCCGAGCGCGTCCACGGCGGCGTGAATTTTGGTGGTCAGGCCGCCCTTGGATCGACCGATCGCGTGAGCCTGAGCCCCCCTTTTGCGCCGCTGGCGTCTGCGTGTGCCTTGCAGATAGTTGCATCCACGAGGACGTATTCGAAGTCGGGATCACCGCTCAAGGCTTTGAAAAGACTCTCCCAAATCCCCGTGTGGGTCCAACGTCGGAAGCGGCAATGCGCCGTGCGCCAGTTGCCGAGTTCAGGCGGCAGATCTCGCCAGGGCGATGCCGTGCGCGCCAGCCACAGGATCGCATCCAGAAAAAGCCGGTTGTCTGTCGCCGTGCGCCCAGGGTCGCCTTTCCTGCCGGGAAGAAGAGATTCAATTCGCGCCCATTGCGCGTCGGTCAGGGTCCGTCTGCTCAAGATCGCCTCCGTTTTCGATCTTGAATCAAAACTCAAGCGCCTTGGGAATCCCCTGAATGACGACACGCCCTAGCGCGTGTCGCGGTCATTCGGATTCGGATATTCACCCGCCGGGTCGAGGCAGCGTCTTCAAGGAACGACGCGTTCGGCCCGACGGGTGAATTCAATTGAACGCGACATGCGCCAGGCATGTGGCGCGCCTGCGGCGCATGCCTTTTGTCTCGGCGCCGGCCTTGCGGCCGTCGCCTCGGGTGCCTCCGGCGGGAGTTTTCCGGGCAAGATGAAGATCGCGACCGGATCAGTTCACCGTGACGCGCGCGCCGATCCGGTCCAGAACTGCGCCGTCGCGGCGCAGTTCGATGCTTGCGGTATACTCTCCCGGAGCCAGCGGCGGGCCGGTGCGGCGTTTGCCGGCGGCGCGGAAGAAGCGGGCCTGGTCCCTGTCGAGCGCCATGTCGCGCACGAGCATCCGGCCCCCGGGGCCGTCGATGGCCAGGTTGAGGATGTCGCCCTGGCGCCCGCCGAAGGCCAGGGCGAAGACCACCAGCGCCGGGGTGTCGGCCGGAAGGGTCTGCCGGCCCGCGGTGCCGGCCCTGATCGCGTCGTAATGCGGGATGCGTTCCGCGAAGCCGGCGGCGATGAGCCCGCCGGGGCGGTATGGCGGAGGGTCGAGCCAGAGGCTGTGCGGCGCGCTCCCGCATGCGCTTGCGTTCGCGGCATCGAAGGGATCGACGACCGCCCCGTCGTGGCGCACCGACAGATGCACATGGGGAAACTGCGCGCGTCCGCTTTGTCCGACAAGGCCCAGCGGCGTGCCACGGCCGACCGCATCGCCCTGTTTCACCCGCACCGAGCCCGACCGCAGGTGGCAATACTGGGTTTCCCAGCCCTCGCCGTGGCGGATCAGCACGCCGTTGCCGCATTCGCGCCCGGCAATCGTGGCGGCGGTTTCCTCGCTCAGCCCGGTATCGGGCATGCCGTCGCGGGTGGCGGCGACGCGGCCCGGCGCCGCGGCGAGCACCGGCACGCCGCGCGCCATGTCGGCACCCGTGGGCACCGCGAAATCGGTGCCCTTGTGCCCGTCGTAGCTGAGATCGCCGCAGCGGTAGTCGCGCGCGCCCGGGCCGGGGTCGCGGTCGACATGTTGCTGGATGTGGCAGCGCATGCCGGCATCGCAGCCGATCGGCAGCCCCAGAACCGGCTCGCCCGCCGCGGCGGGCGCGGCGAGCAGGCATGCGAATGCGGCCAGTGCCGCGCGCATCAATCCGCGGTCAGCAGCGGCGGCTTGTTGCCCGAAAGCCGCGGCTTGTCGGGCCCGTCGATGCGCAGATCAAGCTCGCCGTCCTTCACGCCGACCTTGACCACACCGCCCTTGGCCAGCTTGCCGAACAGCAGTTCCTCGGCCAGCGGCTTCTTGATGTGCTCCTGGATCACGCGGCCCAGCGGGCGCGCGCCCATCTTGTCGTCATAGCCCCTGTCGGCCAGCCACTCGGCGGCCGGGCGGGTCAGTTCGATATGCACGTTGCGGTCCATCAGCTGGGCCTCGAGCTGGAGGACGAATTTCTCGACCACCTGAAGGATCACCTCCTTGGGCAGCGGCGCGAAGGAGATCACCGCGTCCAGCCGGTTGCGGAACTCGGGCGTGAAGGTGCGTTCCACCGCCGCCGTATCCTCGCCCTCGCGGCGGTCGCGGCCGAATCCGATGGCGGATTTGGCCTGTTCGATCGCCCCGGCGTTCGAGGTCATGATCAGGATCACGTTGCGGAAATTGACCGTGCGGCCGTTGTGGTCGGTCAGTTCGCCGTGATCCATCACCTGCAACAGGATGTTGTAGACATCCGGATGCGCCTTCTCCATCTCGTCGAGCAGCAGCACGCAATGGGGGTGCTGATCGACGCCGTCGGTCAGCATGCCGCCCTGGTCGAAGCCGACATAGCCCGGCGGCGCGCCGATCAGGCGGCTGACCGCGTGTTTCTCCATGTATTCCGACATGTCGAAGCGCAGCAGTTCCACGCCCAGGATATCGGCCAGCTGCCTTGCCACCTCGGTCTTGCCGACGCCCGTGGGCCCGGTGAACAGGTAGTTGCCGATCGGCTTTTCGGGTTCGCGCAACCCGGCGCGGGCCAGCTTGATGGCGCTCGACAGGGCGCTGATGGCCTTGTCCTGGCCGAACACCACCCGCCTGAGCGAGGTTTCCAGATCCTTCAGCAGCTCGGCGTCGTCCTTGCTGACATTCTTGGGCGGGATGCGGGCGATCTTGGCGACCACCGCCTCGACCTCCCTGGCGCCGATGGTCTTGCGCCGTTTGGCGGCGACCACCAGATGCTGCGCCGCGCCGGCCTCGTCGATCACGTCGATGGCCGAATCGGGCAGCTTGCGGTCGTTGATATAGCGCGCCGCCAGTTCCACCGACGACCTGATCGCGTCGGCGGTATACCTGACGCCGTGGTGTTCCTCGAAATAGGGTTTCAGCCCTTTCAGGATCTTCACGGTGTCCTCGACCGAGGGTTCGTTGATGTCGATCTTCTGGAACCGGCGCGACAGGGCGCGGTCCTTCTCGAAATGCTGGCGGAATTCCTTGTAGGTGGTCGAACCCATGGTGCGCAGCTTGCCGCCCTGAAGCGCCGGTTTCAGCAGGTTGGAGGCATCCATCGCCCCGCCCGAGGTGGCACCGGCGCCGATCACGGTGTGGATCTCGTCGATGAACAGCACCGCGTCGGGGTGATTTTCCAACTCGCTCACCACCGCCTTGAGCCGCTCCTCGAAATCGCCGCGATAGCGGGTGCCGGCCAGCAGCGCGCCCATGTCGAGCGCATAGATCGTGGTGTTGGCCAGAACCTCGGGCGTTTCGCCGGCGACGATCTTGCGGGCCAGCCCCTCGGCGATGGCGGTCTTGCCGACGCCCGGATCGCCCACCAGGAGCGGGTTGTTCTTGCGCCGCCGGCACAGCACCTGGATGCAGCGTTCGACCTCTGCGTCGCGCCCGATCAGCGGGTCGATCCCGCCCTCGCGCGACTTGGCGTTCAGGTCGACGCAGAACTTGCCCAGCGCGCTTTCCTTCTGGTCCACCTCGGCGGTGCCGCGGGTTTCCTCGGCCGCTTCTTCGGCGCCCGACACCGGGCGGGCTTCGCCGAAGGCGGGGTTCTTGGCGACGCCATGGGCGATGAAATTCACCGCGTCATAGCGCGTCATGTCCTGTTCCTGAAGGAAATAGGCGGCGTTGCTTTCGCGTTCGGCGAAGATCGCGACCAGCACGTTGGCGCCGGTCACCTCGGTGCGCCCCGAACTTTGCACATGGATCGCGGCGCGCTGGATGACGCGCTGGAACGCGGCGGTCGGGACCGCCTCGGAGCCGTCGATATCCGTCACCAGATTGGAAAGATCGTCATCCACGAACTCGGCCAGGGTGGTGCGCAATTCGTCCATGTCGACATTGCAGGCGCGCATCACGCGCACCGCGTCGGGTTCTTCCAGCAGCGCCAGCAGCAGATGTTCAAGCGTGGCGAACTCGTGCCGCCGTTCGTTCGCCAGCGCCAGCGCGGCATGGATCGACTGTTCCAGTGTGCTCGAAAATGAAGGCACGCGCGTGCTCCTCTGATCTTGGGCCGGCCGGGGGCAGGATCGGGGCCGAACCCCCGCACCAACCATGTCGTCATACTCTTAGAGTTTGGTTGATCGTTGCCCCGCTTCAAGGGTTTTCTTTTATTTATTGGTCACATTTACCGATACCGTTGCCCCGGCGCGAGCGACTCGGTTCAGAAATTGTCCTTGCGGGCGCGGATTTCTGCGAACACGGCGGCCGGATCGGCGCCTTTCATCCCCAGGTTGCGCTGCACCTGGACCACCCCGGCGCGCAGGAACGGGTTGGTGGCCAGTTCCAGCGACAGGTGCGAGGGCACGGTCGGTTCGCCGCGCGCGCGCATCTCGGCGATATCGCGCACCCGCTGCGCCAGATCCTCGTTTTCGGGCTCGATGGTCTGGGCGAAGCGGCCGTTGGCCTGGGTATATTCGTGCCCCGAACAGACCAGCGTATCGCCCGGCAGCGCCGCCAGCCTGGACAGCGACGCCCACATCTGGGCGGCGTCGCCCTCGAACAGCCGCCCGCAGCCCAGCGCCATCAGGCTGTCGCCGGTGAACACCGCGCGGCTTCGGGGCATGTGATAGGCGACATGGCCGACGGTATGGCCGCTGACTTCCAGCACCTCCACCGGCTCGCCGCCGATCTCGAGGCGGTCGCCGGGCTTCACGGCGCGGTCCAGCGGCGGCAGGCGCGCGGCATCGGCGGCGGCGCCGATCACCTGGGCGCCATGTCCGGCGAGGATTTCACCCAGCCCGTCGACATGGTCGTAATGGTGATGCGTCAGCAGAACGTGGCTCAGCCGCCATCCCCGAGCCTTCAGTTCCGCCAGGATCGGCGCCGCTTCGGGCGCGTCGACCAGGGCCGTGTCGCCGCTGGCCGGGTCATGGGCCAGAAACGCGTAATTGTCCGCCAGGCAGGGAACGGTGACGATTTCGAGAGGCATGGTGTTTCGCCCTTTCGTTGCTAGACTGCCCACAGCTTGGACGAACAGACGGGCGCCCGCAATGCATCTCGACGTGCAGGATCTGCGCAACTTCTACTACCGCAGCACGCTTGGCCGGTCGGCGCAGGTTTCGGTGCGGACCTGCATGCAGCAGATGTGGCCCGAGGCCAAGGGCCAGACCGTGGCCGGCTATGGCTTTGCCGTGCCGCTTCTGCGCCCCTACCTGAAGGATGCCCGCCGGGTGATCGCGCTGATGCCCGGCCCGCAGGGGGTGATGCCCTGGCCTTCGGGGCTGCCCAACGTGTCGGTGCTGTCCGAGGAAACCCGCTGGCCGCTGGAAACGGGGAGGGTGGACAAGCTGGTGCTTCTGCACGGGCTGGACACCTCCGAACACCCGTCGGATCTGTTGCAGGAATGCTGGCGCGTGCTCGGGCCCGGTGGCAAGGCGCTGTTCATCGTGCCCAACCGCGCCGGCCTCTGGTCGCGCTCGGACGCCACGCCGTTCGGCTTTGGCCGCCCCTACACGATGGGCCAGCTCGAATCCCAGCTGCGCCTGCACCAGTTCCTGCCCGAACGTCACGGCGCGGCGCTTTATCAGGTGCCGTCGCCCAAACGGTTCTGGCTGAAATCCGGGCCGCTGTTCGAAAAGATCGGCGCCCGGCTGCCGACCTTTCTGGCCAGCGGCGTGTTCCTGGTCGAGGCCAGCAAGCGGGTGCAGCCGACGGGGACGCTGATCGGCAAGGCGCAGAAACGGGCCGAAAAGGCGCTTGAAGGCGTGGCCAAGCCGGCCTGAGCGCGGCGCGCCGGCATGGCCGCGATCCTGCCGCGTGAAACCGCGCGGGTCGCCGGCGCGCCAGACGGTTCCGGCGGCGGGAAAGTCAGCGGCCTCGCGCGCCGTGACTCGGCAAATCGGTGCGACCGGGCGCGACTTTTTCAACCCCGAAAATGCGCGCAAACGGTCGCAGTCTGGCCAACTTCCTGAAATCGCTGATTTTCCACCTTGCGTTGTTTGCATCATCGCATGTTGCGGGGCGGGGAGTGCTCTGCTACATCCCCGGTGATTTTGCTGCCCTGCCGTTCAGGCGGGGCTTTGTCACGCCTCCGGACGCCGCCCGTCGTCGGCCAACCGGGGCCAATTATCGGAAGGGTGGACGTGTCCGAACCAGCTTCGATCTCCACGAGCATCGCCCAGCGCTATGCCACCGCGATCTTCGAGATCGCGCAAGACAACAAGAACCTCGACGGCCTTGAATCCGGTATCGACGATCTGGAAACCGCGCTGCGCGAGAGCGCCGACCTGCGCGCCCTGATCGCATCGCCGCTGATCTCGCGCGACGAGCAGAAGGCCGCCATTTCCGCCATCGCCAGCAAGATGGGCCTCGCCCCGGTGCTGAGGAAGTCGCTGGCGCTGATGGCCGAAAAGCGCCGCCTGTTCGTGGTGCCCCAACTGATCGCGGCGTTGCGCGCCCTGCTGGCGGACGAGCGCAACGAAGTGACCGCCGAGGTCGCCAGCGCCAAGCCGCTGACCAAGGCCCAGACCGAAAGGCTGGCCAGGACGCTGAGCGAACGCGTCGGCAAGACCGTCACCATAAATGCGACCGTCGATGAAAACCTCATCGGCGGTCTTGTCGTCAAGGTGGGCTCCAAGATGATCGACACCTCGATCCGCTCGCAGCTCAACTCCCTCCAGAATGCAATGAAAGAGGTCGGATAAATGGGTATCCAAGCAGCAGAGATTTCTGCGATCCTGAAGGACCAGATCAAGAACTTCGGCCAGGAGGCCGATGTCGCGGAAATCGGTCGCGTGCTGAGCGTCGGCGACGGCATCGCCCGTGTCTACGGCCTCGACAACGTGCAGGCCGGCGAGATGGTCGAGTTTCCCGGCGGCATCATGGGCATGGCCCTGAACCTGGAAAGCGACAACGTCGGCGTCGTGATCTTCGGTTCGGACCGCGACATCAAGGAAGGCGACACCGTCAAGCGCACCAATTCGATCGTCGACGTGCCGATCGGCGACGAGTTGCTGGGCCGGGTCGTGGATGGCCTCGGCAACCCGATCGACGGCAAGGGCCCGATCAAGACCGACAAGCGCGGCATCGCCGACGTCAAGGCGCCCGGCATCATCCCGCGCAAATCGGTGCACGAGCCGATGGCGACGGGCCTCAAGGCGGTCGACTCGATGATCCCGATCGGCCGGGGCCAGCGCGAACTGATCATCGGCGACCGCCAGACCGGCAAGACCGCCGTGGCGCTCGACACGATCCTGAACCAGCAGGTCTACAACGAACGCGCCGGGGACGACGAGAGCAAGAAGCTCTATTGCGTCTACGTCGCCATCGGTCAGAAGCGCTCGACCGTGGCGCAGCTGGTCAAGAAGCTGGAAGAAACCGGGGCGATGGCCTATTCCATCGTCGTCGCCGCCACCGCATCCGACCCCGCGCCGATGCAGTTCCTGGCGCCCTATTCGGCGACCGCGATGGCCGAATACTTCCGCGACAACGGCCGCCATGCGCTGATCATCTATGACGACTTGTCCAAACAGGCCGTGTCCTACCGCCAGATGTCGCTGCTGCTGCGCCGCCCGCCGGGGCGCGAAGCCTATCCCGGCGACGTGTTCTACCTGCACTCGCGCCTGCTGGAACGCTCGGCCAAGCTGAACGAGGACAACGGCGCCGGTTCGCTGACCGCGCTGCCCATCATCGAAACCCAGGGCGGCGACGTGTCGGCGTTCATCCCGACCAACGTGATCTCGATCACCGACGGGCAGATCTTCCTTGAAACCGAACTGTTCTATCAGGGCATCCGCCCGGCCGTGAACACCGGTCTGTCGGTGAGCCGGGTCGGCTCTTCGGCGCAGACCTCGGCGATGAAATCGGTCGCCGGCCCGGTCAAGCTGGAACTGGCGCAGTACCGCGAGATGGCGGCATTCGCGCAATTCGGATCGGATCTCGACGCCGCCACCCAGCGCCTGCTGAACCGGGGTGCGCGCCTGACCGAACTGATGAAGCAGCCGCAGTATTCGCCGCTGACCAACGCCGAAATCGTCTGCGTCATCTTCGCCGGCACCAAGGGCTATCTCGATAAGATCGCCGTCAAGGATGTCGGCCGGTTCGAGAAGGGCCTGCTGGCGCATCTGCGGTCCAAGCATCAGGACCTGCTGGACTGGATCACCAAGGAAGATCCCAAGATCGCCGGTGAGGCCGATGAAAAGCTGCGCGCAGCAATCGACGAATACGCCGCCGATTTCGCGTAAGGGGTTCGGGCAATGCCAAATCTCAAGGACCTGAAAACCCGGATCGCGAGCGTCAAGAGCACGCGCAAGATCACCAAGGCGATGCAGATGGTGGCCGCGGCGAAACTTCGCCGCGCCCAGGAGGCGGCCGAGGAATCGCGCCCCTACACCGAACGCTTCAACGCCGTGATGGCGGCGCTGGCCGCCTCGGTCGGCGACAGCGAGGGCGCGCCGAAGCTGCTGGGCGGCACCGGCAGCGACCAGGTGCACCTGCTGATCGTCATGACCGCCGAGCGGGGCCTGTGCGGCGGCTTCAACGCCAATATCGCAAAGCTGGCCAAACAGCACGCCGCCGATCTGCGCGCCCGGGGCAAGACGGTCAAGGTTCTGACCGTCGGCAAGAAGGGCCGCGACGCGATGAAACGCGAATGGTCCGACAGCTTCGTCGGCCATGTCGATCTTGGCGCGGTCAAGCGGGTCGGCTACAAGGACGCCCAGGGCATCGCCCAGCAGGTTCTGAACCGCTTTGACGCGGGCGAATTCGACGTCGCGACGATCTTCTTTTCCGAGTTCGTCAACGTCGTCACCCAGAACCCGACCGCGCGCCAGATCATCCCGGCCAGGGTCGAGACCGACAGCGGCGACGCGCCCGGCACGGTCTATGACTTCGAACCCGACGAAGAGGCGATCCTGGCGGAACTGCTGCCGCGCGGCGTTGCCACGGCGATCTTCTCGGCGCTGCTGGAAAACGGCGCCTCAGAACAGGGCGCAAGGATGAGCGCGATGGACAACGCCACCCGCAACGCAGGCGAGATGATCGACAAGCTGACGATCGAATTCAACCGCTCGCGTCAGGCCGTCATCACCAACGAGCTGATCGAAATCATTTCGGGCGCCGAGGCGCTGTAAGAGACAACCGGAGACGAAACACATGGCAAATGCAAAAGGTAAGGTGACGCAGGTCATCGGCGCCGTCGTGGACGTGCAGTTCGACGATCACCTGCCCGAAATCCTGAACGCGCTGAACACCGAGAACAACGGCAAGAAACTGGTGCTGGAAGTCGCCCAGCACCTGGGCGAGAACACCGTGCGCACCATCGCGATGGACGCCACCGAAGGTCTGGTCCGCGGCGCCCCCGTGGAAGACACCGGCGCGCCGATCTCGGTGCCGGTCGGCAACGCCACCCTGGGCCGGATCATCAACGTGGTCGGCGAGCCGGTCGATGAAAAGGGCCCCGTGAACGCCAAGGAGACCCGCGCCATCCACCAGCCGGCGCCCGAGTTCGCCGAACAGTCCACCGAATCGGAAATCCTTGTCACCGGCATCAAGGTCGTCGACCTGCTGGCGCCCTACGCCAAGGGCGGCAAGATCGGCCTCTTTGGCGGCGCCGGCGTGGGCAAGACGGTTCTGATCATGGAACTGATCAACAACATCGCCAAGGTGCACTCGGGCTTCTCGGTCTTCGCCGGGGTCGGGGAACGGACCCGCGAGGGCAACGACCTCTATCACGAGATGATCGAATCCAACGTCATCAAGCCCGACAACCTGGAAGATTCCCAGGTGGCTCTGGTCTATGGCCAGATGAACGAACCGCCGGGGGCGCGGATGCGCGTCGCCCTGACCGGCCTGACGCTGGCCGAACAGTTCCGCGACCAGTCGGGCACCGACGTGCTGTTCTTCGTCGACAACATCTTCCGCTTTACCCAGGCCGGTTCGGAATGTTCGGCGCTTCTGGGCCGCATCCCCTCGGCGGTGGGCTATCAGCCGACGCTGGCCACCGACATGGGCGCGCTCCAGGAACGCATCACCTCGACCAAGGCCGGCTCGATCACGTCCGTCCAGGCGATCTACGTTCCCGCCGACGACCTGACCGACCCGGCGCCGGCGACCTCGTTCGCCCACCTCGACGCGACCACCGTTCTGTCGCGCGCGATCTCGGAACTGGGCATCTATCCGGCGGTGGACCCGCTCGATTCGACCTCGCGCCTGCTCGACCCGGCGGTGGTCGGCGACGAGCACTACAAGGTCGCCACCGATGTCCAGCAGATCCTGCAACGCTACAAGTCGCTTCAGGACATCATCGCCATTCTCGGCATGGACGAGCTTAGCGAAGAGGACAAGCTGAC
>JAGRMG010000067.1 GCA_020441385.1 Paracoccaceae bacterium
AGCATCGGCTCGGGTCCGGCCCAGTCCGCGTTGGCAAGAACGACGGGGCCGGTCTCGACCCCCAGCACCGGCCACAGCGTCAGCCGCACATCGCCGCTGACGCTCAGATCGCGCCCGGTGCCGGCCTTGATCCGGTCGACCGCCAGCGCCGCGATGCGATCGCCCGGCAGCAGCAGCAGGATGGCGACCAGTACCAGCACCAGCATCGCCAGCGCCCCGAAAATCCGGATCAGCCACATCGCAACCGCCCCCCTGCCTGCATGTTCGCGCCCAGCTTACAGCGCCCAGTGAGGGGTGCAATCGCCGCGACAGGGGCTTTGCACGGCGCGGCGGCGCCATTATACGCGCTTCATGAGCACCAACCCGCCCGACCTGCGCCCCGATATCGCCCCCGCCGCCCGCCTGGGCGGCCATGCCCGTCCGGGCCAGCCGACCATCGGCATGGTCAGCCTCGGCTGCCCCAAGGCGCTGGTGGACAGCGAGCGCATTCTCACCCGACTGCGCGCCGAGGGCTACGCCATCTCGCCCGACTATGCCGGGGCCGACGCGGTGATCGTCAACACCTGCGGCTTTCTCGACAGCGCCAAGGCCGAAAGCCTCGAAGCCATCGGCGAGGCGCTGGCGGAAAACGGGCGGGTGATCGTCACCGGGTGCCTGGGCGCCGAGCCCGACCATATCCGCCAACATCATCCCCGCATCCTGGCCGTCACGGGCCCCCACCAGTACGAACAGGTGCTCGACGCGGTGCATGTGGCGGTTCCGCCCAGCCCCGACCCGTTTGTCGACCTGCTGCCGGAAACCGGCGTCAAGCTGACCCCGAGACATTACAGTTATCTCAAGATTTCCGAGGGTTGCAACCACAAGTGCAGGTTCTGCATCATCCCGGACATGCGCGGACGCCTGGTTTCGCGCCGGGCCGACTCGGTGTTGCGCGAAGCGGAACGGCTGGTCGGCGCGGGCGTGCGCGAATTGCTGGTGATCTCGCAGGATACCAGCGCCTACGGGCTCGACCGCAAGCACGAGCGCGCGCCATGGAAAGGGCGCAACCCGCGCAGCCACATCACCGATCTGGCGCATGAACTTGGCCGCCTGGGGGCATGGATTCGCCTGCACTATATCTATCCCTACCCGCATGTGCGCGAACTCGTTCCGCTGATGGCGGACCCCGCCAGCGGTGTGCTGCCCTATCTGGACGTGCCATTTCAGCACGCCCATCCTGCCACGCTTGGGCGCATGGCGCGCCCGGCGGCGGCGGCAAAAACGCTCGAGGAGATCGCCGCCTGGCGCGCCATCTGCCCCGACCTTGCGCTGCGCTCCACCTTCATCGTCGGCTATCCCGGCGAGACCGAGGCCGAGTTCCAGACCCTGCTGGACTGGCTGGACGAGGCGCAGCTGGACCGGGTCGGCTGCTTTCAGTACGAGAACGTGGCGGGCGCACGCTCCAACGCGCTCCCGGGTCATGTGGCGGCAGATGTGAAACAGGACCGCTGGGAACGCTTCATGGAAAGGGCGCAGGCCGTTTCCGCGGCGAAACTGGCGGCCCGGGTCGGGCGCACGGTCCGGGCGATCGTGGATGATGTGGACGCGCAGGCCGCCACCTGCCGCACCATGGCGGACGCGCCCGAAATCGACGGCAACCTGTTCATCGACACCGGATTCGAGACGCTGAAGCCGGGCGATATCGTATCCGTGCAGGTCGACGAGGCCGGGGACTACGACCTTTGGGGGCGGCTGGCCTGAACCTGTGCCGTTCCGGTCGTCACGCCGATGCCAGCGCCACCAGCACCACCGCCCAGGCCACCCCGGCGGCGACCGCCGTTACCGCGACCGCGGCGCTGGCGGCGTCCTTGGCGCGCCCGGCCAGCGGGTGGTGCTCGGTCGAGATGTAATCCACCGCATCCTCGATCGCGGTGTTGAACAGTTCGGCCGCCAGCACCAGCAGACCCAGCACGAGAACCAGCGCCCGCTCTCCCGCCCCCAGCGGCAGGATCAGCGCCAGCGCGGCCGAGATCAGGTTGGCCCAGACCCAGACCCGGAAGCTGTATTCGTTGGCCCAGGTCGCCGCGCAGCCGGCCCAGGACCATTTGCAGCGCAAGATCAGACGGTTCCAGAAAGTCGCCAGCATTTTACCCCCGACTGCCGCGTTTCCTGGCACTCTATACCGCGCCTTCCCCGCACGCGCCCGCAAAAACGAACGCCGGCCGGATTCGGGCCGGAATCGGGCACGGGCTTGACGGGGCGTGCCCGCTGCCGCTTGATCGGACCGGCAGCACCGGTACGAAAGGACGCCCGAGATGACCGAGACTCCGCATATCGCCCGCAAAGCCCCGTTTCCCGTCGAGGTGAACGAGGGCAAGAGCTATTTCTGGTGCGCCTGCGGGCGGTCGCAAAAACAGCCGTTCTGCGACGGTTCGCACAAGGGCAGCCCATTTTCGCCCGTGAAATACACCGCCCCGGCCAGCGGCAGGGTATTTTTCTGCGGCTGCAAGAATTCGGGGAAACAGCCGCTTTGCGACGGCACGCACAACACGCTCTGAGCGGCGGCCCGGGCGGCGCGGCTCACTCGGGCGGCATCACCCGCAACTGATAGATGCCCTCGGGCAGATCCAGCGCCGCCGCCAGGTCTCGCAGCTGGCTTGGCGACAGGGTGATGGTCTGCACCCGGTCGGTGCGCGGATCGAGCTGTTCCAGGGTGACGCATTCGGCAAAGCTGTTGATGGTCACGTCTTCCTGCAACGGCGTCTCGCCCTCGTCGATCAGGGTAATCACGGTGGCGTCGAATTCGTGCTCGATGCTAAACATGGCCGCAGAGTGCCGCCGCGCGCGCCCCATTGCAACCGCAACGCGCCGATCGGGCTTCAGGGGGGCTGGCAGGCGCGAGCCGTCGTGCTAGGTTCACCCGCGCGCGGCATTCCCAACCCGAAAGGAGCGACATGCGCCGGCTGATCCTGCTGCTGGCCCTTGCCCTGTCGGCCTGCGAGGCGGCCGCGCCGGGCCGGGTGCGCGCCCCCGTCGCGGATGCGCCGGCGCTGGATGCCGGCACCGCGGCACAGACCTTCATCGAGGTCGTCGCGGCCGTCGAGCCGGTGGCCGAGCGCGAATGCCGCCGGCTTGCCCCGGCCGGGACGCGCTGTGATTTCATCGTTGCGGTCAACCGCGATCTGCGCGCGCCGCCCAACGCCTTCCAAAGCCGCACCGAGGCCGGCCAGCCGGTCGTGACCTTCACCGTGGCGATGATCGCCCAGGCAGCGAATGCCGACGAGATGGCGTTCGTGCTGGGCCATGAGGCCGCGCATCACATTCTCGGCCACCTGACACGGCAGGCGGAGAACGCCGCCGCCGGGGCTGCGATCCTTGCCGGGCTGGCCGGTGCGACGGGGGCCAGCGCCGCCGATATCGCCGATGCCGAACAGATCGGCGCCATCCTGGGCGCGCGCAGCTATTCCAAGGAGTTCGAGCTGGAAGCGGATCGCCTGGGCACCGTCATTTCCCTGCGCGCAGGCTATGATCCGGTGCTGGGCGCGGCCTATTTCGCCCGCATTCCCGACCCGGGCAACCGGTTCCTGGGCAGCCATCCGCCAAACGCCGCGCGTATGGGGGTCGTGATGGATACGGCGCGCCGGCTGGGTGCGCCGGGATGAGCGCGCGCAACCCGGCCGATGGCGCGGCACCGGCCCTGAGGCGCCTGGGCGTGATCCTGACCGACCGCGGATCGCGATATGCGGTCAGCGGCGCCCGGGTGCGCGACCGCGGCGATGTCGATGCGGTTCTGACCGCGCTGCGGGACGAGCGCACCTATGCCAAAGCCACCCACAACAGCTGGGCCGCGACCCTGGCAAGCGGCCCGCTGAAGGACGACGACGGCGAGACCGGCGCCGGATCGCTCATCCTGCGGATCATGCAGCAGGCCGGGATCGCGGATCATGTTATCGTTGTAACACGCTGGTATGGCGGGAAGAAACTGGGCGGCGACCGATTCCGCCATGTGCGCGACTGCGTGCGGGCCTATCTGGCCGAATGCGCCGGTTCGCGTTCTTGACCTGAGTCAAATGCCCCTTGGTGGACCGGGGCTATAGTGATCGGCACGAAAGCGGCCTGCGCCCGGGCCAGGGGTCGCGCGCAAGCCGCCGGCGAGGGAGGAAGCGACGACCGATGCGGGTTCTGGGGCGCATCATGACGCATTATCGGCTGATGACACGGATGGCCCAGACCACCCGGACGGATCTGACGGACGCCATGGCGGGCGGAGATCTGTCACGGCAGGATTGGGCGGACATGGTGCAGACCTGCCGCCGCTGCGGCCGGACCGGGTGCTGCCAGGACTGGCTGGACCATCGCGAAACCGCGGGATGCGCGCCGGAAAACTGTCTCAACCGCACCCGGTTCGACACGATCAAGCGCCGCGCGACGGCAAGGAAAGGAAACAGAGATGGACGGGTCTTGCGGACCTCTGGGTAGGATCGAGCGGCACTTCTGGCTCACCCGTTCGGTTGCGCGGGTCATGGGAATCAGTCTTTCGGATTGCATGGCCGAAGGGCTGCTGAGCGAATCCGGCTATGGCGAACTGATCACCCGTTGCCGGGCCAGCGGCTGCGATACCATCTGCGAGGCCTGGCTGGCCACCCAGACCGACCGGGCCGAGCGCGCCCCGGCCCATTGCGCCAATGCCGAAATCCTCGACCGCCTGCGCCCGCCCGCCCGACCCGGTCGCCACGGGGACTGACCGCAAGGCCGCTTGCGCCCTCGTCCGCGCACCTGCGCCTTTTCCCTGCAAGCCTCGCGGCCTGGCGTGTTCTCTCACACAACGCGACGGGTCGGCGGCCCGCGCCCGGGCGCGTGGCCGTGACCCGGGCGGCCGGCTCCTCGCCTGACCGCGCGTTTTCGCCCTGTCCATATGGTTTGACGGCTTCTATGACCCATTGTCAGAGTGGTGAACCGCGTTGAATCGCGTGCAGGATGGGCCTGAATGGTGCCGCGGAAACCGTGTCGGCCAACGGTCGGCTGGCATCGGCAACGGTCTTGTCGGTCCAAGACGGCCGTGATTGCCGGGCCCGGGTGAGGTGGAAGACATGACAAGCAAGGCGGCAGGCGCGGGCAAGGACGGGGGGCGCGAAACGGGAGCGCAGGCAGGCGCGCCGTTCGATCTGTTCGTGATCGGCGGCGGTGTCAATGGCTGCGGCATCGCCCGCGACGCCGCCGGTCGCGGGCTGTCGGTCGGGCTGGCCGAGACCGGCGACCTGGCGCGGGCCACCTCCTCGGCCTCGACCAAGATGTTTCACGGCGGCCTGCGCTATCTCGAATTCTTCGAGTTCCACCTTGTGCGCGAGGCGCTGGCGGAACGCGAGGTGCTGTGGCGCGCCATGCCCCATATCAGCTGGCCGCTGCGCTTCGTGCTGCCGCTGCATCCGGGAATGCGGTTCGACATGCAGACGCCCGCCTCGAGGCTCTTGTCGCTGGCGATGCCCTGGATGCGCGGCCGCCGCCCCGACTGGATGATCCGCGCCGGGCTGTTCCTTTACGATCACATGGGCGGCCGGCGGCTGCTGAAGGGCACGAGCGCGCTGGATCTGTCCACCGACCCGGCGGGGGCGATCCTCAAGCCGATGTTCGGCCGCGCCTACGAATATTCCGATTGCTGGGTCGAGGACAGCCGGCTGGTGGTGCTGAACGCGCGCGACGCGGCGGCGCGCGGGGCGCGGATCATGGTGGGCACGCAGGTGGTTTCGGCCCGCCGAGGCCGGGATGTCTGGACCATCGGGCTGCGCGACGGCGAAAGCGGCGCCACGCGCGAGGTCGAGGCGCGCGCGCTCGTCAATGCCGCGGGCCCCTGGGTGGCCGAGGTGCTGCATGATGTGATCGGCCTGCCGTCTCGGCACCGGGTGCATCTGGTACGCGGCAGTCACATCGTCACCCGCCGCCTGTACGACCATGACCGCGCCTATTTCCTGCAAGGCACCGACGGGCGCATTGTCTTCGCCATTCCCTACGAGACCGATTTCACCCTGATCGGCACCACCGAGGCCGAGCACCCCGACCCCGATCTGCCGCCCCGCTGCACCGAAGAGGAAATGCGGTATCTGATCGAGTTCGTGAACACCTATTTCGCCAGCCCGATCGCGGAGGTCGATGTGGTCTGGAGCTATTCCGGCGTGCGCCCGCTTTATGACGACGGCGCCGGTTCGGCCACGGCCGCGACGCGCGAATACGTGCTGGCGCTCGATACCGGCGGCGCGCCGCTGCTGAACGTGTTCGGCGGCAAGATCACCACCTACCGGCGGCTGGCCGAGGCGGCATTGGCCCGGCTCGCGCCCCACCTGCCGCAGTCCGGCGCCGCCTGGACCGAAGGCGCGGCGCTGCCCGGGGGCGATTTTCCCGTCGATGGCGGCCCGGCGCTGGTGGCGCGCTTGCGGGGCGCGTTCCCGTTTCTGGACGGCCCGTGGGCGGCGCGCCTGGTGCGCGCCTATGGCACCGAAGCCGCGCAAATGCTGGATGGCGCGCGCACCCGCGCCGATCTGGGGGCCGATTTCGGCGCCACGATCACCGCAAGGGAACTCGACTGGGCGGTCGGGCGGGAATGGGCGCGCACGGGCGAGGATTTCCTGTGGCGGCGCACCCGGCTGGGATTGCGGCTGAACGCAGAGCAAGCCCTGGCGGTGGACGGCTATGTCAGGGCGGCCGCCGCGGACCTGGGCCGGACAACCGGACTGTCCGAGGCGTGAATTCGCGCACATCAAGGAGCGGAACCTTGCCGGAGCGCATATGCGACACTTCGCAGTCTTGCATGAATGCCTGTGCGTTGCCATCTGCTGAACGACCGCGCGGGCGGCGCGATTTCCCGGGGGCACGGCGGATGCGGCATGGCCCGATGATGCCGGACTGCCGGTTCGCGAGGTATGTTCGCCCACGGTCGCACACGGGGGGGTCACCATGCAGACCAAGGACTTGCCGAGGGACGGCACCATGGAAACCGCGTATCCCTCGGTGGTTCGGGAATATCTGGAATTGCAGCCCGATGAAACCGTCCTGAGCGCGGCCAAGGGGCAGCTTGTCCTTCAGGAAGGCGATTTCGCCGATCATTCGATCCTGCTGCTCGACGGCTGGATGGCCCTGTACAAGACGCTGCCCGAAGGCGAGGTGCAGATTTTCGATGTCATGCTGCCGGGCGATTTCGCCCTGATCGGCGCCCGGATCGCGCCGGTGGCATCCTGTTCCGTCGAGGCGCTGAGCGATGCGCGATACATGCAAATAATGCCCGATCTGGCCGACAGCACCGGGCCGGGCGCCGGGGATTTCCGCGCCCTGCTGGCGGCGGCGATCGTCAATCTCCAGGCCCGCACCTCGGAACTGATGCTGCGGCTGGGCAAGGGCAGCGCGGCAAGCCGGCTGTCCTACGGTCTGATCGAGATCTATGTCCGGCTCGAAGCCAGGAACCTGTGCCGCGACGGCCGCTTCGACCTGCCCATGACCCAGCTTCAGATCGGCCAGTTCGTCGGGCTGAGCAACGTGCATGTCTGCCGCACCATGCGCCGGTTCGAGCGTGAGGGCATCCTGACCCAGTGCGGCGGCCATTGCATCCAGATCGAGGACATCGCCGCCCTGTGCGAGATCGCCGGGATCGACCTCGATGCCTTTCGCCGCGAGATCCTGATGCGCCGCTTGCGGTAATCGGGGGTTGTCACGCTATCGCGTCTCCACGATCTCGCCCAGGCTCTGGCCCGCCAGTTCCTCGTCCGCGTCGTTGGCGATGTCGCCCAGGGTCAGGATACCGACCGGCGCACCCGCCGCATCGACCACGACCAGCCGGCGGATTTGCAGGTCGCCCATGCGGTTGGCCGCCGACTGCACGGTCTGATCCGGCCGGCAGGTCGCGACCCTGGCGGTCATGATGTCGGCCACCGTCCCGTCGAGCCGCGCATTCAGACAACAGCGCGTCACGATGTCGCGATCCGTCAGGATGCCGAGGATGCGGCCATTTTCGCAGACCGGCAAGACGCCGATGCCAAGCTCCTTCATCAGCGCCGCGGCTGCGCTCACCGTGGTGCGCGGCGTTACCGTTGTCACCGGCGTTCGCATGATCGACTTCACAAGCATCTTGTCATCGCTCTTGTCTTGCCGGTTCGCGGTTTTCGCCGCGACGGTCCGGGCCATCCACCCCAAGCGGTGATGCAAGGATAGCGTCCTTGCGACGCAGTGCTTTTACCGGGGTTAAACATGCGCATCCCCGCCGGTCGCGCCGATGCGCGCAGGCCGGCGCGCGTTGCGCTTCCTCAACGCCTCGAAGCCGATGATGACATCCAGAAGCTCGGTCGTGATCTCGCTCTGGCGAAGCGCGCGCAGATCCGCGTTCAGCATCTCCAGGCGGTCGTCTATGGCGCGTTCGGCCTGCTGCATCCGGGCCAGGCGGGCGGCGTTTTCCGTCACCATCGCCTCGGCGGCGGCCCGGTAGAGCCCCGAGAACAGGTAACTGCGCAGCAACGCCGAGAGCAGCACCGCGGGGTCGAGCCGCGAAAACGGCAGGCTCGAGGATTGCCAGCGGCGGTGGGCGAATCCGTCCGCAAGGTCGGGGTCAAGCGGCAGCAGCGGTTGCGCAACAGGGCGCTGCCGGCCATGCCCGGCGCGCTGCATGAACACCATGGACACCGCGCAATCCGCAAGTCCGGGGGCATCGCGCATCCGGTCCAGCCGCGCCAGCAGGCGGCCGGCAAGACGTTCGACGCCATCCACGTTGGCCGGCGGCATCAGCGTGGCCACGGGGTGAATGCCCAGCCCGGTCAGCGCATCCTCGGCCTGCACGCCCACGCAAAGCACGCGGCAGGGTGCCTGCGCGACCTCTTGCGCGACCGCTTGCGCGACGATCTCGTTGTAGTTGCCGCACAGCCCGTGATCGGTACCAAAGGCGATCAGGATTGCCGGCCCGTCAGACCGGCGTTTTACCGGCAAGGGCCCGTGCGCCGTCACGAAGGCGTGCAGACCGTCCAGCACCGTGGCGCGATAGGCCCCGATCGCCTCGGCGGCCCGTTCGTAGGGGGCCGCGTTGATTGCCGACATCGTCTTCATGGTGCGCACGATGCCGCGGATGCTGCCCATGGTGGCGGTGCGGCGCGTCAGATGTTCAAGCGTCTGCGTCATCGGTTTGCCCTGATGCCCGAACGGCCCGGCGGGCGGCGTCGAGAACGCGTCCGCGCGCCTGTTCATCCAGCGTTTCATCCGCGCCGATCAGCCCGGCCAGCCCGTGATCGTCCTTGCGCATATGCGCCCGGATCGCCTCGACGGCCGCCGGAATGCGGCTTTCGTCGATGTCGTCCAGCACGCCTTCTATCGCGGCCAGCAGGACGGCCAGCTGTTCGCCGGCCGCCATCGGGTCGCGCTCGGGCTGGCGCAGGGCGGCGCGCACGGCGGCGCCCCGGGTCAGGCGCGCCCGCGTGGCGGCATCCAGCCGGGTGCCGAAGCGGGCGAAATCCTCAAGCTCCTCGAATTGGGACAGCGTCACCCGCAGGTTGCCTGCCACCTCGCGAAAGGCGCGGGCCTGGGCCTTGCCGCCCACCCGGCTGACCGACACGCCCAGATCGACGGCGGGAAACTGGTTGCGCCGCACCAGCCGGGGCGAGAGATAGATCTGCCCGTCGGTGATCGAGATCAGGTTGGTGGGAATGTAGGCCGAGAGGTTTTCGGCCTGGGTCTCAACCACCGGCAGCGCCGTGATCGAGCCCTGCCCCTCGCCGAACTGACCCGCCCGTTCAAGCAGCCGCGCATGCACATAGAATATGTCGCCGGGAAACGCCTCGCGCCCCGGCGGACGGCGCAGCAGCAGCGACAATTCGCGATAGGAACGCGCATGGTGGGTCAGATCGTCGAACACCACCAGCACGTCGCGATCCTGCGCCGCGAGGCTTTCGGCCATGGCCATGGCGCCGTAGGGGGCGACGTAGGACAGGCCAGGCGCGTCCTCGTCCCCGGCGGCGATGACGATGGTGCGCGCCGTCATGCCGCCGTCGCGGATCGCGCCGATCACCTTGGCCACCGCATCGCCGCGCTGACCGATGGCGCAATAGATGCAGATCACCCCGGTGGCGCGCTGGTTCAGGATCGTATCGACCGCAATCGAGGTCTTGCCGGTCTGCCGGTCGCCCACGATCAGTTCGCGCTGGCCCAGACCCACCGGCACCGCGGCATCCACCGCCTTTAGCCCGGTCGCGAGCGGGCGCGACACCGGGCGGCGTTGCAGGATGCCCGGCGCTTCGGCTTCGATGGGGCGCAGCGGCGCGCTGTCCAGCGGCCCGCGGCCGTCGCGCGGCCTGCCCAGCGCATCGACCACACGCCCCAGCAGCGCCGGCCCGGCCGGAACGCTGAGCACGCGCCGCGTACGGCGTGCATGCTCGCCCGGCTGCACACGATCGGGCGGCCCCAGCAACACGACGCCCAGCCGGTCGGTTTCGAGATCGAACACCACGCCGCGCACGCCCGAGGCGAATTCCAGGACCTCATCGGCCAGCGCGCTGGACAGGCCGGTGACGATGGCGATCCCGTCCACCACCTCGAGAACCCGCCCCACCTCGCTGATGCGCGGGCCGGGCGGCGGGCTGTCCAGCAGCGCCTGGACCAGATCGCGCGCGTGCGGGTCGAGGGCAGCTTCAGGCGGCATCCGACACCCCCATTTTCGCCGTGGCGGCGGCAAGCTCGTCGAGCCTGCCGGCCAGATCGTCAAGGTAGCTTTCGATGGTCCAGTCCACCTGGACGCCGCCCAGTTGCAGCCCGAGCCCCAGCGGGCGCGCCGGGTCGGTCCGGAAGTCGAGCCGCGCATCGGGCAGCACTTCGGAGAGGGCCACGCGCAATCGCTCCTGCGTCTGTGCGGGCAGCGGATCGCGGGTCAGCGCCAGCGCGGTGCGGCCCCGCTCTGACGCCATGGCCAGTTCGCGGCCCCGGTCGGGCAATTGCGCCAACGCGCGTTCGACGATGCGGCTTTCAAGCGTTTCTCCGGCCAGATCCCGCAGCGCCTTGCCGGTCAGCGAAAGCAGCGCCTCGCCGCCGGCGCGTTGCAGATCGGCGGCAAAGGCGCGGGCGGTCTCGGCCCGGTGCGCCGCGCGTTCGTCGGCCTCCTGGCGCAGGCGCTTTCGCGCATCCTCCAGCATCGCCTTGCGCTGCGTCTCGCCCTCGCGTTGTGCGGCGTCCAGCGCATCCGCGCGCATCCTTTCCAACGCGGCGATCTGCTGTTCGTATTCCGCCTGCCTGCCGTCGGCGGCGGCACGGATCCGCGCCGCCTCGCGCATGCGCTGCGCGATCTCGGCCTCGCGGGCGTCGATGCCGTCCAGGATCGGACGGTATAGAAACCGCTTGAGCAGCCAGACCAGCACCAGAAAGTTGACGATCTGCGCGCCGACCGTGATCCAGTCGATCGACACGCGCTCAGCCTCCGGCGGCCTGGTTTGCCGTCGCCATGGCCTGGTTCCAGAACGGATTGGCAAAGATCAGGATCATCGCCACCACGAAGCAGTAGATCGCGGTCGACTCGATCATCGCCAGGCTGACGAAGAGCGTGCGCGACAGCGTCGGCGCGGCATCCGGTTGCTGGGCGATGGCGCCCAGCGCCGTCGCCGCCGCGCGCCCCTCGCCCAAGGCCGGGCCGATGGCGCCGATGGAAACGGTCAGCCCCGCCGTGAAGATCGAGATTGCCGCGATGATGGACAGATCGCTCATGAGGTCTCCTTTTCGGTACCGGATTCGTTGGCCGGAGGCGTGGCCGTGGCGGACGAGATGTAGACCGTGGCCAGCACGGCGAAGATGTAGGCCTGGATGACGCCGGTCAGCAGGCCCAGCATGTCCATGACCACGGGAAAGAAGAACGGCGCGATGCCCAGCAGGATCGCGGCGATGACCGCGCCGCTCATGATGTTGCCGTAAAGGCGGACCGCCAGGGAGACGCCGCGCGAGAATTCGCCGATGACGTTGAAGGGCAGCATGACCACGGACGGCTCGACATAGGTCCGAAGGTAACCGCCCAGCCCGCGGCTGGCGATCCCGAACAGCGGCACCGCGGCCAGCACCGCCAGCGCCAGCGCCACGGTCGTGGACAGCGACGCGGTCGGCGTGTGAAACCCGGGCACCACCGTCAGCAGATTGGCCGCGAGGATGAACAGGAACAGCGTGCCGACGAAATACAGGATCCGCGGGTCGCGGCGGTTGGTGATCTCGGCGATCTGCCCGACGATGGCGTTCACGATCACCTCGAGCGCGGTGCGCCAGCGGCTGGGCGGCACATCCGGGCGCAGGTTGCGCGTGATCAGCGCCGAGACGCCCGCAAGCACCGCCATGATCACCCAGGTATTCGCGATGGTCGCGTTGATCCCGATACCGAGGATGGTGAAGATCACCGTATCATCGGGGCTCAGTTGCATGATGGCGCCTCCGCCCGGCGCGGCAGTCGCGCGATGGCCAGAACCAGCGATCTGGCGATCAGGAATCCGGCGGCAAAGCCCGCGAGCGCCCACGCGCCCTGCGCGGCGACCAGCCAGCCGACCCACAGCAGCGCGCCGATGCGCAGCGCGGCGCTGACCAGCAGGGCCGCGACCGGCCAGCGAAAGCCGAGCGCAAGGCGCACCCCGAGCGCCAGTCCGCCCAGAAACAGCCCGGCCGCCAACGCGCCGCCAAGCCCCGCGGCCGCCAGCATGGCCCAGTCGATGTCAATCATCCCCGCCCCCTTCCTTTTCGATCCAGCCCCAGGCGATCAATCCGCCCAGGACGACGCCCCCCAGAAGCAGCGCCAGCGTCCACGAGAACGCCTGCGGCGCCACCCGGTCCAGCCAGAGCCCCAGAAGCGCGCCGCCCACGGTCGGAACCGCCACCGACCAGCCGATCATGCCGAAGGTTCCGAACCCCCGCAGCGGGCTGGGCCCCGACCTTTCGCGCGCCTCTTTCATGCGCTGCGCCCGGCGGCCGATCCGGCTGGCGGAGTCGTCGTCCGGCGTTTTCATGTCCGGCCGTTCCGCAGGCTGGCCAGCCGGCGCACCATGTCCGCCTCGAGCCGGGACAGCGCGGCGCGCGCCACGCGCTCCTCGTCTTGCAGGCTGGCGAATCTGTCGCCGACGGTATCGCGCAACCGGTCGAGATCGTCGCCCTCGACCCCGCGGCGCACCGCGACCTCGACCTTTCCGCCCTTCTTGACCAGCAGGCCCTCGTCGATCCCGAATATCCGCTCCTGCCCGTCCGCCTGCCTTGCCAGCAGGACCGAAGGGACCAGCGCGGCAATGAAATCGGCGTGATTGGGCAGGATGCCGAATTCGCCATCGGGCCCTTCCGCGCGCAGGCGCGTGACCCTGCCGTCGAACAGGATGCTCGAGGGCAGCCGCAGATAGAGATGCATGTCGCTCGCCATGCTCATGCCGCCTTGCGGGTCAGGTCCGACAGCCCGCCGATCATGTAATAGGCGCCTTCGGGATGATCGAACGCCGTTTGCGACAGGATCGTCTCGCAACCCTCCAGCGTTTCCTCGATTTCCACCAGCCGCCCCCGGGTTCCGGCAGCGGCGCCGACGGTGAAGAATGGCTGGGTCAGGAACCGTTCGAGCCGGCGCGCCCGCGCGACCACGGCGCGGTCGTGGGCCGAGAGTTCCTCGATGCCCAGCATGGCGATGATGTCGCGCAGATCCTCGTATTCGGCCAGCGTCCGGCGCACGCCCCGCGCGATGTCGTAATGGCGCTGTCCGACCACGCCGGGGGTCAGCATGACCGAACTCGAGGCCAGCGGATCGACCGCCGGATAAAGCCCCTCGCTGGCGCGCTTGCGCGACAGCACCACCGAGGCCGAGAGGTGCGAAAAGATATGCGCCGCCGCCGGATCGGTGAAATCGTCCGCCGGCACATAGACCGCCTGGATCGAGGTGATCGCGCCGCTGCGGGTCGAGGCGATGCGTTCCTCAAGCGCGGCCAGTTCGGTGGCCAGCGTCGGCTGATAGCCCACCCGCGAGGGCATCCGCCCCAGCAGACCGGACAGTTCCGAACCCGCCTGCACGAACCGGAAGATGTTGTCGATCAGCACAAGCACGTCCTGACCGCGCGTATCACGGAAATACTCGGCCATGGTCAGGGCGGAATTGCCCACCAGAAAGCGCGTGCCGGGCGGTTCGTTCATCTGGGCAAACAGCATCACCATCTGGTCGCGAACCCCGGCCTCGCCCATTTCGCGCCACAGTTCCTCGGCCTCGCGCGAACGCTCGCCGATGCCGCAGAACAGGCTGACGCCGTGGTGATGCTCGACCGTGTTGTGGATCAATTCGCTGAGCAGGACCGTCTTGCCGACCCCGGCGCCGCCGAACAGGCCGGTCTTGCCGCCGCGTTCGATCGGGGACAGCAGGTCGATGGCCTTGATCCCGGTCTCGAGCACTTCGGCGCGCAGCACCCGGTCGGACAGGCGGGGCGGCGCGGCGTGGATCGGGCGGCGCGCTTCGCCCTGGGGGGGCGGCAAGCCGTCAAGCGGGCGCCCGAACATGTCGAGCATGCGGCCAAGCACCGCGTCGCCCACCGGCACCGTGATCGGCGCGCCGCTGTCCACCACCCGCGCGCCCAGCGCCAGCCCCCTTGCCGAACCCAGCGCGATGCAGCGCAGCACGCCCTCGCCCACGACGCCCGCCACCTGCATCGCCAGATCGCCCGCGTAGAGCAGCCGGTTGATCGCGGGCGGATCGCTCGAAAAGGCCACATCGACGATACCGCCCCGCACGGCCGTGATGCGCCCGCCGGCCGGGGAATGATCGCTGTTGTGGGTGCCGGGCATGGCCCGCCTCCGTCATATGGCCCGATGAGTGACGTCCACATCCCTAGGCCATGGCGGGGACCGCGCATTAACGTCCGTTAAAACCGCCGCGCCGCAGGCTGGCCGGTCACGACGGTTCGTGCGCACGATCCGGCAGGCCTTCAGGCTGGTCCGGCGCGTCCGACGGCGGTCTTGACCAAGGTTAATGCAGCACCGGGCGGCCCCTGCCAGTCTGTGCACGCTCCGCAAACCCGAAGAAAGGTGTAACGGTATGGCAAACCGCGAAGGAACGACACCGGCAATGGAAAACGCGCTGAATGCCGCGCAGGTTCTGTTTACCGCCAATCCGCTGTTTCTCGCGCCTCAGGCGGAATATCTCTGGGGCGCCCAGGGGCGAATCCTGGACGAGGTCGAGAGGTTTTCCTCGGCCTGGTTCCGGCGCCGCCACGAAGCGGCGCAATCGCTGATCGAGGCCAGCCGGCGGATCGTCGCCGAGGGCCGCGCCGACCCCGCCAGCGCGATGAAGGAAATCGCCGACTGGCAGCACGGGTCAATGGAACGGCTGCGGGAAGACGCACAGGAATATTCCCGGATGCTGGGCAACTGCGCCACCGCGTTTTCCGGCAATGATGTCGAGGCGGCGGAAGAGACGGGCGAAACCGCGAAACGGATCGCGAAACCTGGCAAGTCCAAATCCGGCTGACCGGCGATTTCGCGCTCGCGGAACCTGCGGCGCGAGCGCCTGTCGGGACCGCACGCGAGCGCGGCCCTTGATGTGTAGTGCGGTGACGGAGGTCGGGGCATGATCTGACCGGGCGGATCTTGCGGACTCGCAGCTCGATCCACCAAACTCTCGGCCAAACAGATGCTTGCGCCAGAGTGTTGATGTGCTCCAACCGCGACGGTGGGCACCGCTGAACCTGGCGGAACGGCGCAACGATCCGAAAACGTCCCGAACATTTCGCGACCCGCCCGGGATGCCATGCCCTGCCCCTCAGGGAGATTCGGACAAAAGCGCGCGGGTCTGCTCCGCGATGCAGCGCTCCTCGTCGGTGCGGATCACATGGGCGCTGATCGCCGATCCGGCCCCGGTGATGGTGGCGGCATGCGCGGTATTGGCCGCCTCGTCCAGTTCCAGCCCGAGCCAGGCGAACCTGCGCGCGATTCCGGCGCGTACGGGGGCGGCATTCTCGCCGATGCCGCCAGTGAAGACCATGGCATCCAGCCCGCCGAGCGCGACCGCGATCGCCCCCAATTGCCGGGCCGCCGTCAGAATGAACAGATCCACCGCCTCGGCGGCCTCGGGCCGGTCGCTGACCAGCAGATCGCGCATGTCGCTGCTGATTCCCGACACGCCCAGAAGGCCGGATTGCTCGCCCAGCAGCGTCTCGACCTTGTCGGGCGTCATTCCCTCCTGGCGCGCCAGATGCAGCACCACGCCGGGGTCGATATCGCCGCAGCGCCGACCCATCATCAGCCCGTCCAGAGCGGTGAAGCCCATCGAGGTCGCGATGGAGCGCCGGTTTCTCATGCCGCAGATGCTGGCGCCGTTGCCCAGATGCAGCACCACGACGCGGCCCGCGGCGCGTTCGCCCAGCAGATCGGGCAGGCAGCCGGCGACATAGTCGTAGGACAGGCCATGAAACCCGTACCGCAATATGCCCGCCTCGGTCAGTTCGCGCGGCAACGCGTAGAGCTGCTCCAGGCGCGGCTGGCCGCGATGAAAGGCGGTGTCGAAACAGGCCACCTGCGGCAGGTCGGGATAGGCGCGCGCCACCGCCTCGATACCGGCGATGTTGTGGGGCTGATGCGCCGGCGCCAAAGGGGCCAGATCGCGGATTCGGCGCATTTCGGCAGGGCCGATGCGCGCCGGGCCGTCGAAATGGCGCCCGCCATGCACCACCCGATGGCCGGCGGCCGCCAGGCCGAGACCGCCCGAAACCGTCGCCAGATGGCGCATCAGCCAGTCGAGCACCGCCGCGTGATCGCCCCTGCCGGGCAAGTCCAGCGGGGTCTTGCCATCCGCGCTGCGGTGTATCGGCCCCTGTCCGATACGCTCGATCTGACCGCGCAGCACCGCCTCGCTGCCGGCCAGCGGGTGCAGCGCGTACTTGACGCTGGACGAGCCCGCGTTGAGAACGAGAATGGCCCGGCTCACCGGGGTTTTCCCGACCGGAAGCGGCGCATCAGCAGGGCCAGCGCGGCGCTGGCCACGCGCGCGCGCGTGTCGTCGGCACGGCTGGTAAGCATGATCGGAACCTTGGCCCCCAGAACGATCCCGGCCGCCTGCGCCCCGGCGAGATAGATCATCTGCTTGGCGATCATGTTGCCGGATTCGAGATCGGGAACCACCAGAATGTCGGCCTGCCCGGCCACGGGCGAATCGATGCCCTTGGCTTCCGCCGCGCCGGGCGAGATCGCGTTGTCGAACGCCAGCGGCCCGTCCAGCAGCCCGCCTGTGATCTGGCGGCGGTCGGCCATCTTGCACAATGCGGCCGCCTCGATCGTCGAGGGCACCTTGGGATAGACGGTTTCGACCGCCGACAGGATCGCCACCTTCGGGCAATCCTGGCCAAGCGCATGCGCCAGATCGATGGCGTTCTGGACGATGTCGGCCTTGGTCGCCAGATCGGGCGCGATGTTGATCGCCGCGTCGGTCACGAACAGCGGCTTGGTGTGGCTCGGCACATCCAGTGCGAACACATGGCTCATGCGGCGTTCGGTGCGCAGGCCGGTCTGGCGGTCCACGGCCTCGGCCATCACCTCATCGGTGTGCAGCGCCCCTTTCATCAGCGCCTCGGCGCGGCCCTCGCGCGCCAGATCGACGGCGGCGCGCGCCGCCGCATGGCTGTGGGGCGTATCGACGACCTCGAGCCCGGATATGTCAAGCCCGCCGGCTTCGGCCGCCGCTTCGATCCGCGCCCTGGGCCCGACCAGAATCGGCACCATCAGGCCGAGTTCGCAGGCTTTCAGCGCGCCCCTGAGCGAGCGTTCGTCGCAGGGATGCACGACCGCCGTCGGGATCGGTTCATGGTCGTGGGTCTTTTCCACCAGGTCGTCGTAGGTGGCGCCGGGGCGGCGCATCTCCACCTGCGGCATCACCCGCGCCGCGCGGCTTATCCTCTCGGTCGGGGCGACCACCAGCGCCTCGCCCTCGACCACGGTTTCGCCGTTGCCGTCCAGACAGTTGCATTCCAGACGCAGCCGGTTCTCGGCCTGCTTTTCCAGCACCCGCACCCGCACGGTGACGGCATCGCCCACCTGCACCGGGCGCAGGAAACGCAGCCGCTGGTCCAGGTAGACGGTGCCCGGCCCGGGCAGGCGCGTGCCCAGAGCCGCCGAGATCAGCGCGCCCACCCACATGCCATGGCCGATATCGCCGGGCGCGTGCTGGCCGGCCTCGGCCTGATCGACATCTCCCGAGGCGATGGCGAACAGATCGGCGTCGCGCGCGGTCAGCACGCGGGTCAGTTCGGCGCTGTCACCGGTGCACAGTTCGTCATAGGTGCGGTTCTCGATCATCTGCATGGCGGTCCCCCCGGGCAGATGCCCCCGGCCCGACCGCCGCGGCGGTGGCCGGGTGCGGTTCAGGCCGAAGCCCGGCAGATCTGGTCGATGTTGCCGCCCAGGGCCGCGTTGAATTCGCGATCCGACATCGCGCGGGTCAGCCCTTGGGTCAATGCGCGGCTGAAACTGGCGATCATGCCGTCGTTCTCAGCCAGCAGGCGGCAGGCCTCGTCGGTCGAATAGCCGCCCGACAGCGCCACCACCCGCAGCACGCGCGGGTGCGCGATCAGGTCGGCAAACAGGTTGGCCCGGCTGGGAAGGGTCAGTTTCAGCATGACCTCGTGCCCTTCGCCAAGCGCATCGAGATTGCGCGCGATCTCGGCCTTCATCAGATCCTCGGCTTCGGACTTGCTGGCGGAATGGATGTTCACTTCGGGTTCGATGATCGGCACCAGCCCGGCGGCCAGCACCTCGCGGGCGACGTCGAACTGCTGGTCCACCACGGCCTTGATCCCGGCGGCATCGGCCTCGTGAATGACCGAGCGTTCCTTCGTGCCGAAAATGCCCTGCCCGGCGGCCCGGGCGAGCGTTTCGGACAGGCCGGGCATCGGTTTCATCAGCTGAACGCCGCCGGTTTGATCCTCAAGCCCCTTGTCGATCTTGAGAAACGGCACGATGCCGCGTTCGTGCCACAGGTATTCGGGCACCTTCCTGCCCTCGATCTCTTCGCCAAGCGTGCGTTCGAACAGGATCGCACCGATCACCTTGTCGCTGGTGAAACCGTCGGCCTGCATAATGCGGGCGCGCATCCGCTGGACCTCGGCAAACATCTCCTCCTCGGTCGCGTAATCGGACGCATCCACGCCATAAAGCGCCAGCGCCTTGGGGGTCGAACCGCCGCTCTGGTCCAGTGCGGCGATGAATCCCGCGCCGTTCTTCATCCGGTCGCGCTGTTGCGAATTGGCCATGCTGGAAATCCCGTTTGCTGATTCACGTTTCGGCACTCAATAAAGCATGCCAGCCGGCGATGGTAGCGTGTTAGCGCCCGAAAATGCGCCGCCGCCCGGCCGGGATCGGCGGCCCCACGGCAGGCCAATCAGCCCCCATGGCGCGCTCGCGATATCGTCTTGGCGCGCGCAGGCGGTTCGAGGGCGGTCATGCGGCCCGCACGGAGGTGAATTTCGATGCCGGCACGTCGATGCGCGAATGCGACGGCGCCCGCCCGGCAAAGCGCGCCGCCAGCGTCTTCGGCCCGGCGGTGATGCGGAAATAGTCGTAATCGCCGGGATTGTCGAAGGCGCACATATACTGGAAATGCAGCCGGAAAAAGCGCCAGCGCAGCGCCTTCCATCGCGCCGGGCTGAGGGTCTGGGTGAACGCCGCCGAGATCACCAGCGGCCATTTCTTGCCCTCCGGCGCCACGCCGCTGACGGACACCGGATCGCACAGCGCGAAGGCGCAGCCGTCGCCCGGCGCCGAGACATCGACCCAGGCCAGTTCGTCACGCGTGCTGAGGAATTGCAGGTCGGCGCGCAGCCGCTGGGCGCGGGGCAGGAACGACACCATCGGCACCACCTGCCCCAGCGTCAGGAAACCCAGCGCCGGGCCGTTCGCCGGCACCCGCGCCGAGCGGATCAGATCGGCCAGCACGCTGACGCCCAGATGCGCACCCGAGGAATGGCCGACCACCAGAACCTCGCCCGCATCGCCGGCCAGCGCCGCGGCGATGCGTTCGGCGAACTCGCGCAGCCGCGCCTCGAGTTCGGGCGGATAGGCGCCGCGCGACCTGGCCGTGTGGGCATAATCGTGCATCAGGTAATAGGCGAAGAACCTGCCGTCCAGCGCCTTGAAGCGGCGCAACAGCCAGACCGCCCCGATCAGCCCGGCGAAGGTGGCGGTCGCGGTCGCGATGGCATCCAGCACCCGGCCCGACAGCGGCAGCAGCGCGAAGGCCGACCCGACCAGCGCGGCCAGCCCCCACCACAGCAGACCGGCCAGCACCAGTTGCACCAGCAGCATGCCCACCGGGTAAAGCGCCGCGATCACCGGCCCCTTGCGCAGCCACATCAGCCGGCGCAGCGTTCCCGTAGCGATGTAGATCCAGGCGGTGCGCAGCAGTTGCAGATAGGTGGCGGGGATGGTGTTGGACATGCTGTCGCGCACGATGTCGGACCAGACCAGAACCTCCATGTCGGCCTGAACCTCGGCATCCTCGATCCGCGCCTTCACATGCCAGCCATAGGGGCCATCGGTCGTCTTCGCCCTCAGTTCTATCCTGTGGCCGGAGATCTTCGCCTGGGCCGCGGCTTCCTTGCGGTAGAGTTCGCGATAGCGGCGCGGATGAATGGGGTCATACCCGGGAATATAGAAGACCCGGCGCCCGCTTATCCGCGGCTCTGCGTGCCCGCACGGTTCCATCGCCATCCCTGACCCTCCGCCCCGGGGCCGACACTAGCGCCGCATTCGGGCAAGAGTAAGACCTTGTTGCCCCCCCGGGGCCGGGCGCGAAGCTCTTTTGCGCCCTATTTCCGGCGTATCGAACTACGCATCGTCAAGATCAGCCCAGCGCCGCAAGGCCGGGGAATTTCTCCAGAAGCCAGTAGGAAAAGCTGGAAAAGCCCCCGGTCAGCATCAGCAGGCCGATGGTCCAGAGCAACAGGCCCATCACACGTTCGATCTGTTCCATGTGCCGCTTCATCCAGCCCATCAGCCCGCCCAGCCGCGGCAGGAAGGCCGCGACCAGAAGGAACGGCACGCCCAGCCCGGCGGCATAGATCGCCAGCAGCGAGGTGCCGCGCGCCACCGACCCCTCCGAGGCGGCGAGGCTGAGGATCGCGCCCAGCTGCGGGCCGATGCAGGGCGTCCAGCCAAAGGCGAAGGCCAGGCCCAGCACATAGGCGCCAAAGGCCGAACCGCCACGATCGCCGGCATCCAGCCGCGCTTCGCGGTCGAGAAACGGGATGCGGTAGACGCCGACGAAATGCGCCCCGAACACCATCACGACGATCCCGGCCACGGTGTTGAACCAGTCCTGATATTGCAGGAACACCGAACCGATGGCCGACGCGGTGAAGCCCAGGAACAGAAACACCGTCGAAAGCCCCAGAACGAAGAACAGCGCCGGCAGGATGGCGCGGTTGCGCGCGCCCCCGCCCGTGCTGAGGTCCTGCACCGAAACCCCGCTCATATAGGCCAGATAGGGCGGCACGATGGGCAGGACACAGGGCGAAAGAAAGCTGAGCGTCCCGGCGAACAGGGCCACGATCATGGCCGGCAGCAGGCCCGCGTCGATGATTTCGATTCCAAACATGGCGACGGGCATAAGCCATCGCGCGGCCAAGGTCACGAGGCCATGCGGTCACATCCCCGTGCCGGTGCGCAAGGGAAACAGGCGCCGGTGGACAGGCGCGCGTTTTCCGGCTTATCTGCCGGGCATGAACGAGATCGCCGAAACGCTGGACGCCATCGGGCTGCTTTGCCCCCTGCCCGTCCTGAAACTGCGCAAGCGCCTGTTGTCCCTGCCCAACGGTGCGGTCCTGCGCCTGCTGGCCGACGATCCCGCGGCGGCGATCGACGTGCCGCATTTCTGCTCGGAGAACGGGCACGGCTTCCTCGGCCATTCCGACGAGGACGGCCACGCCGCCTATCTGGTCCGCAAGGGCGGCTGACACCGCTTGGTCTGCCCGGAGCGGGGCGCCCTTGACGGGCCGGTCGCTTCCGGCCAGCCTGCGTGACAGAGGAACCGAACGATCCGGTCGACCGGGCAGCGGGGGGACAATGCCGATAGCGGGTGCAAAAATCGACCGTCAGGCCAAACTGATGGCCGATTTCATCAACAAGGGTATCACGGCCTGGAACAAGAGGCGGGAGAGAGACGGCAAACCGGCGCTGAAGCTCTGGGTCATTATCAGCAAGAATCCGATCGACCGGGCGCGACACGCGACCGATCAGGCCAAGCTGATAGTGGGGCACAAATCGTGGACCTGCAATTCATCGCACATGACCAACAGCGCCCGGCACGTCTATGTCACCTTCAACGGCAAATCGAACATCGTCTGGAACATCGACAGGCTGAAGTCGCGGATCGGCAGCAATGAATTCGCGTTCCTGATCAGCCTGTATGCGATGGGGATGAACCGGGCCGGGCTGTACAATTTCAAGGGCAGCCGGGGGTTCCTGCCCAACAGCAAGGATCCATACCACGTAGAGCTGCCGCAATCGCGGATGGAAAAGGCCGACCCGCAGATCACCCGGTGTTTCGCGGAATATGCCAGGCTGACCCGGATCGACGGCAAAACCAGGAACACGGAGTTCGAGAAGATCCGCGCGTTCCGGAAATTCATCGTCGATTTCGAAGCGCGGTTGAAGACCTCGATGCCGTGACAATGCCCCGATACTGCCCGAAGACAACGCCCCGACCGGGAGCGCCCGGTCAGGGCTGTCCCTGACCGGGGCGCGTGTTCGGGGTCAGCGGCCCAGCGACCACCAGCCGCGCCGCTTGGGCTTGTCCGGCTCGGCGGGCGGCGCGGTCTCGTCGGTTTCGCTCCCGGCGTCCGGTGCGCCCTCCTTCGAGCGCTCGTCCGCGATCTCCGCGGACCGCGCGGCATCGCCATCGGCCGGAACCGGTTCGCCCTGGACAACAGAGGCCGGCTCCGCCGGGGCGGGGGCGGTCGCAACGGCGCCATTCACCGCTTCGCCGGTGTCCGGCGCGGCGTCGGCCGCGGACGCCGCGGCGGCCTCCGGTGCCGCTTCCTTCTTGCGCGAACGCGAGGTCCGGGTGCGGGCCGGTTTCTTTTTGGCCGCGCCGGTTTCGTCCCCGGCATCGCCGGCCGGTTCGGTGGCGGATGCCGCCTCGGCCGGCTCCGGCGCAGCATCGGGCGCGGTATCGGGCATGTCGTCGGGCGGGGCGGATTTCGTCCGCGAAGATCCCGACCGGCTGCGCGACGACTTCGGCTTGGCAGTTTGCGGTTCCGGCGCGTCTTCACCCCTGTCCTGGCCATTGTCCGCTTCGCCCGCATCGGTGGGCAGCGTCCGCGCCGTTTCGGAACTCTCTGCGGCCTCTGCCGCCGTTGTCCCCTCCTCGGACTTGCCCGAACCGCCACGGCGCCGGCGCGGGCGCCGCTTGCGCTTGCGCTTGGGTTGGGACTCATCGCCCTCCGAACCGTTTTCGCCCCTTGCCGCGGCACCGTTTTCGGCCGCCTCATCGGCATCGGTGTCGTTCTCGCCGTTATCGGAATCGACCTGATCCATCAGCATGGTATCCACCGACACGACGGGCGCCGTGACCGCCGGGACCGCGCGGGTCGCGGTCTTGAACTTCTCCAGCGCGAAATCGGGGCTGACCAGATGGATGTCGCCCTCGATCCTGACCGCCATGCCATAGCGCGCCTCGATCTGGGCGATATGTTCGCGTTTGGCGTTCATCAGGAAATTGGCGATGCCCACAGGACAGCGCACCAGCACCTCGCGCGACCTGCGCCTTGTGCCTTCCTCTTCGATCTGGCGCAGGATGCTCAGCGCCATGTTGTCGTCCGACCGGATCAGGCCGGTGCCGTGACAGGCCGGGCACGGCTGGGTCGTGGCCTCGATCATGCCGGGGCGCAGGCGCTGGCGGCTCATCTCGAGCAGGCCAAAGCCCGAGATGCGGCCGACCTGGATGCGGGCGCGGTCGGTCTTCAGCTTGTCCTTGAGCTTTTTCTCGACCGCGGCGTTGTTGCGCCGTTCGTCCATGTCGATGAAGTCGATCACGATCAGCCCGGCAAGGTCGCGCAGGCGCAGCTGGCGGGCCACCTCCTCGGCGGCCTCGAGGTTGGTCTTGAGCGCGGTTTCCTCGATCGAGCCTTCCTTGGTGGCTCTCCCCGAGTTCACGTCGACGGCGACCAGCGCCTCGGTCACGCCGATCACGATATAGCCGCCCGATTTCAGCTGGATCGTCGGGTTGAACATGGCCGCCAGATAGCTTTCGACCTGGAAGCGGGCGAACAGCGGCAGCTGTTCCTCATAGCGGCGCACGTTCTTGGCGTGGGACGGCATGATCATCTTCATGAAGTCCTTGGCCATGCGGTAACCCGCTTCGCCCTCGACCAGCACCTCGTCGATGTCCTTCGAATAAAGGTCGCGGATCGACCGCTTGATGAGGTCGCCTTCCTCGTAGATCGGCGCCGGCGCGATCGACTTCAGCGTCAGGTCGCGGATCTGTTCCCAGAGCCGCATCAGGTA
>JAGRMG010000068.1 GCA_020441385.1 Paracoccaceae bacterium
CCTATGTGGCGTTCCAGGACAGCGACGACGAATGGCTTCACGGCAAGCTGACGCGGCAGGCCGCGCAATTCGCCGCCGCCCCGAAGGATTGCGTCTGCGTCTATTGCATCAAGATCGTCTACGGGCGGGATCCGCAATTTGACCGCGGCAACCGCCGCGTCGCCTGCGTGCCCGGCCCCGGGGTCGCGGAGGTGGCGGGCCGGATCGCGCAGCGGCTCTGGCAGGGCAACATCGTCAGCCCGCAGACCGCGATCTGCGACAGGGCCGCCGTTCTCGAACTGGGCGGGTTCGACGAAAGGCTGCGGGCCGACCAGGACTGGGATTTCTTTTCCCGGCTCGCCGAAACCGGGAGTTTCGGTTTCGTCGACGCGCCTCTGGTGAACACCTACATCCAGCCCGACAGCATCTCGCTGTTTTCCCGCCGGAGCCTGTTCAGCCAGGTGGTCATCTGCAACAAGATGCGCAAGCGCGGCGTGCCGGTGCGGGTTCTGGCCGGCCACTGGGCCCGGCTCGGATCGCGCATGAGCCGGCACGAGGGGATGCGGCGGCGCGCCCGGATCCTGCTGCGGGCGGCGCTGGCCGCAAGGCCGAAAGATCCCCGGATCTGGGTACGTCTTGCATTGACCCGCCTGCCGCGCCGGGCCTGACCGTCCGGGGCCGGTTGCGAAAACCGGTTCCCACTTTTCGGGTTGCGAGTCTTTTGTTGGCGCGCAACCGATTCCGAAAACCGGTTCCCACTTTTCGGGTTGCGCTTACAGGCGGAACGTCTGGCGCTGGCGGCTCACAAAGGTGGTGCGAAACAGCTTCAGCGCGTTGCGGCCCAGATACCGCCAGATCATGTCGCCGGGCCTGCCGCGCCGCTTCATGAACCCCGCACACAGGCCATGCGCCCGGAACCAGAACATCGCGGCCCTCGATTCCCGGGCGCTGATCCGGTTCTCGGCGACGGCAACCGCCAGTTCCCTGCGGATCTCGGCCTCGTGCGGCTTGTGGGTGACGACCCAGGTCTTGCCGGTGTTCAGCCTGTTGCCGACGCTGCCCTCGATCTGCCGGTAGAACAGCAGCGGGTGGGGCAGCTTGCAGACCCTGCCCAGAAGCGCGGCCCGCAGCGGCAGGATCCGGTCTTCGCTGAACAGATCGGCATTCAGCGCCCCCGGCCAGAAGAAGCATTCCCGGCGATAGGCATAGGCCGCGCCGGCGCCGATGCCGCCGCCGTGGAACATGATCTCGCGCATCGCCACGTATTCGGCCCGGCAGTCGCCGGGGTCCAGCCGGGCCGGCGTGTCGGCGACGTGATGGTCCGACAGCACCGCCATGACCGAGGGGTCGCGCTCGAAGACCCGCATGATCGTCTCGACCCGCTGCGGATAGGAGACGTCGTCGCCGGCGGCCATCACCACGACATCGGTATCCACCAGCGCCGCGATCTCGTTGACATGGCCCAGCACGCCGCGGTTCTCGGCGCTGCGGCGCAGGACGATCTCGTGCGGGCCGTCATAGCCGGCGGCGATCTGTTGCATGATCTCGTAGGTCCGGTCCGGCGAGCGGTCGTCCGAGAGGATGATCTTCATCGGCGAATGGGTCTGGGCCAGCGCGCCGCGGATCGCGTCGCCGATGAACGCTTCCTGGTTGTAGGCGATGA
>JAGRMG010000069.1 GCA_020441385.1 Paracoccaceae bacterium
CCTATGTGGCGTTCCAGGACAGCGACGACGAATGGCTTCACGGCAAGCTGACGCGGCAGGCCGCGCAATTCGCCGCCGCCCCGAAGGATTGCGTCTGCGTCTATTGCATCAAGATCGTCTACGGGCGCGATCCGCAGTTCAACCGCGGCAAACGCCGCGTCGCATGCGTTCCCGGCCCCGATGTCGCCGAGGTGGCGGGCCACATCGCGCAACGGCTCTGGCAGGGCAACATCGTCAGCCCGCAGACCGCGATCTGCGACAAGGCGGCGGTTCTCCGGCTTGGTGGGTTCGATGAAAGACTGCGGGCCGACCAGGACTGGGATTTCTTTTCCCGGCTCTCCGAAACCGGGAGCTTCGGTTTCGTCGACGAGCCTCTGGTGAACACCTACATCCAGCCCGACAGCATATCGCTGTTTTCCCGCCGCAACCTGTTCAGCCAGGTGGTCATCTGCAACAAGATGCGCAAGCGTGGCGTGCCGGTGCAGGTTCTGGCCGGCCACTGGGCCCGGCTGGGAACCCGCATGAGCCGGCAGCAGGGGATGCGGCGGTGCGGCCGGATCCTGCTGCGCGCGGCGCTGGCCGCAAAGCCGGGCGATCCCAAGATATGGGCACGCCTGGTACTGGCCCGCCTGCCGCGCCGGGCCTGAGCGCAGCCGCCTTCCCACTTTTCGGGTCGCGAGTTCCTTGCCGTCGCGCAACTGATTCCGAAAACCGGTTCCCACTTTTCGGGTTGCGCTTACAGGCGGAACGATGCGCGCCTCCGGCTCACGAAGGCGCCGCGGAACAGCTTCAGCGCATTGCGGCCCAGATACCGCCAGGCCATGTCGCCGGGTCTGCCGCGCCGCTTCATGAACCCGGCGCACAGGCCATGCGCCCTAAACCAGAACATCGCCGCCCGCAAGTCCCGAGGGCCGATCCGGCGCTCGGCGACGGCCACCGCCAGTTCCCTGCGGATTTCGGCCTCGTGCGGCTTGTGGGTGACGACCCAGGTCTTGGCTGTGTTCAGCCTGTTGCCGACGCTGCCCTCGGTCTGGCGGTAGAACAGCAGCGGGTAGGGCAGCTTGCAGACCTTGCCCAGAAGCGCGGCCCTGAGCGGCAGGATCCGGTCTTCGCTGAACAGGTCGGCATTCAGCGGCGCCGGCCAGGTGAAACATTCCCGGCGATAGGCATAGGCCGCGCCGGCGCCGATGCCGCCGCCGTGGAACATGATCTCGCGCATCGCCACGTATTCGGCCCGCCACCCGGCCGGGTCCAGCCGGGCCGGCGTGTCGGCGACGTGATGGTCCGACAATACCGCCATGACCGAAGGATCGCGGTTGAAGACCCGCATGAGCATCTCGACCCGCTGCGGGTAGGAGACGTCGTCGCCGGCGGCCATCACCACGACATCGGTATCCACCAGCGCCGCGATCTCGTTGACATGGCCCAGTACGCCGCGGTTCTCGGCGCTCTGGCGCAGGACGATCTCGTGCGGGCCGTCATAGCCGGCGGCGATTTCCTGCATGATCTCGTAGGTCCGGTCCGGCGAGCGGTCGTCCGAGAGGATGATCTTCATCGGCGAATGGGTCTGGGCCAGCGCGCCGCGGATCGCGTCGCCGATGAACGCTTCCTGGTTGTAGGCGATGA
>JAGRMG010000070.1 GCA_020441385.1 Paracoccaceae bacterium
CAGATCGAGGAAACCACCTCGGATTATGACCGCGAGAAGCTTCAGGAACGTGTTGCCAAGCTGGCCGGCGGTGTCGCCGTGATCCGCGTCGGCGGCATGACCGAAGTCGAGGTGAAAGAGCGCAAGGACCGCGTCGATGACGCGCTGAACGCCACCCGCGCCGCGGTGCAGGAAGGCATCGTCGTCGGCGGCGGCGTCGCCCTGGTGCAGGCCGCCAAGAAGCTCGAGGGGCTGACCGGCGACAACAACGACCAGAACGTCGGCATCCGCATCGTGCGCAAGGCGCTCGAGGCTCCGCTGCGTCAGATCGCCGAGAACGCCGGCGTCGACGGTTCGGTCGTGGCCGGCAAGGTCCGCGAGAGCAAGGACGCCAAGTTCGGCTTCAACGCGCAGACCGAGGAATATGGCGACATGTTCAAGTTCGGCGTGATCGACCCGGCCAAGGTGGTGCGCACCGCGCTTCAGGACGCGGCCTCGATCGCCGGCCTGCTGATCACCACCGAAGCGATGGTGGCCGACAAGCCCGCCAAGGAAGGCGCCGGCGGCGGCATGCCCGACATGGGCGGCATGGGCGGCATGGGCGGCATGATGTAAGCCGGACCGTTCCGGGCAAAAGACCAAAGGGGGTGCGACAAGCGCCCCCTTTTTTTCGTTGCTCCCCGGTTTCGCGCGAGGGCACGGGCGGTGACGGTTTTTCGTGACTTCGCCCGTGCCGGCCTGTCATATCTGCGGCCGTGCTCCATATCTTCGCCCAAGCAACTGCAAGGCCCGCCCATGACCGAGATCATCACCGCCCTTTCCGACATATCCGACCGCTACGAAGTGCTGTTCGTCGATCTGTGGGGCTGCGTTCACAACGGCATCAGAGCCTACCCGGAGGCGGTGGCCGCGTTGCAGGCGTTTCGCACCGCTGGCGGCACCGTCGTGCTGCTGACCAATTCGCCCAAGCCCCGCGCCGGGGTGGCACGGCAGTTGCAGGGCTTCGGCGTGCCGGAAGATGCCTATGACACCATCGCCAGTTCCGGCGACAGCGCGCGGGCGGCGATGTTCCTGGGCGCGGTGGGCGGCAAGGTGTATTTCATGGGCGAGTGGGAGCGCGACGCCGGGTTCTTCGAGCCGATGCAGGTGGTCGACGACCCCGTCGAGATCAGCCTCGTGCCCCTGCCCGATGCCGAGGGCATCGTGTGCTGCGGCCCGTTCGATCCGTTCGCCGACCCGGCGGTGAACCGGCCCGACTTCCTTTATGCCAAGCAGAAGGGGCTGAAACTGCTTTGCGCCAACCCCGATATCGTGGTGGACCGGGGCGACAGGCGCGAATGGTGCGCCGGCGCGCTGGCGCGGCTCTACGAGGACATGGGCGGCGAGAGCCTGTATTTCGGCAAACCGCATCCGCCGATCTACGATCTGGCGCGGCGCCGGCTGGCCGCCATCGGCCGGTCGGCACCCGACAGCCGCATCCTGGCCATCGGCGACGGTCTGCATACCGACATCGCCGGGGCGATGGGCGAGGATATCGATTCCCTGTTCATCACCGGCGGTCTGGCCTCGTCCGAGACGAACACCAGGCATCAGCCGGACCAGGATACGCTAAACAGTTATCTGGAAAAGGAAAAGTCCAGCCCGCGCTATGCAATTGGGCAGTTGCGCTGAGCAGAAAAGGGGGTTGATTTTCTGCATCCGCGAAGTAATAAAGTTTCATGATTAACGCGTTTGCCGATTGAAAATTACCCAAACGATGCGCAAAGAGGACGACATGCTGGACAACCTGCCCCGTGGCACCATCTGTATCGAAGACATCGAGATGGGCATGACCCGCCATCTGCGGAAACTCGTGACCGACGCCGATATCGAGATGTTCGCGCAGGTCTCGACCGACCGCAACCCGGTGCATCTGGACGACGATTATGCCCGTGACACGATCTTTCAGGGCCGCATCGCCCATGGCATGCTGACCGCCGGGCTGATCTCGGCGGTGATCGGCGAACAGCTTCCCGGTCACGGCACCGTCTACATGGGGCAGACGCTGAAGTTTCTCGCCCCCGTGCGCCCGGGCGATACCGTTCACGCCGAGGTCAGGGTGATCGACATCGACCTGGGCAAGCGCCGGGTGCGGCTGGACTGCCATTGCGCGGTGGACGGCAGGAAGGTGCTGGCCGGCGAGGCCACCGTGCTGGCGCCGAGCCGCAAGTTCGACTAGGGCGCGTCGCGCTCATTCGGATTCGGGCATTCACCCGCCGGGGCGAGGCCGCTTTTTCAAGGAACGACCCGTTCGGCCCGGCGGGTGAATTCAATCGGACGCGACGCGCGCTAGCCCCCCCGAATCCAGGGTTCGCAGCATCTGCCAACTGCCCCCGGATCGCTTGCGATCCGGTTCGCGCCCGGCCCCGCCCCCAAGGGCGGGCGCAAAATGGTCGTTGTGCCCGGATTTCGGATATCGAACCGCGATTCCATTTCGCCGGCTCGCACAGCGATCGTCCGGGCTGAAGGACCGCCCGCAGCTGCGCCCGGCGGGGTGGCCCGCGCATCCGCCAGGGCGTGCCCAAGCACCGCTTGCAGAACCCGGCGCGCGGCGCTAGGCAGTCGCCCATGCGGATCATCCGGGATTATCAGTTCGTCAAACCCGAGGATCGCGGCGCCAGCGCCGCGATCGGCAATTTCGACGGTGTGCATCTGGGGCACCGCTCGGTCATCGACCTGACCCGCAACGCCGCGCCGGATCTGCCGCTGGGCGTGCTGACCTTCGAGCCGCATCCGCGCGAGTATTTCGCCCCCGACGCGCCCCCCTTCCGGCTGATGCGCAGCGAAACCCGCGCGCACCGGCTTGCAAAGCTGGGGGTCGAGCGGCTGTACGAGCTGAACTTCAACGCCGCCATGGCCGGCCTGACGCCAAGGGAATTCGCCAGCCGGGTGATCCGCGACGGGCTGGGTCTGGGCCATATCGTCGTCGGGGCGGATTTCTGCTTTGGCAAGGGGCGCAGCGGCAATGCCGGGGATCTGGTGCGCTTTGGCGCCGAAATGGGCTTTGGCGTCACCGTCGCGCCGCTGCTGGAAGCGTCTGATACGGTGGTTTCCTCGACCGCGATTCGCCAGGCGCTGAGCGATGGCCGCCCGCGCGACGCCAAGGCGATGCTGGGGCACTGGCACCGGATCGACGGCGAGGTGATCGGCGGCGAACAGCGCGGCCGGCAACTGGGTTATCCGACCGCCAACATGTCGATCGAGGGGCTGCACCCGCCCGCGTTCGGGGTTTATGCGGTGCTGGTCGATGTGCTGGACGGCCCGCATGCGGGCAGCTATCACGGCGCAGCCTCGCTGGGCGTCCGGCCCATGTTCGGCGGCGTGCTGCCCAATATCGAAACCTTCATCTTCGACTTCTCGGGCGATCTCTACGGCGCGACGCTGTCCATCGGGCTGGTCGATTTCCTGCGCCCGGAACAGAAGTTCGACAGCCTCGATGCGCTGATCGCGCAGATGCGGGCCGATTGCGACCGCGCCCGCGCCATTCTGAACACCCCATGAGCGATCCGATCGACCGATCCGGGCTGGCCCCGCGATTCTGGGAACGCAAGGCGCTGTCGCGCCTGACGCGCCGGGAGTGGGAGGCGCTGTGCGACGGGTGCGGGAAATGCTGCCTCAACAAGCTGGAATTCGAGGATACCGGCGAAGTGGCGCTGACCCGCGTCGCCTGCCGGCTGCTGGACGACGAAAGCTGCCGCTGTACGCATTACGAGGACCGCCACAGATACGTTCCCGACTGCATCGTGCTGACGCCTGCCAATCTGGCCGAGCACCTGAACTGGATTCCGGCCACATGCGCCTACCGGCTGCTGCACGAGGGGCGGCCGCTATACGACTGGCATCCGCTGATCTCGGGTTCGCCTGAAACCGTGCATCGCGCCGGCGTGTCGGTGCGCGGCCTGACGGTCAGCGAATTCGAGACCCCCGAGGACGACTGGGAAGACCATATCATCGAGGAGCCGACCTGATGTTCTTTGCCTCCGACAATTCCGGCCCCGTGCATCCCCGGATCATGGCCGCGCTTGGCGATGCCAACAGCGGTTTCCAGATGGCCTATGGCGCGGATACGCTGATGGGTGAGGTGCGCCAGAGCCTGCGCGATCTGTTCGAGGCGCCCGGGGCGGCGGTCTATCTGGTGGCGACCGGCACCGCCGCCAATGCGCTGGCCCTGGCGACGCTGGCGAACCCCTGGGAGACCGTGTTCTGTTCGCCGGTGGCGCATATCCACGAGGACGAATGCAACGCGCCCGAATTCTACACCGGCGGCGCCAAGCTGACCCTGGTGGGACAGGCCGACAGGATGACGCCCGACGCGTTGCAGGCCGCCATCGCCGCCGAAGAGACGCGCGGCGTGCACGGGCCGCAGCGCGGCCCCGTCTCGATCACCCAGGTCACCGAACGCGGCACCGTGCATTCGCTGGACGAACTGCGCGCGCTGACGGCGGTCGCGCGCGAATTTTCCTTGCCCGTGCACATGGACGGCGCCCGGTTCGCCAACGCCCTGGTGGCGCTTGGGTGTTCACCGGCCGAGATGACCTGGAAGGCAGGCATCGACGCGGTTTCCTTCGGCGGCACCAAGAACGGCTGCATGGGCGTCGAGGCGGTGATCTTCTTCGATCCGGACAAATCCCGGGAATTCGAGCTGCGGCGCAAGCGCGCCGCGCAGCTCTTTTCCAAGCACCGTTATCTTTCGGCGCAGATGGCCGGCTATCTGCAAGACGGCCTGTGGCTCGACATGGCGGGCCGGGCCAATGCCAACTGCGCCCGGCTGGTGGCGGGACTGCGCGCGGGGGGGGCCGAAATCCTGCACTCGCCCGATGCCAACATGGTCTTTGCCGCCCTGCCCCGCCATGTCCACCGCCGCCTTCAGGCCGCCGGCGCGGCCTATCACCTGTGGGGCGGGCAACTGGAAGGCGAGGACGAAAACGAACCCGTCGCCGCCCGGTTCGTCTGCGACTGGTCGATCCCGGAGGCCGCGATCGACCGGTTCCTGGGCCTCGTCCGGGGCTAGCTGTGAAGTCTCAGGAGGTTGTTCACCCGGGATGGGGTTAGGCTGTAATCGTCAAACTCCAGCCGAGGACCCCGAAGGATGAACAACCCGCATCAGAATGCCCGCCTCACCGTTTACAGTCG
>JAGRMG010000071.1 GCA_020441385.1 Paracoccaceae bacterium
AACACGAAATAGCCAAGCAGTATCGCGAACAGCATCGAGGCATAGTCGTAAGGCGCCAGCATCGAAGCCGGGGCAAAGCGGAAGGCGGACGTGATCAGCATCTGCGCCACCCCTCCAAGGAGGCCCGCCGACACCAGCAGCGCCGCCGTGCGCGGGTCCGGAACGACCCAGCCGAACGGCAGCGTGAGCAGTGACAGCGCCGCGGCGGTGGCCGAGAAGTAGAAGACGATGGCCGATGCGGGTTCGGTTTCGACCATCACGCGCACCTGTATCTGCACCAGCGCCCGGCACAGCGTCGCGCCCAGGACCAGGAAGGCGCCCAGCGTCGCGCCCTGCTCGGCCCCGGCACCGCCGCCCAGACGGGGCCACAGCATGATGAGAACGCCGAACAGCCCGACAAGCACCGCGCTGATGCGAAAGATCCGAATGGTTTCACCCAGGATCAGCGCCGCCAGGATCACGGTGAAGACCGGCGTGGCAAAGCCGATCGCCGTGACCTCGGGCAGCGGCAGCAGGCCCAGCCCCGCGAACATCATCCCCATGGACGATGTGCCCAGAACGCCGCGCCGCACATGCATCATCGGGTTGCGGCTTCGCAGCCCCTGGGCAAGGTCGCCGCGCAGCGCCAGCCATGCCACGATCACCGGGATGGCGAACAGCGACCGGAAGAACACCGCCTCGCCCGGCGGCACCGCGTCCGACGTCGCCTTGATGATCGCCGACATCCCGGTGAACAGGAACATCGCGCACAGTTTCAGCGCGATGGCGAGGCCAGGTCGATGCGATGTTAACGAAACCGACATGGCGAAACCCTGCGCCCGCCGGTGACAAAGATCAACGGGCTTATGTTGCATGGCCGACCGGCAATGCCCGCCCAGGGCCACATGGTTTCAGGTCAGCCAGAACAGCAGTGCCGACAGCGTCACGAAACTGAACGTGGTGGCCGTCAGCATGGCCAGCGAGGCCGCCCCCTCAAGACCCTGTTCCTGGGCGAAGACGACATAGATCGTGAACATCGGCATGGCGGTGGACAGGATCGCCGCAACCGCCATGTCGGGCGGCAGCGCGGCCAGCCCCAGGACCGGCAGCGCCGCCAGCGCAAGCCCCGTCATGACCGGGTGCAGCACCAGTTTGCCGGCGGCGATCTGGGCCGCCAGGACGCGGTTGCCGCCAAGCGGCAACACCGCCAGCGATCCGCCGATGGCGACCAGCGACAGGGCAGAGGCCGAAGCGGCGAGCATCGAAAGCAGCCGCGATACCGTGTCGGGAACCGGCAGGCCCGCGACCGACACCGCCAGACCCAGCAGCAGACCGATCACCATCGGCCGCTTGGTCACGCCCCAGAAAATCGAAACCAGCTTGACGGGCAGCGGCGCCGCCCGTTCATGGCGCGCCATGTCCATCAGGAACAGGCACAGCGGCACCACCAGCAGAACCTCGATCAGCGTGTTCAGCGCCAGGATCACGCCCGCCAGATCCGGCAGCGTCAGCAGCAGCACCGGATAGCCGACATAGGCCGAGTTGGGGCAGGACGAGCCCATGACGGCCACCGCGCGGCGCCCCTTGTCGATGCCGGTGAAGGTAAACCACGAAAACGACACCGCGATCGTGCCAAGCCCGCCGGCGGCGAACACCAGCATGTAGCCGGGATGGATGACTTCGGAGAAATCGCGCGACGCCACGGCGTTGAACAGCAGCGCGGGCAGCGCGATGTTGAGAACGTATTTGCCCAGAACGCGCATGTCCGCCCGGTCGAACCAGCCGCGTTTGACCGCCAGGTATCCGATGGCGATGGCGGCGTAGATCGGGAAGGTGATGGAGAGGATCGCGCCCAAACCGCTAGCCGATCCGGCCGGGCGTGTGACCGACGCCGCCCCCCATCTGCGCGCGATGCAGCAGCAGATGGTCGAGGATCACGCAGGCCATCATCGCCTCGCCCACCGGCACCGCGCGGATGCCGACACAGGGGTCATGGCGCCCCCTGGTGACGATCTCGGCGGCCTCGCCCGACCTGGTGATGGTGCGGCGCGGCCTGAGGATCGACGACGTCGGCTTGACGGCAAAGCGCACGACGATCTCCTGCCCGGTCGAAATCCCGCCGAGAATGCCGCCCGCGTGGTTGGAGGAATAGACCGGCTGGCCGTCATTGCCCATGAAGATCTCGTCGGCGTTGTCCTCGCCGGTCAGGGCGGCGGCGGCCATGCCTTCGCCGATCTCGACGCCCTTGACCGCATTGATCGACATCATCGCCGCCGCAAGATCGGTGTCGAGCTTGCCATAGACCGGGGCGCCCAGCCCGGCGGGCACGCCGCGCGCCACCACCTCGATCGCGGCACCGGCCGAGTTGCCCGACTTGCGCAGCCCGTCAAGATAGCCGCCCCATTGCGCCGCCGCCTGCGCATCGGGGCACCAGAACGGGTTGCGTTCGATCTCTTCGGCGTCGAACCGGCCCCGGTCGATACCGTGCGGGCCGATCTGGACCAGATAGCCCTGGATGGCGATCTCCGGCGCCAGCATGTTCAGCGCGGCCCGCGCCAGGCCGCCCGCCGCCACCCGCGCCGCGGTTTCGCGCGCCGAGGACCGGCCGCCGCCGCGATAGTCGCGATGGCCGTATTTCTGCCAGTAGGTGATGTCGGCGTGGCCGGGGCGGAACTTGTCCCTGATGTCGCCGTAATCCTTCGACCGCTGGTCGGTGTTGTCGATCATCAACTGCACCGGCGTGCCGGTGGTGCGCCCCTCGAATACGCCCGAGAGGATGCGCACCGCGTCCGCCTCGCGGCGCTGGGTGGTGTATCTGTTCTGCCCCGGGCGGCGCCGGTCGAGCCAGTGCTGGATGGCGCCTTCGTCGATGGCCACCCCCGGCGGGCAGCCATCCACCGTGGCCCCCAGGCCCGGCCCGTGGCTTTCGCCCCAGGTGGTGACGCGGAAGAGATGTCCGAAGGTGTTGATGGACACTGGCGGCGCTCCTTTGTCCGTTTGATTAGCGGCCGCGGCGCGATGCCTCAAGCGGAAATAGGGGGCGCTGCCCCCGTCCCGGGCGGGGCCCGGGACTCCCCCGGGATACTTGCGGTCAGAAGAATGGGTGGATTGGCACTTGTTGCCGGTCGGATTCGGGCCTAGGAAGAGGGTACCTCGGGGTGCCTTGATTGGCTGAGATGCGCGTTTCGCAGACCCGTTGAACCTGAACCGGCTAATACCGGCGGAGGGAAGGCCAATGGATCAGCATCCACCCTTGCCCTGTCGCCGCAATGGAGGATGCCATGAAGTATCTTGCGTTTGCAGCGGGAGTTCTCTCGGCCTCGGCAGTGTTCGCCGAGACGCCCGAACTCACCGTCTATACCTATGACAGCTTTGTTTCCGAATGGGGCCCAGGCCCGGTGATCGAAAAGGCCTTCGAGGAAACCTGCGGCTGCGATCTCAAACTGGTCGGCGCCGGCGACGGCGCGGCGCTGCTGGCGCGCGTGCGGCTGGAAGGGGCGCGCTCGCAGGCCGATGTCGTGCTGGGGCTGGATACCAACCTGACGGCGGCGGCAAAGGCGACCGGGCTGTTCGCGCCGCATTCGGTCAGCGCCGATTTCGATCTGCCTCTGGACTGGAGCGATGAGACATTCGTCCCCTACGACTGGGGCTATTTCGCCTTTGTCCACAATGCCGGGCTGGACGCGCCCGACAGCTTCCGCGCGCTGGCCGACAGCGACCTCGGGATCGTGATCCAGGATCCGCGATCCTCGACGCCCGGCCTGGGGCTTCTGATGTGGGTCAAGACCGCCTATGGCGACGATGCGGCGGACATCTGGGCCGGGCTGGCCGACAATATCGTGACCGTCACCAAGGGCTGGTCCGAGGCCTACGGGCTGTTTCTGGAGGGCGAGGCCGACATGGTGCTGAGCTATACCACCTCTCCGGCCTATCACGTCATCGCCGAGGGCGATGACGGCAAGGCCGCCGCGATGTTCGAGGAAGGCCACTATCTTCAGATCGAGGTGGCCGGCCGGCTGGCCGCCAGCGATCAGCCGGAACTGGCCGATGCGTTCTTGCGGTTCATGGTGTCCGACGCCTTCCAGGCCGCCATTCCCACGACCAACTGGATGTATCCCGCGGTGACGCCCGAAGGCGGCTTGCCGGACGGTTTCGCGGGGCTGGCCCGGCCCGCCAAGGCGTTGCTGGTCGCCCCCGAGCGGGCGGCGCAGGTGCGCGACGCGGCCCTGGCCGAATGGCTCGACGCGCTCAGCCGCTAGGGGCGGCACCCGGGCTTGGCGCGGCGGCTTTCGTCGCGGCGCTGATCCTGGGCGCGCTGGCGGCGGTGGCGCTGCGGGCCGAGGCCGGCCGCGGGCTGGGCCCGTCGGACTGGGCGGCGGTGCGCTTCACGCTGGTGCAGGCCGCGCTTTCGGCGGGTTTCAGCGTGGCGCTGGCGGTACCGGTGGCGCGCGCCCTGGCGCGGCGCCGCTTTTCCGGGCGGCGCGCGCTGATCGCGCTGATGGGGGCGCCGTTCATCCTGCCGGTGATCGTGGCGGTTCTGGGGCTTCTGGCGGTGTTCGGGCGGACGGGCTGGGTCAGCACGGCACTGGGCTGGGCCGGCCTGCCGCCGTTGCAGATCTACGGGCTGCATGGCGTGGTTCTGGCGCATGTGTTCTTCAACCTGCCGCTGGCGACCCGGCTGATCCTTCAGGGCTGGCAGGAGATCCCGGCCGAGCGGTTCCGCCTGGCTGCGCATCTGGGCGCCGGGCCGGGGGCGATGCGCCGGCTGCTGGAATATCCGATGCTGATGCGCGTTGCGCCCGGCGCGCTGGCGGTGGTGTTCGCCATCTGCCTCACCAGTTTCGCGGTGGCCCTGACGCTTGGGGGCGGGCCGCGGGCAACCACCATAGAACTGGCGATCTATCAGGCGTTCCGGTTCGATTTCGACCTGGGGCGGGCGGCGCTGCTGTCCTGCATCCAGATCGCGCTGACCGGGCTGGCCGCGCTGGCGGCGCTGCGCGCGGCGCGCACCGAGGGCGCGGGGGGCGGTCTGGACCGGGCCTTGCGGCGATGGGATGCGCAAGGGCGCGCGGCGAAGCTGCTGGATGCCGGCGTCATCGCGCTGGCGGCGGTGTTTCTCATCCTGCCGCTGGCCGCCATCGTGAGCGCGGGCGCGCCGGCGCTGGTCGCGCTGCCGGCCAGCGTCTGGCGGGCAGCACTGTTCTCGGGCGGGGTTGCGGTCGTCAGCACCTGCCTGCTGCTGGCGCTGGCGCTGCCGATGGCGGCGGCGGTCGCGGCGGGCCGGCGCGCCGGGGTGGAACTGGCCGGTCTGCTCGGGCTGGCGGCCTCGCCGCTGGTGATCGGCACGGGGCTGTTCATCGTCCTCTATCCGCTGGCCGACCCCTTCGCGCTGGCGCTGCCGGTCACGGCGCTGGTCAACGCGCTGATGGCGCTGCCTTTCGCGCTGCGCATTCTCGTGCCGCGCGCGGTGCAGGTCGTGGACCGCTACGGGCGGCTGGGTCTCGCGCTGGACATGGCCGGATGGCCGTTCGTGCGGCGGGTGCTGCTGGCGCGGATGCGGCCCCAGATCGGCTTTGCCGCCGGGCTGGCGGCGGCGCTGTCGATGGGCGACCTTGGCGTGATCGCCCTGTTCGCCGATGCCGAACAGGCGACGCTGCCGTTGCAGATCTACCGGCTGATGGGCGCCTACCGGATGCAGGCGGCTTCGGGCGCGGCACTACTCTTGCTGCTGCTGTCGGTCGCGGCGTTCTGGATACTGGATCGCGGGGGGCGCGGGCATGCTGAGATTTGAAGACGTCACCATCCGCAACGGCGCCTTCACCGTCACCGCCGATCTTGCCATCGAGGCGGGGCGCCGGGTCGCGGTGATCGGGCCGTCGGGAGCGGGCAAATCGACCCTGATCGAGGCGATCGCGGGCTTCCTGCCGGTCATCGCCGGGCGCATCACCTGGAAGGGGCGCGACATCAGCCACACCCCGCCGGGCAAACGCCCGGTAGCGATGCTGTTCCAGGACGGCAATCTGTTTCCGCATCTGAGCGTGGCGCAGAATGTCGGCCTGGGCCTGCGCCCCGACCTGAGACTCGATGCCGGCCAGAAGGACCGGGTGGCGCGGGCCATCGACCGGGTCGGGCTGACGGGAATGGAAGGGCGCAGGCCCGCCGCCCTTTCGGGCGGTCAGCAAAGCCGTGCCGCGCTGGCGCGGGTGCTGGTGCAGGCCCGCCCGTTGCTGCTGCTGGACGAACCCTTTGCCGCGCTGGGGCCGGCGCTGAAGGCCGACATGCTGGATCTGGTGGCCGGTCTGGTGCGGGAAACCGGGGCGACGCTGCTGATGGTCAGCCACGACCCGGGCGACGCCCGGCGCATCGCCGATCAGGTGATCGTCGTGGAAGGCGGGCGCGCGCATCCGCCGGGCGATACCGCCGCGCTGCTGGACGATCCGCCGCCGGCGCTGCGCGACTATCTGGGTTAGGCGATGGCCCGGGCGGATAGGAGATCGCCGGAGGCCGCCCGATGGCGACGCGCCGCCGCCGGTACCTCGTGTTCCCATTTTGCCTTGCGATGATCGGACGGTCGCGAACCCGCGCAGATCGAATCCTTGGCCGTGCCCGGCGATACCCGAGGCCGGCTTGTCATTCAGCGCATGGAATATATGTGACCGGTCAAACACAAGCCGGGGCCATTGCGACCCCCTGCGCGTGTTTGACCGCTGGACGAAACAGCCGCACCCCGTTAGACAGCCGCCCTGAGACGCCGCGCAAAGGCGGTGCATTCGCATGTTTGCCCAATCGGGCGCTGGAAACGGAGAAAACCTCGTGTCCCACGCAGAAGACCTCGACGGCACTCGGAGGGATTTCCTCTATTACGCCACCGCCGGCGCAGGTGCCGTCGTCACCGGCGCCGCCGTCTGGCCGCTGGTCAATCAGATGAACCCCTCGGCCGACGTTCAGGCGCTGTCCTCAATCATCGTCGATGTGAGCGGCGTCGAGGAAGGAACCCAGCTGACGGTGAAATACCTCGGCAAGCCCGTGTTCGTGCGCCACAGGACGCAGGACGAGATCGACGCCGCCAAGGCCGTGCCGCTGTCGGAACTGATCGACCAGAATGCCGAAAACCCGAACATTTCCGCCGATGCCCCCGCGACGGACGAGAACCGTGCCATGGGTGGGCGCGAAAACTGGCTGGTGATGATCGGCGTATGCACCCATCTGGGCTGTGTCCCGATCGGCAACGGCGCGGGCGAGTTCGGCGGCTGGTTCTGCCCCTGCCACGGCTCGCACTACGATACGGCCGGGCGCATCCGCAAGGGACCGGCGCCGCGAAACCTGGATATTCCGATCGCGGAGTTCCTTGACGACACCACGATCAAGCTGGGTTAAGGGAGAGCTGAGAGATGTCCGGAATTCCGCACGACCATTACGAACCCAAGACCCGCGGCGAAAAGTGGGTCGAAAGCCGCCTGCCGATCATCGGCCTGATGTACAACACATTGATGATCCCCACCCCCAGAAACCTGAACTGGTGGTGGATTTTCGGCATCGTCCTGGCCTTCTGCCTGGTGTTGCAGATCGTCACCGGCATCGTGCTGGCGATGCACTACACCCCTCATGTCGACATGGCCTTCGCGTCGATCGAACACATCATGCGCAACGTCAACGGCGGCCACATGCTGCGCTATCTGCATGCCAACGGCGCATCGCTGTTCTTCTTCGCGGTCTACATCCACATCTTCCGCGGCCTGTTCTACGGCAGCTACAAATCCCCGCGCGAGATCACCTGGATCATCGGCATGCTGATCTTCCTGGCGATGATGGCCACCGGCTTCATGGGCTATGTGCTGCCCTGGGGGCAGATGTCGTTCTGGGGCGCCACCGTGATCACCGGCCTGTTCGGCGCGATCCCCTTCATCGGCGAGCCGATCCAGACCTGGCTTCTGGGCGGACCGGCGGTGGACAACGCCACGCTGAACCGCTTCTTCAGCCTGCACTACCTGCTGCCCTTCATCATCGCGGCGCTGGTCGTCGTCCACATCTGGGCGTTCCACACCACCGGCAACAACAACCCCACCGGGGTCGAGGTGCGGCGCGGTTCCAAGGCCGAGGCCGAGAAGGACACGCTGCCGTTCTGGCCCTATTTCGTGATCAAGGATCTGTTCGCGCTGGGCGTGATCATGATCGGCTTCTGGGCCATCGTCGGCTTCATGCCGAACTTTCTCGGCCACCCCGACAACTACATGGAGGCCAACCCGCTGGTGACGCCGGCGCATATCGTTCCGGAATGGTATTTCCTGCCGTTCTACGCGATCCTGCGCGCCTTCACCTCCGAGGTCTGGGTGGTGCAGTTCGCCAGCTTCGTCACCGGCGGCATCATCGACGCCAAGTTCTTCGGCGTGCTGGCCATGTTCGGCGCGATCATCGTGCTGGCGCTGGTGCCCTGGCTCGATACCTCGTCGGTGCGCTCGGGCCGCTACCGCCCGATGTTCCGCTGGTGGTTCTACCTGCTGATCATCGACTTCATGGTCCTGATGTGGCTGGGCGCGATGCCGGCAGAGGAACCCTATGCCTCCTACGCGCTGATCGCATCGGCCTACTGGTTCGCCTACTTCCTGATCATCCTGCCGATCCTCGGCGTGCTCGAGAAGCCGACGCAGCCGCCGGCCACCATCGAAGACGACTTTGACGCGCATTATGGCGAGAGCGCGGCTGCGGCCGACGCCGCTCCGGCCGAGTAAGGGAAGGACCGACCATGTTCAAGACACTCGCAATCGGTGCCGCCTTCGCCCTCGCGCTCGGCCCTACGGCATCGCTGGCCGCCGGCGGCGAAGGGCATATCGAGGATTTCGCATTCTCCTTCGAAGGCCCGTTCGGCACCTACGATCAGAACCAGCTGCAACGCGGATTGCAGATCTACACCCAGATCTGTTCGTCCTGCCACGGCCTGCAATACGTGCCCCTGCGCACGCTGGGCGATCCGGGCGGCCCGGGCCTGCCCGAGGATCAGGTACGCGCCTATGCGGCCGAGAACTTCAGCGTGTTCGATCCGGAACTGGATGACGACCGGCCGGCCAAGCCGACCGACCACTTCCCGGCCAACACCGCCGCCGGCGCGCCCGACCTGTCGCTGATGGCCAAGGCCCGGGCCGGGTTCCACGGCCCCTATGGCCTGGGCATCAACCAGCTTGTCCACGGCATGGGCGGGGCGGAGTATATCGCATCGATCCTCACCGGCTATACCGGAGAGGAAAAGGAAGAGGCCGGCGCCGTCTTCTACGAGAACACCGCCTTTCCCGGCGGCTGGATCGCCATGGCGCCGCCGCTCTGGGGCGAGGATGTGGACTTTGCCGACGGCCATTCCAACGAACTGCACCACGAGGCGCAGGACGTCGCCGCCTTCCTGATGTGGACCGCCGAACCCAAGATGATGGCGCGCAAGCAGGCCGGCTTTGTCGGTGTCCTGATGCTGACGGTGCTGACAGTGCTGCTGTATCTCACCAACAAGCGTCTGTGGGCGCCGGTCAAGGGCCGCAAATCGGTCTGAGCCGGCCTCGCCGAACCGGTCGACGACCCCCCGCGCCCTCCCGGCGCGGGGGTCTTGCGTTCAGGGGGCGGGGCGAGAGGGGCCAGCCCCTCTGCGCCTGCGGCGCATTCACCCCGGGATATTTGTGGTCAGAAGAATCGCGGTTCAGGCGCAGAGGCGGGCGCCGTCGGTACCGGCTATGGTCGCGGTGACGATGCGGCCGCGCGGTTGCGGCGCCGCGAAGCGCACTTCGGCGAACTGTTCGGTCCGGCCCGTATGGGCGCTTTCCATCAGCACCCGGTGGCGGCGGCCGACCTGTGCGGCGAGGTGACGTTCGACCTGCTCCGCGCCCGCCGCCCGCAGCCGCGCGGCGCGCTCGCGGGTGGCGGCGCCGCCGACCTGCGGCATCCGCGCTGCCGGGGTGCCGGGGCGCGGGCTGTAGGGAAAGACGTGCAGCCAGGTCAGGTCGCAGTCGCGCACCAGGCGCAGGGAATTGGCGAACTGGGCTTCGGTCTCGGTCGGGAATCCGGCGATGATGTCGGCGCCGAAGGTCATGTCGGGACGCAGCCGCCGCGCGGTTTCGACAAAGCGCAGCGCGTCATCGCGCAGATGTCGGCGTTTCATGCGCTTCAGGATCAGGTCGTCGCCGTGTTGCAGGCTCAGATGCAGGTGCGGCATCAGCCGCGGTTCGGTGGCGATGGCCTGCATCAGCGCGTCGTCGGCCTCGATCGAATCGATCGAGCTGATGCGCAGGCGCGGCAGGTCGGGCGCCGCCCCGAGAATGCGCAGCACGAGGTCGCCCAGGCGCGACCGGTCCGGCAGGTCGGCGCCCCAGCCGGTGAGGTCGACGCCGGTCAGCACCACTTCGTTGAAGCCGCGCCCGACCAGGCGCCTGACCTGTTCGATCACGGTTTGCGCCGGCACGCTGCGGGAATTGCCGCGCCCATAAGGGATGATGCAGAAGGTGCAACGGTGATCGCAGCCGTTCTGGACCTGCACATAGGCGCGCGCGCGGCTGCCCAGCCCGTCGATCCGGCCGGCGCCGGCAAGCGTTTCGGCCATGATGTCGCCGACCTCGACCTCGGCCCCGGTTTCGGTTTTGGCCGCCGCGCCGGGGCCGGTGGCGAGGCGCGCCCAGGTGGCGGCGCGCATCTTCTCGGCATTGCCTACCACCGCGTCGACTTCGTCCATGGCGGCGAAGAGCTGCGGCTCGGTCTGGGCGGCGCAGCCGGTGACGACGATGCGGGCGCCCGGGTTGTCGCGCCGGGCGCGCCGAATCTCCTGCCGGGCCTTGCGCACCGCCTCGGCGGTGACGGCGCAGGTGTTGACGACCACCGCGTCGCGCAGGCCGGCGTCACCGGCCATCTGCTTCATCGCCTCGGTTTCGTAGGCGTTCAGCCGGCAGCCCAGGGTGGCAAAGCGCGGCGCGGTCATGTCGCGGCATCCAGAAATTCCTGCGTCAACCGGCCGGAGAACACATGCGCGGTGGCGCCGGTCATCCACACGCCGTCGTCGCGCCAGTCGATCCACAGCGGGCCGCCGTCCAGGTCGACCTGCGCCGCGCGACCAGTCAGCCCGCGCCGCGCCGCAGCGACAACGGTGGCGCAGGAGGAGGAACCCGAGGCGCGGGTGATGCCGACACCGCGTTCCCAGACCCGCATGCGGATGCAATCGGCCGACAGGATCTGCGCCACCTGCACGTTGGTGCGTTCCGGAAACAGCGGGTGATGTTCATGTCGCGGCCCGAAATCCTGCAACGTTACCGCGTCGGCATCCTCGACGAAGAAGGTGCAATGCGGATTGCCCATGCCGGTGGCCGTGGGGCCGCCCTCGATGGGCAGTATCGTGGTGTCCATCTCATGTGACAGCGGGATCTCGTGCCAGAGCAGCCGGGGCGGCCCCATGTTGACCGATGTCAGCCCCCCGCCCGCATCGCGCGCCGCCAGATCGCCGCCCGCGGTGGTCAGGCTCAGTTCGGTCTTGCCGGTTTCGTCCATCAGGTAGCGCGCGATGCAGCGTGTCGCGTTGCCGCACGCGCCCGAAACCGAACCATCGGCGTTGAAGAAGGTCAGATGCGCATCGCCCGGCCCCGCGCCGATCACCGCAAGCTGGTCGAATCCGACACCGAGATGCCGGTCGGCGATAGCGCGAACCAGCGACGGGGTGATCGGGCGCGCCTGCGCGCGGGTATCGACAACGACGAAGTCGTTGCCCAACCCGTGCATTTTCATGAAGGGAAACCCGTTGTCCTGGCGGCCACGCATGCCGCGCATATAGCGCCCCGGCGGGTACGGATCCAGAGCGATACCGCGATTTCGCAAGATTGGGACTTGACCGCCGGCGGCCAGCTTTCTACTTACGCCGCCTAGCGGGAGGGCGGAGTATCGGTTTTCCTGCTCAGGCCGCGATTTGACGGTTGATCCCGGCGGATCAATTGGCATAGAGAGCGGGACGGGATCGCGCCAGCGTTCCGGCAAAGAAGTGGGCCGTTAGCTCAGTTGGTAGAGCAACTGACTTTTAATCAGTGGGTCGCAGGTTCGAATCCTGCACGGCTCACCACTAAATCCATAGAAAACAAGAGGTTAGGAGTGGCGCGAAGCCAAGCCTTTCCCTCCTGTTTTGCGCTTGTCACCGGATTTGTCACCAGATTTCGCATAGCGTGTCACCGCTTGGAATCGGCCCGTGTCATGGCCTTGCCTCAGGATTTTCGGGAAAGAGAACGCAACAGTTCGCCGCCGGTTACAGGAAATGGCGAAAACCCCGACATTGGCGCCACGCCTTGCGCGCGCCCGCGCGCGAGCATCAACATGCGGCGCGGGCTTTGACGGCATCTAGCCGTGAACACATCCCCTCGGCTGACCGGCCATGCCATGACGCCCAAGGGCGTTCAAGCCAACGGTCTTCGATCTCTTCAAACTGACCAACCTGATCGAAGGCATCATAGAGGCGTTTCTCCCGCGCATCGTTCAGGCGGTTGACGATCTCGGCACACCTTTCGTGGTTCGGGGCAAGAATCAGAGCCTTCACATCGCGGGAGGTGACAAGTTCGACGATCTCATGGGTCTTGCCGACGCCCAGAGTGACCTTGTTCAGAAAAACGCCCTCGCGTTCGATCTGATCCCGCACAGCGCGGCGCAGAGCCTCAGAGGCTGCGGTTAGCGTAGTCTCCGGCTCCCGATAGGCAGGCACACCATAGACCAACGTCTCGCCCGCACGCATGTCGCGATACATGCGCCGCGCCTCGCCCAAGGCCGGGTCATTTGTGCCATCTGGGCGCCTGATCACTTTGCGCATCCGTTTCCAAGTCGCTGCCGGTACTTCGAGGCGGGTGAACTCGTCATGAAGCGCGGCAATCGCTTCGTCCTCGGTCATGCCGGACCGCTTGCACGACAGGATGAAATTCCAGCACTCGCCAGACACACCGCCTTCCCCGGCCTGGAGAGGACCGCTGTTCATCTTGTAGAGGCCGTGTTTGCCGCGGCTGAATTGCTTCCTGAGTTCGACAAGGCCCTCAGTTGACTGGACGACGCTGGAAAGGTCGATAACCATATCCTCGCCCTTGAACTCGAAGACACGGATCGGGAATGGATCGTCTTCAATATCGGGCGGCGCGGCGAACAGCACCCGACCAGCTTGGAAAATGCCGGTATCAAGCCAATCAACGTTCTGCCTCTTGTGCACGGCGGCGATCTCTTTCGCTTCGCAGCGCGGCGAGACGCCGAGCCAGACATGAGCGCGAAAGTCGCCTGTGAACCCAGCCCGCGAGGACAGTGCGACGACAATGTGAAACTGATCGGCAAAAGCCCCGAACATCTGAGCCAGTTGCGCCCGGATCGTGTTTTCGGGATCGGCGCGAAGGGTCTCGTCGGAGTGACCTTCGACATAGGGCATTCCGTCCACATCGAGAACCATCAGGTCGGTGGGCGGGAGCCGGAAATCGGTGCGGCGAAGCCGGGTGACATGCTGTCCGTCAGGTGTACCACCAAGGACGAGACATTCGTGTGGCTCTATGCCGTCGTAAAGCGCGGCCAGGTAGTGCCCCGGGAAGTGGCGTAGGAACTGGCGTTCACCTGCTTCTTCATAGCTGGTGTCGCTCGTTCACTGAGCGGCGATCATTGCCGTCTCGTCATCATGGTTGCACAGGGCCGTCAGCTTTTCCACCGGCATGTAGCGGCGGGAAACGGCCCACTCATCATTTTGCTCCAGCATGAGCGCCCCGACGAGCCGGATGACGGCGTCGCGGTTGGGGAAAATGCCGACGACGTTGGTGCGCC
>JAGRMG010000072.1 GCA_020441385.1 Paracoccaceae bacterium
AGTTCCTGCATCAGCCGCGGCGGCGGCCCGTCGGCGCATTTGGCACCCCTGTCGAGAATGGCGATGCGGTGGCAGCGTTCGGCCTCGTCCATGAAATGCGTGCTGACGATGATGCTGGCGCCGGCATCGACCAGATCGAACAGCTTTTCCCAGAAATCCCGGCGGCTTTCCGGGTCGACCGCCGAAGTCGGCTCGTCCAGGAACAGCAGCTGCGGGCGATGCAGCACCGCGGCGGCCAGCGCCAGCCTCTGCCGCTGGCCGCCGCTCAGATCGCCGGCCAGTTGCTTGGCCTGCGCCTTGAGGTCATAGCCTTCCAGCAGTTCGTCGATCCGCGCCTTGCGCTCGCGTCGGCGCAGGCCGTGGATTTCGGCAGAAAACCTGAGGTTCTCGATCACGCTCAGGTCGCGGTAATGCGAAAAGCTCTGGGTCATGTAGCCGATCCGCCGTTTCAAGGGCTCGGGATTGCCCGGCAGCGACGTGTCCAGAACGGTGGCGGAGCCGTCGCTCGGGCGCAGCAGGCCGGTCAGCATCCGCATCAGCGTGGTCTTGCCGCTGCCGTTGGGCCCCAGGAACCCGTAGATCATGCCCTTGTCGATCTCCAGATCGACCGCGTCCACCGCCAGCGTGTCACCGAACCGGCGCGTCAGACCGGTCGCCTGGACGACCGCGTCGCTCAAGGCATGTCCACCTGCACCGGGATACCGACCGCCAGATCGGCCGCGCCCTCGGGCAGGTCGATCTCGGCCAGGTACATCAGCCGGCTGCGGTCTTCCTGGTTGAGCGCGTAATAGGGCGTGAAGGCCGGTTCCGAACTGATCCAGCGCACGGTGCCGGCAAAGGCATCCTCCAGCCCGTCCACATGCACCGTCAGCCTGTCGCCCACGGCGATCCGCACCCGGTAGGGTTCGGGCACATAGACCCGCGCGAAGGGGACCTCGCCGGTCAGCAGCACCGCAACCGGGCTGCCGGCGGCGACGCGTTCGCCCAGATTCCACGGCAGACTGTCGAGTATGCCGTCGCGCGAGGCGGTGATTTCCAGGTCGTCCAGCCGGTGGCGCGCCACGTTCACATGCGCCATGGCCGAGGCGACGCTGGCCTCGGCCATGCGGATATCTTCGGGCCGGGCGCCGCTTTCCAACTCGCCCAGATATTCCTGGGCGCTTTGCAACTCGGCGGCCGCGGAATCGCGGTTCGCCAGATCGCGGTCCAGGCTGGCCGGCGTCTTGGTGTTGTTTTCCACCAGCACCCGGTTGCGTTCATAGGTGGACTGCGCCTCGCGCAGCGCCGCCTGTGCGCCGGCGACGCGGGCGCGTGCGATGGCCACCTCTTCCTTGCGCGGCCCGGCTTGCAGCTTTTCCAGATTGGCGGTGGCGCTGGCCAGTTCGGCCTGGGCCAGTTGCAGATCGGCCCGGCGGATGCGGTCGTCAAGCCGGACCAGAACGTCGCCCCGGCGGACCGGGCTGCCCTGTGCCAGGGGCAGTTCGGTCACGATCTCGCTGACCGTGGCGGTCAGGGCGACGCGTTCGCGCGCCAGAACGCCCAGCGCGACGGCATCGTCCGGCGAACAGCGCCCAAGCAGCCCCGCCGGCAGGCCGATCGCCAGGCTCAGCAACAGCCCCGAAACTCCCGCATGCATCGCCTTGCCCTCCGCCCCGGCGCGACGACGATTGTAGCCGTCTGCGCCGATCTGTCCATCACCGCCCGATTGCGGTCTTGCCGGCGCGCCCCGGATCTCTACGCTGCGGACAGCAAGGGGAGGGCAGGCGATGCGGGATGGCGCCGCACCGGTCATCGACGCCGTGGTCATCGGGCGAAACGAGGGCGCGCGGCTGACGGCCTGTCTGGCATCGCTGGAAGGGCAGGTGCGGCGGCTGGTCTATGTCGATTCCGGCTCGACCGACGGCAGCGCAGAGGCGGCGCGCCTTGCCGGCGCCGAGGTCGTCGATCTGGACATGTCGCGCCCCTTCACCGCGGCGCGGGCGCGCAATGCCGGCCTGGCGCGGCTGTTCGGCGCGGGCGCCGATTTCGTGCAGCTGATCGACGGCGACTGCGTGCTCGACCGCGGCTGGATCGGCACGGCCGCGGCGTTTCTTTCCGGCCATCCTCGGGCCGCCGCCGCCTGCGGCCGCCGCCGCGAAAGCAACCCGGAGGCGTCGGTCTTCAACCGCCTGTGCGACCGCGAATGGGATACGCCCCCGGGCGAAACCACGGCCTGCGGCGGCGATGCGCTGATGCGGCTCGATGCCCTGAGTCAGGCGGGCGGCTTTGACGAAAGGCTGATCGCGGGCGAGGAGCCCGAACTGTGTCTGCGCCTGCGCCGCGCCGGGTGGTCGGTCTGGCGGCTGGATGCCGAGATGACCTTTCACGACGCGGACATCCACCGCCTTGGCCAGTGGTGGCAACGCAGCCGCCGCGCCGGTCACGCCTTTGCCGAGGGCGCGGCGATGCATGGAAACGGCCCCGAACGGCATTGGGTGCGCGAAACCCGCCGTGCGCTGATCTGGGGGGCGGGGCTGCCGCTGGCGGCGCTGGCGGGCGCCGCCGTTTCGCCTTGGGCCCTGTCGCTGCTGCTTGCCTGGCCCGCGCAGGTGGTGCGCCTGGCGCTGCGCGAGGGCGGCGGGCGGGGGGGTTGGGAATGGGCGGCCTTCACCGTGCTGGGCAAGCTGCCCGAGGCGCAGGGTGTGCTGTGCTACCGGCTGGGCCGGATGCGCGGGCGCAGGGCCGGGCTGATGGAGTACAAGTGACCGCCCTATCCGCCGCGCAGCCGCAGCGCCGCGATCGCCTGGCCCGGCAGGATCGCGAACGAGCGCAGATAGCGCGGACCCAGCCGCACCGGATCGTGGGCGACCCGCCAGAGCCATTCAAGCCCGGGCCGGCGCATCCAGACCGGCGCCCGGATCTGGTGTCCGCCAAGGAAATCCAGCCCCGCGCCGATCGAGGCGAAACCGACGCCGGGCGCCAGGGTGCGCCCGCGCAGGGCGAGGGTTTCCTGTTTCGGCGCCCCGAAGGCCAGAAAGCACAGGCGCACGCCTTGGGCCTCCAGCCGGACGAGGATCGCGCCGGCCTCGTCGCCATGCGGATCGAACCCCAGCGGCGGCGCGATCCGCAGGACGATGTTCAGCCCCGGCACGTCGGCCAGCAGCGCCCGGGCGGCATCGTCCAGCGCGGCCTGCGTGCTGCCCACGAAGGCCACCGGCATGCCTTCCTCGGCGGCCAGTTCGCACAGCGGCAGGATCAGGTCGGATCCGGGCATCAGTTCGACCGGCGTCCTGGCCAGCCGTGACAGCGCCGCGACCGGCCAGCCATCGGCGACCACCAGATCCTGCGCCGCGTAAACGCGCGAGAAATCCGGCGACGCCCTCATCTTCACCAGGTGGTCGAGGTTCACCGTCGCCAGTGCAAAGCCCACCCCGTCGCGGAAGCGGTTGCGGATTTCGTCCTTCAGGCCGTCGCGGGTGGGCATGTTGATCATGATGATCTGGTTGCAGAAGGAGAACTTCATGCCCGACACCATTTCCCCCGCTTTTGACGGCCGTTTATATCAGAAAGTCGCCAATCGCGCCAGCGTGTTGGCGGGCCGGCCCGGCCGCGTGGTATCTTTGCCATTGTGAATATCGCCGTTTTCGCGCGCGCCGAAGGGCAGGGGACAAGGCGCCGCCCGGCCGCTAGATTGGTCCGGAACCCGCACTCGTCTGCCAGAGGCCGCCGCCCGAGAGATGCCCAACGCCCTTGCCTATCTGATGCTGATGATCTGGCCTGCGGTCTGCGTTGTCCTGTTCCTGCGCCTGCCGCTGGAACGCGCCATCGTCTGGGCCATCCTGGGCGGCTACCTGGTTCTGCCCCAGCGCACCGAATTCGATCTGCCGCTGGTTCCGGCGATGGACAAGTATTCCATCCCCTCGATCAGCGCCTTTGTGATCTGCGTGCTGATGTTGCGGCGCAGGGTGCCGCTCTGGCCTCGATCCGGCATCGGCCGGGTGCTGACGCTGATGTTCGTGCTGGGCGCCATCCCGACCGTTCTGACCAATGGCGATGCGATGGTGTTCACCTCGATCCAGAGCAGCGACCCGATCACGTTCGTCAACGACCGGTTGCCGGGGTTGGGCCTGCGCGATCTGTTTTCCGTCCTGTCCCAGCAAATGATCGTTCTGCTGCCGTTCCTGATCGCGCGCGAATATCTGTCGAGCGACACCGGCATGCGCGAGGTTCTGTTGGCGCTGGTGGTGGGGGGGCTGGTCTATTCCGTCCCGTCGCTGATCGAGATCCGGCTCAGTCCGCAGATCAACGTCTGGGTCTACGGCTTCTTCCAGCACGATTTCGAACAGATGATGCGCGGCGGCGGGTTTCGCCCCATCGTGTTCCTGCGGCACGGGCTGTGGCTGGCGTTCTTCATGATGACGGCGGTCCTGGCGGCGGGCGCGATGGCGCGCACGCTGGACGGAAAGCAGCGCCTGCGCTTCGGGCTGGCGATGATCTATCTCTTCGGGGTGCTCTATCTGTGCAAGAGTCTCGCCTCGCTCCTTTACGGAATCGCGTTCGCCCCCGTGGTTCTGCTGGCCAGTCCGCGGTGGCAGATCCGGCTGGCCATCCTGGTCGCGATTGTCGCGGTGATCTATCCGATGCTGCGCAATGCCGGGATGATCCCGACCGAGGCGATCCTGGAACAGGCGCGATCGATCAATCCCGAACGGGCGCAATCGCTGGCCTTCCGCCTGGACAACGAGGAACTGCTGCTCGAGCGCGCCGCGCAAAAGCCCTGGTTCGGCTGGGGCGGCTGGGGCCGCAATCTGGTTCACGATCACGAAACCGGGGAAATCCTGACCATTCCCGATGGCCGCTGGATCATCGCCTTCGGCGCCTTCGGCTGGGTCGGATACCTCGCCGAGATGGGCTTGCTGGCGCTGCCGCTGTTGCTGGTCGGGCAGCGCGTCCATCCCATGCACGAACGCGAGATCTCGCCCTATGTGGCGCCGATCGCGATAATTCTGGCCGCCAACATGATCGACATGCTTTTGAACGCGACACTGGTGCCCTATACTTGGCTCTGCGCCGGCGCGGTCCTGGGATATGGTGAGCGTCTTCATCGGGACGGGCTGGCGGAGGGGGCGCGCGACCGGTTTCGCGATGGGCCGGTGATCGGAGGCCGCCGGGCCCGGAACGGTCGCAAGACGATACTTTAGACGAGGGCGGCAGGGCGACCGCATTCGCCTTTCTGGAATTGTCCGTTTGAATGGCGCAATCGGCACCGATGGTCGGTTTTGTCCATGATCACGGTTCAGTCCCGCCCAAATGACAGAATTGAATTTCCTTAATTTTCAGTATGCTGCGCAAGATGAAAGAAAATACCCCAATACCAAAGCTATTGCCGCGGCCGTTGCTGCGATAGCCCTTTGATCGGTGTGACGTGCGAATAACAACGATGTAGTATCGTTTGGTCAGGCTATTATGGCGAGTGAGCGCGAGTATCAGAACGAGGATGTCGCGATTGTCGGCATGGCGGTGTCGATGCCCGGCGCGGCGACGGTCGCGCAATTCTGGGACAATCTGAAATCCGGAATCGAATCGATTCGCCGCCTGGATGAATCGGAACTGATCGCTGCCGGTGTCCGCCCGGATCTGCTGGCCGATCCGAACTATGTTCGTGCCGCGGCGATGCTGGACGGCTATGCCGATTTCGATGCCGACTTCTTCGGGTTCAGCCCCAGGGAAGCCGCCATTCTCGACCCCCAGCACCGCAAGTTCCTGGAAGTCGCCTGGCAGGCGATGGAGGATGCCGGCCATCCGCCGGATTCCGTGCCCGGCAAGATCGGCGTCTATGCCGGCTGCGGCATGGGCAGCTATTTCTATTTCAACATCTGCTCGAACCCCGGGCTGGTCGATGACGTGGGCATGTTCCTGCTGCGCCATACCGGCAACGACAAGGATTTCCTCGCCACCCGCGTCAGCCATGTGTTCGACCTCAAGGGGCCTTCGGTCAACATCCAGACCGCCTGCTCGACCTCGCTGGTGGCGGTTCATTACGCCTGCAAGGCGCTGCGCGAGGGCGAATGCGACATGGCGCTGGCGGGCGGCGTGACCATCGAACTGCCCCAGGGGCACGGCTATCTCTACAAGCCGAACGAAGTCCTCAGCCCGGACGGCCATTGCCACGCTTTCGACCACCGCGCCCAGGGCACTGTTTTCGGGTCCGGCGCGGGCGCGGTCGCGCTCAGGCGGTTGTCGGACGCGGTCGCCGACGGCGATCACATATGGGCGGTCATCAAGGGCAGCGCGGTCAACAACGACGGCGCCGCCAAGGCCGGGTATCTCGCCCCTTCGGTCGACGGTCAGGCCGAAGCCGTGGCGATGGCGCTGTCGGCGGCGGGGGTCTGCGCCGACAGCGTCGATTATGTGGAGTGTCACGGCACGGGCACCTATCTGGGCGATCCGATCGAGGTGTCGGCGCTGACCCAGGCGTTCGGTGGCGCAGGGGGCGAAACCGGGTTCTGCCGCATCGGATCGGTCAAGACCAATATCGGCCATCTCGATACCGCCGCCGGCATCGCCGGGCTGGTCAAGTGCGCGCTGGCGCTGCACCATCGGCAAATTCCGCCAAGCCTCGGCTACGAGGCACCCAACCCCGCCATCGACTTCGATCACGGCCCGTTTCGCGTCAACGACCGCCTGACGGACTGGCAATCGCGCAACGGGCCGCGCCGCGCCGGGATCAATGCGCTGGGGGTCGGCGGCACCAATGCCCATGCCATCCTGCAAGAGGCCCCGGCGCGCGGCGCCTCGGCGGAGTCGGACTTCCCGTTTCAGATCCTGTGCCTGTCGGGACGCACGAAAAGCGCGCTCGACGCCAACGGGCAGGCGCTGGCGGCGCATTTGCGCGCGCATCCCGACCTGCCGCTTGCCGATGTCGCCTATACGCTGAAACAGGGCCGGCGCGGGTTCGAGAAACGCCGCGTCCTGGTGGCCGAAACCGCGACCGAGGCCGCCGACCTGCTCGAGGCGGGCGATCCGCAGCGGGTGTTCACACATGACCGCCTGGGCGCCAGTCCCGAAGTCGTCTTCATGTTCCCGGGCGGGGGCGCGCAATACCCGGACATGGCGCGCGATCTTTACGAGACGGAACCGGTTTTCGCCGAATGGATGGATCGCGGGCTGGATCATCTGCAAAAGCGGCTGGATCACGACATCCGCGCGCTGTGGCTGCCCGAACCGGACAAGCGCGCCGAGGCCGCGCGCGCGCTGACCCGCCCGTCGGCGCAGTTGCCGCTGATCATGATCGTCGAATACGCGCTGGCGCAGCTCTGGATCGGCTGGGGTGTGAGGCCCGCCGCGATGGTCGGCCATTCGATGGGCGAGAACACCGCCGCCTGTCTGGCCGGGGTGATGAGTTTCGAGGATTGCATCGACCTCGTGCTGCTGCGCGGGCGGCTGTTCGACACGGTGCCGGCGGGGGGCATGCTGAGCATCTCGCTGCCTCTGGACGAGGTGCGCGGCATCGTCGGGCGCGATCTCGACATCGCCAGCGTCAACGCGCCCGGCCTGACCGCCGTGTCCGGGCCGCAGGCGGCGCTGGACCGGCTTTCCGCGACGCTGGCCGGTCGCGATATCGACCACCAGCGCATCCCGATCGACATCGCCGCGCATTCGCGCATGCTCGACCCGATCCTGGACGAATACCGCGACTTCCTGGCATCCATTCCGCTTGACGCGCCGCGGCTGCCGGTTCTGTCCAACCGGACGGGCGAGGTGTTGACGCAAGAACAGGCGCGCGATCCGGATTACTGGGTCGAACAGCTGCGCAACACGGTGCGTTTCGCCGACTGCATCGCCACGCTTTCGGCCCGGCCGGGGCGGGTCTATCTCGAGGTCGGGCCGGGCAACACGCTGAGCGCGCTGGCCCGGATGCACCCTGACGTGGCGCAGGGGCAGGTGCTGGCCAGCTTGCGCCACGCCGACCAGGATGCCGCCGACGACGCCTTCTTCTTCGGCGTGATCGGGCGGCTCTGGGCCTGCGGGGTCGAGGCCGACTGGGCGCAGGTCTGGGGCGAGGGCAAACGCCAGCGGCTTTCCCTGCCGACCTATGCGTTCCAGCGCAGCCGCTATTTCATCGAACCCGGCAAGCCGGCCGCGGCGGATCCGGCCGAGGCGCCGTTGCGGCGCGACGATAACCTGTCGGCATGGGGCTGGCGCCCGGCCTGGCGGCCGCGACTGGCCGATTGCGACCCCGACCTGGCCGCCGATCCGGGGTCCGAGCCGCATGTGTGGCTGATCTTCGAGGACGATACCGGCGCCGCCAGGGGTGTGGCCGACCGGCTGGAAGGGGCGGGCCATACCGTCACGCGCGTCCGGCCCGGCGATACCTATGCGCAGCTGTCCGAAGGCCGCTATGTGCTTTCGCCCGAACAGGGGCGCGAGGCTTATGAACGCCTGATCGCCGATCTGGCCGCATCGGGGCGCCTGCCCGACCGGATCGCGCATTTCTGGCTGGTGACGGCGGGCGAACATTTCCGCCCCGGCAGCAGTTTCCACGACCGCAACATGGAACAGGGGTTTTTCAGCCTGACGGCGCTGGCGCAGGCACTGGGCGGGGCGGATCTGCCCGGCCCGCTTCACCTGAGCGTGATAACCAGCGGCGCGGCGCAGGTGGGCGACGAGGCGCTGCCCTATCCCGAAAAGGCGACGATCGCCGGGCCGGTCGGGGTGATCCCCCGCGAAATGCCTGCGATCACGGTGTCGTGGCTGGACATCGAGCAGCCGCGACAGCCGGCCGCCGCGGGGCTGTTTGCGCGGCGCCGCGCGCCGGGGCACGAGGCCGCCGCCGGTGACGCCCTGACCGGCCGGCTGATCGAGGAGTTGCTGGCAACGCCGGCCAATGCCATCGCCGCATGGCGTGGCGGGCGCCGTTTCGAACAGGGCTACAAGCCCGTTTCCCTGGCCGACGCGCCCGACGGCGCGGCGTTTCGCGACGGCGCCACCTATCTGATCACCGGCGGCTTCGGCGGCATCGGGCTGACCGTCGCCGCCGATCTGATGCAGCGCCATGGCGCCAATGTCGTGCTGCTGTCGCGCGGCGGGCTGCCGCCGCGCGAACGCTGGAAGCGCGTGCTGAAGACCCGTGCCCCCGCCGACCGCACGGTTCGGCGCATCCGGGCGCTGCAACGGCTCGAGGCGCTGGGCAAGGGCGCGGTGATGGCGGTTGCGGCGGATGTGACCAATATCGAAAGGATGCGCGCCGTCGTGGCCGAGGCCGAGGGCCGGTTCGGCAAGCTGACCGGCGTCATCCACGCCGCCGGCGATATCGGCGACGGCCCCGTCCTGACCAGGACGCAGGCCGACATCCAGCAGGTGTTTTCGCCCAAGATCAGCGGCCTGCGCGTGCTGGACGCGCTGTTCCCGGATGGAACGCTGGAACTGATGGTGCTGTTTTCATCCTCGTCCACGGCGACAAGGCCGGCCGGCCAGATCGACTATGTCGCGGCCAACGAGTACCTCAATGCCTGGGCGCGCTCGCGCCGCGGCGCAGCGACGCGGATCTGCGCCGTCAACTGGGGTGTCTGGGCCGGGGTCGGGATGGCCGCCGATGCGATGGCCGCGCGCCGGGGCGGCGACGGGCCGGTCGCGTTCGAACCCTGCGATCAGCCGTTGCTGGATCGCACCGGCTGGGATGGCGCTGGCAACCGGCTGTTCCTGTCCCGCCATGGCGCGCGCGAGTGCTGGGTGCTGGACGATCACCGCACCGCGGCGGGCGAGGCGCTGATGCCGGGCACGGGGTTCATCGAACTGGCGGCGCAGGCGCTGAAGGCGCATGGCGTCGATGAACCCTTCGAGATCCGCAATTTCTACTTCCTGCGCCCTCTGCGGGTCGATGATGCCGATGCCCGCGAGGTCGTGGTGCGGCTGGAACCCGGCGAGGCGGGTCTTGCCTTCAGCGTCCACAGCGGGTCGGGCGCCGGCTATGTCCTGAACGCGCAGGCCGATGTGGTGCTGCGCAACGGCAAGGTGGCTCCGACACCGCTGGATCTGACCTCCATAGCCGCGCGTTGCAGCCCCGCCATCACGGCGAATCGGGGCGATGTCCTGCATTCGCCGCAAGAGGCGCATCTGCGATTCGGCCCGCGCTGGCAGGTTCTGCGCCGGTTCGCGATCGGCGAGGGCGAGGGGCTGGCGACGCTGAAACTGCCTGCGCAGGCGCTGGGCGATCTCAAGGCGGGCTACCGGCTGCATCCCGGGCTGCTCGACCTTGCCACCGGATGGGCGGTGCAGCTTGCGCCGTCCTATACGTCCGAACATCTCTGGGTGCCCTTGTCCTACGGCTCGATCCGCGTGCATGAGCCGCTGCCTGCCGAAATCCGCAGCTGGGTGCGGCTGGATCCCGCGTCCGAAACCGCCGACGGCTTTGCCGAGTTCAACGTGATCCTGACCAATATCAACGGCCGCATCCTTGCCGAGATTTCGGGTTTCCAGATGAAGCGCATGGAAGCCGGGCTGGATTTCACGGCCCCGGCCGGCCCGGACGCGGATGCCGCCGCCCTGGGGCTGGCGCCGCGCGGTGCGGACATGCCGCTTTCGGCCGAGGAAAAGCGCCTGCATCACAATATCGGCCAGGGCATCCGCGCCGACGAGGGCGCCCAGGCGCTGTACCGGGCGCTGGGGACGGGGCTGGCGCAGGTGGTGGTCAGTTCGCTGAACCTGCCGGCGCTGATCGCGCAGGCGAACCATGTCGTGTCTGCCGCGCCCGAGGCCGAGCAGGGCTTTGAGCGGCCCGAACTCGATACCGATTTCGTGGCGCCGCGCAACGAACTCGAAGAGGTTCTGGCGGGGCATTTCGCCTCGCTGCTGGGGGTTGCGCGCGTCGGCGTCGAGGACAGCTTCTTCGATCTCGGCGGCCATTCCCTGATCGCGGTGCGTCTGTTTGCCCGCATCAAACGGCGCTTCGATGTGGATTTCCCCATTTCGGTGCTGTTCGAGGCGCCCAACGTGGCGGCGCTGGCGGCCATGATCGCGGCGCGCACCGGGACCGATGGCGCCGGCCTCAAGGCCGGGGGCGATGGGGCACCCGCGGCGCCCGCCTTCAAGCATCTGGTGGCGCTGCATCATGGCGCGGCGGGGGCGAAAACCCCGTTCTTCCTGGTCGCGGGCATGTTCGGCAACGTTCTCAATCTGCGTCACCTGGCGCTGATGCTGGGTCGACAACGTCCGGTCTACGGGCTTCAGGCGCGCGGGCTGATCGGCGACGAGGCACCGCATATGTGCATCCGCGAGGCCGCCGCCGACTATATTGGCGAGATACGCAGCGTGCAGCCGCAGGGCCCCTACCTGCTGGGCGGGTTTTCCGGCGGCGGCATCACCGCCTATGAAATCGCGCGCCAGTTGGAAGCCGCGGGCGATCGGGTTGCGTTGCTGGCGCTGCTCGACACGCCGTTGCCGGTGCGCCCGCCGCTTGCGCGGCGCGATCGGGCGCTGATCAAGCTGCACGAATTGCGCAGCAAGGGCCTGGGCTTCCTGTCCGAATGGGCCGCAAACCGTGTGCGCTGGGAGGTGGAAAAGCGCAGTGGCGGCGAGGCGGTTGCCTCCGGCGGCGCGCCCGAATTCAACAATCGGCAGATCGAGGCGGCGTTCCGCCATGCCGTCGCGGCCTATGATCCGGAAACCTGGAACGGGCCGCTGGTCCTGTTCCGCCCGCCGCTCGACCGGCGCTGGAAGGTCTCGGGCGGCCGATGGGTCAGTGGCGAACGCGAATATGTCCATCCCGACAACGCCTGGACCGCCCACGCCCCGAACATCCGCGTGATCGAGGTGCCGGGCGATCATGACAGCATGGTGCTGGTGCCCAATGTCAGCGTGCTGAGCGAACAGCTGAAGACATGTATCGCGCAGGCCGAGACCGGTTCGCGCGAGGACCGCTCGGGCGAATGGCCCGGCGCAACGGCGGCCGAGTGATCGAGATGACAGACCCCGCGATCCTGACCATCGTCCTGAATTTCCGCACGCCCGATCTGACGCTGAAGGCGGCGGACGCGGCGCTGCGCGCGATGGAGGGACTGCGCGGCGAGGTGCTGATCGTCGACAACGGTTCGGGCGACGGATCGTTCGGGGCCATGGAGCGGGCCGCCAAAGCCCGCGGCTGGACCAGCGGCGGCCGGCTGCGGGTGGTCGAAAGCGGACGCAACGGCGGCTTTGGCGCAGGCGTGAATTTCGGCATCCGCTGCGGCCTGTCGACGGGCGTGGCACCGGATTTCTACTATCTGCTGAACTCCGACGCCGTCCCCGAGACCGGCGCGATCGGGCATCTGCGCGACTTCCTGCTCGAACATCCGCGCGCCGGGATCGCCGGCAGTTTCGTGCAGGGGGTCGATGGCACGCCGCATCAGACGGCGTTCCGCTTTCCCACCGTCGCGGGCGAATTCGAAGGCGCCGCCCATACCGGCGTGATCACGCGCCTCCTGGCGCAATCGGTCGTGACCATGCCGATCCCCGACCACGCCTGCCCGGTGGACTGGACCGCCGGTGTCAGCCTGATGCTGCGCCGCGAGATGCTGGACCGGATCGGCGGCTTTGACGAGACGTTCTTTCTGTATTTCGAGGAAACCGACCTGTGCCTGCGCGCCGCGCGCGCGGGATGGGAGACGCATTATCTGCCGTCCAGCCGGGCGGCGCATGTCGGATCGGCCTCGACCGGGGCGCAGAAATGGGGCCGGACCCCGACCTACTGGTTCGATTCGCGGCTGTACTATTTCGTCAAGAACCATGGGGCGTTCTATGCCGGTATGGCCACCCTGGCATGGGTGACGGGCGGCATCCTGTGGAAGACCCGCCAGCTGCTGACCGGCAAGCCCGATCGCAATCCCAAGGGTTTCATGACGGACATGATCGCGCATGACCTGCGCGCCCTGTTCCGCCGGTCCGCCCCGCCGACACATCTTGCCAACCCCCTAGCGGAGGACAGACGATGACCCGTTTCACCTGTGCCCTGATCGGCGACGAATCGCTCCTGATCGGTTGCGGCGACGCGCTGATCGAACATGGCCACGACATTCGTGCGGTGGTTTCGGGCAATGCCGATATCGCCCGGTGGGCCGCGGGCAGGGGGCTGAGCGTGCTGGACCGGACAGGCGCGCTGGCAGAGCGACTTCGACCCGGTGAAATCGACTGGCTGTTGTCCATCGCCAACCTGTCGCTGATTCCCGATCATGTGCTGGCGCTGGCGGGCAGGGGTGCGATCAATTTCCACGACGGCCCGCTGCCCCGCCACGCCGGGCTGAACGCGCCGGCCTGGGCGCTGATGGCGGGCGAGAGCCGCTATGGCGTCAGCTGGCACATGATCGAGGGCGGCATCGACGAGGGCGATATCGTCGCGCAGGCCGGCTTCGACATCGCCCCGGACGATACCGCGTTCTCGCTCAACTCGAAATGCTACGCCTCGGGGCTGGAAACCTTTGCCGACGTGATGTCAGGGCTGGAATCCGGCGCACCGCCGCGCGTGGCGCAGGATCTGACGCTGCGCACCTACCATTCCCGCGATGCCCGGCCGGGCGCGGCGGGCCGGCTGAACTTCGGGCGCGATGCCGGCGCGCTGGCGGCGCAGGTGCGGGGCCTGGATTTCGGGGGCTACTGGAACCCGCTTGTCGCGGCCAAGATCGAGGCCGCGGGAAAGGTGATCCTGGTCGGTCGCGCGGTGCTGGCCGGGCGCGCGCAGGGGGCCGCCCCCGGCACGGTGCTGGACCGCGACCCCAGCGGGATCGTCGTTGCCACCGCCGCCGGAGCGCTCAAGCTGAGCGGGTTCAGCGACACCACCGGCGCGGCCCTCGACATCGCCGATTTCGTGCGCCCGGGCGACGTTCTGGCAAGCCCGGATTCGCGAACCTCCAGCCGGCTGACCGCCGCCATCGCCCGCAGCCTGAAGGGCGAGAGCCATTGGCGCCGGGCCCTGCGGGCGATGCAGCCGGTGCCGGTGCCGCTGGCCTCGCCCCGAACCGGCGCGTGCGACTGGGAAGTCCGCGACCTCGACCTGCCCGCCGGGCTCGATGAAGCGGCCTGTATTGCCGCCGCTCTCGCCTGGGCGTTGCAAGGCTGCGGCGAAGAGGTAGCCGATATCGCGCTGAGCGACGCGGCCATGACCGGCGCCGCGCAGGCGGTGCCGGGCTATCTTGGCCGCTGGGTGCCGTTGCAGGCGCGTGGCGGCGAAAGCCTGGCGGCAACGCGCGAGCGGATCGCCGCCGAACTGGCGCGCATCACCGAATATGGCGGGTTCGCCAGCGACCTGATGGCGCGCGACCCCCAAATCACCCGCACCCGAACGCCAGGCCTCGGCCTTGCGCTGGACGGCGCCGCGCCGATCGCGGGAACCTGCGCCACCCTCGCGCTGGGTACCGGCACCGCCACCCTTCGTTTCGACCGCGCGAGGCTGGACGATGCCGCCGCCGCGTTGCTGGCGGATCGTTTGCAAACCGCGCTCGACGCCGTGGCGAGGGGCGAACATGACGAACGCCCGCTTGGCGATCTGCCTCTCATGCCGCAAGCCGAGCGTGCGATGATCCTGACCGACTGGAACCGCACCGCGCGCGACTACGACCGCGACCAGACCGTGCATGGCGCCTTCGAGGCCCAGGCCGCCCGGACCCCGGACGCCACCGCGCTGGTGTTCGAGACCGCCACGCTCAGCTATGGCGAACTCAACGCGCGCGCCAACGCGCTGGCCTCGCGTCTGCGCGCGCTGGGCGTCGCCCCCGGCGTGCAGGTCGGGCTTTATGTGGCGCGCTCGCCCGATCTGCTGGTCGGGGTGCTCGCGATCCTCAAGGCCGGCGGGGCCTATGTGCCGCTTGACCCGGCCTATCCGGCCGAGCGTATCGCGCATTACATCGCCGACAGCGGTGCCCGCGTGATCGTGACCCAGGACGCACTGAAAGACGCGCTGCCCGGGACCGGCGCCGAGATACTGACGATCCGCCGCGATCAGCGCGCTTCCGAGGGTTCGGCCAATGTCGACGGCGGCGCGACGGCCGACGATCTGGCCTATGTGATCTATACCTCCGGCTCGACCGGCACACCAAAGGGGGTGATGGTCGAGCATCGCAACGTCGCGAATTTCTTCGCCGGAATGGACGATCGCATCGAACATGACAGCGGCGGTGTCTGGCTGGCCGTGACCAGCCTGAATTTCGACATTTCCGTGCTCGAACTGTTCTGGACGCTGGCGCGCGGCTTCAAGGTCGTGCTGAGCGGCGAGGGCAACCGCGCGGCGGTGTCGGGCGGCCCCGTGCAGGTCAGCGACCGGCCGATCGAATTCAACCTGATGTACTGGGGCAACGATGACGGGGCGGGGCCGAAGAAATACGAATTGCTGCTGGAAGGCGCGAAATTCGCCGATGCACACGGGTTCAACGCGATCTGGACGCCCGAGCGCCACTTTCACGCCTTCGGCGGCCCCTATCCGAACCCGGCGGTGACGGGTGCCGCCGTGGCCGCGGTGACGCGCAACCTGAGCGTGCGATCGGGCAGCGTGGTGGCGCCCCTGCATCACCCGGCCCGGATTGCCGAGGAATGGGCGATCATCGACAACCTGACCAACGGGCGCGCCGGGCTTGGCATCGCCTCGGGCTGGCAGCCCAACGATTTCATCCTGCGCCCCGAGAACACGCCGCCCGACAACAAGCCGGCGATGTACGAGGCCATCGAGACCCTGCGCCGCCTCTGGCGCGGCGAGGCGGTCGAGTTCCCGCGCAAGGACGGCAGCCCGCACGCGGTGATCACCCAGCCGCGGCCGGTGTCGCGCGAATTGCCGATCTGGGTCACGATCGCGGGCAACCCCGAGACCTGGAAGGAGGCCGGCCAGATCGGCGCCAATGTGCTGACCCACCTTCTTGGCCAGTCCATTGACGAGGTGGCGGGCAAGATCCGCATCTACCATGCCGCCCTGCGCGAGGCCGGGCACGACCCGGCGGATTTCACCGTCACGCTGATGCTGCACACCTATATCGCCGAGACCCGCGAGAAGGCGGCCGAGGTGGCACGGGGGCCGATGAAGGCCTACCTGACCAGCGCCGCCGGGCTGATCAAGCAGTTCGCCTGGGCGTTTCCGGCGTTCAAGCGGCCCAAGGGCGTCAACAATCCGTTCGAACTGGATCTGGGGGTTCTGGAAGCCGACGAGGTCGAGGCGATCCTGGATTTCGCCTTCCAGCGCTATTTCGACGAGTCCGGCCTTTTCGGAACCGTCGAGGATGCAATCGCCCGGGCCGAACAGCTCAAGCGTATCGGAGTCGACGAGATCGCCTGCTTGATCGATTATGGCATCGCGCCCGATCTGGTGCTGGAAGGGCTGAAACCGCTGGCCGAGGTGGTGAAACGCGCGAACGCGCCGACCGCACTTGCCGATGACGACTTCTCGCTGGCGGCGCAGATCTTGCGCCACGATGTGACGCATCTGCAATGCACGCCGTCCATGGCGCGGATGATCGCCATGAACGACGAGGCGCGGATGGCCCTTGGCCGGGTGCGATGCCTGATGCTGGGCGGCGAGGCGCTGCCCGGCGATCTGGTCGAGGATCTGCACGAATGCACCGATGCCGACATTCTGAACATGTACGGCCCGACCGAAACGACGATCTGGTCGACCGTGGAACGGGTCGGCCGGGCCGATGCGCCGGGCATCGTCAATATCGGAACGCCCATCGCCAACACGTCGGTCTATGTGCTGGATGCAGACCGCCGCCCGGTGCCCGTGGGTGTGCCGGGCGAACTGTGCATCGGCGGCGAGGGGGTGACGCGCGGATATTGGCAACGGCCCGATCTGACCGAAGACCGCTTTGCGCCCGATCCCTTCGCCGACGAGGCCGGGCTGACCGTGGCCGCCGCGCCGCGTATGTACCGCACCGGCGATCTGGTGCGCTGGCGCGCCGACGGGCGCCTGAATTTCCTGGGCCGCACCGATGACCAGGTGAAGATCCGCGGCCAGCGCATCGAACCGGGCGAGATCGAGGCGGCACTGGCCGGCCTTGCCGGCGTGAGCGGCGCGGTGGTCGTGGCGCGCGAAATCGCCGGCGATACGCGGCTGGTGGGCTATGTCACCGCGACCGGGCCGGTTTCGGACAGGGCGGTGCGGGCGCATCTGGCGCGGCGCCTGCCCGATGCGATGGTGCCGGCGCATATCGTGACTCTTGACGCCTTCCCGCTGACGCCCAATGCCAAGATCGACCGTGCGGCCCTGCCCGCCCCGGTGCCCGAACGCGGCATGGCGGCGCCCGACTCCAAGGCTCCGGCAGCCGGAGCCGAGGCCGAGATCGCGGCGATCTGGTCGCGTATCCTCGGCGTTCGCGACATCCGCGCAGAGGACAGTTTCTTCGACCTCGGCGGTCATTCGCTTCTGGCGGTGCAGGCGCATCGGGAAATCCGCGACCGGCTGGGTCTGGCCGCGTTGTCGATCACCGACATCTTCCGTTTTCCCACCCTGGGCGGACTGGCGGCGCATGTGCGGCCGGACGGGCCGCCCGAACCCGCGCCCATGCAGCCCGATGAACCCTCCAGCCGCGAAACGATATCGAGGCGCCGGGCCATGCGCGATGCCCGGCGCACAAGGGCGAAATGATGCAACCGGCCTCATCCGTCATGTTGGGCCTGGCCCTGTTGCGGCCGCTGCTGGGGGCCGAAGTGGCGGTCGCCGCCACCGATCCGCGCTCGGCCGGCAACCGGGCCTTGCCGGAAGAGGCCGACGAATTGCCGCGTGCTACTGTGAAACGGCGGCGTGATTTCGCCGCCGGGCGCGTGGCGGCGCACCGGGCGATGCGGGGTCTGGGGGGGCCCGTAGGCCCGGTGCGTATTGGATCGGACCGGGCGCCGGTCTGGCCCGAGGGGCTGACCGGCTCTATATCGCATTGCGAGACCGCATGCCTCGCGGCGGTCGCGCGCAGCGATAGGGTTCGCGCGCTGGGCGTGGATGTCGAGGAAGACGCGGGGCTTGAGACCGACCTCGTCGCCACGATTTGCAGCGAAACCGAACGCGCCTGGCTGTCGGGCCTGGCACGCGCGCAGGCCGGGCGCATGGCGCGGCTGATCTTTTCGGCCAAGGAATGCGCCTACAAGTGCCAGTACGGCCAAAGCCGAACGCTGTTCGGGTTCGAGATGCTGGAAATCTCCCCCGATTTAAGCACCGGTCGGTTCGAGGCGCGCTTTGCTGCCGCCGTGCCGCCCTTCGCGGCCGGAACCCGCCTGGCGGGTCGGTTTGCCATCGGCGCCGGGCTGATCGTGACGGCGATGTCGCTTCCAGCGTGAAACCCGCGCCGCGACAGGTTAGAACGGTGCCGGAGAAACCGGGAATTCGCGACGAATGTTCTTGCGTATGCTTCCTTTCCTGATTGCCGCCGTGCTGGTGCTGGCATGGTGGCCTTGGCCGCGCGCCCCCGCGCGCCTGGATGCGGCCGAGGTCGATGCCGCGCTGGCGCTGCCGCTGAGCGCGCCCGAGGCGCCGCTGCGGGTCTATCACCTGGGGCACAGCCTGGTCGGGCGCGACATGCCGGCGATGCTGGCCCAGCTTGCTCCGCAAGGGCATCGCTATGACAGCCAGCTGGGCTGGGGCACCTCGCTGAAGGCCCATTGGGAACCGGGCGAGCCGA